>NZ_JBYSWM010000009.1:0-140473 GCF_058781125.1 Pseudogulbenkiania sp. FW507-F1 | reverse complement strand
ACGCGCACCAGCACCAGGGTCTGGGTGTTCATGGTGGCCACCGACAACTTGTGCGGGCGGATGGTGGGCACATCGACCAGGATGGTCTCGATGGATCTGATCATGTCTTTAAAGTATCAATCGCTAAAATTACCAACTGAAACAGCAGCTTATTAGGTTATTTTTTCACCATCCAATACTGTTTTAGCATCAGACCGATACCCGTAAGGTATCCATTTGGCGATCAACCCGTCTGCCCTGCGCTCCCGCCCGCTCCCCCGTAGCAAAGCCCGGCGCGGGCCGTTGCGACGTGCGCTCTGGCTGGAGACGATTGAATACCCGTTGGCGCCGGGGAGCTATCCGGCTACTGGTCAATGGCTATCCGCTTTTTTTGCGGGCGACGGCGAAGAGGAGAAGGACAAACGACGCGCCCGTGCGGCGCGGACAGCGACGGGGCTACCATCCCGGATGGCATGAACACGCACCGGAAGCGCTCAAGGAGGGGAGGACGACAGGACGGCCCAAAAAAACGGATAGCGAACGCCAAGTAGCCGGATAGCCCCGACCCCCGATCAGGTATTCAATCGCCGTGGTCTTAGCGTGATTAAAAGACCATCACAAGGCAGGAGGAGAATTGATCATGAGCACGGCAAAAACCCCATCGCAATGGCAAGAATTCATCGGCGGCTGTCTGGACTTCCGACCCGCGGAAGGCGTGTACCGGATGGCGCGCGAGATGTTTACCGAGCCGGAACTGTTCGAGCTGGAGATGGAATTCATCTTCGAGAAGAACTGGATCTACGCTTGCCACGAAAGCGAAATCCCCAACCCGCACGACTTCATCACCCTGCGCGCCGGCCGCATGCCGATGATCGTGACACGCGACGGCAACGGCGGACTGAACGCCATGATCAACGCCTGTCAGCACCGCGGCGCCACGCTGACGCGCCTGAGCAAGGGCAATCAATCGACCTTCACCTGCCCGTTCCACGCCTGGTGCTACAAAAACGACGGCCGCCTGCTGAAGGTGAAGGCGCCGGGCGAATATTGCGAGGACTTCGACAAATCCACGCGCGGCCTGAAGAAGGCGCGCATCGAGAGCTATAAGGGCTTCGTTTTCATCAGCCTGGACGCCAACGGCCGCGACACGCTGGAAGACTACCTGGGCGATGCGCGCGTCTTCTTCGACATGATGGTGGCGCAGTCCCCCACCGGCGAACTGGAAGTGCTGCCGGGCAAATCCACCTACACCTTCGACGGCAACTGGAAGCTGCAGAACGAGAACGGCCTGGACGGCTACCACGTCAGCACCGTGCACTACAACTACGTGGCCACGGTGCAGCACCGCCAGGACGCCAACGCGCAAAAAGGCGAGGCCGGCAGCGGCACGCTCGACTACAGCAAGCTCGGCGCCGGCGACGCCGAAACCGACGACGGCTGGTTCTCGTTCCGGAACGGCCACAGCGTGCTGTTCAGCGACATGCCCAACCCGGCGGTGCGCCCCGGCTACGCCAGCGTGATGCCGCGCCTGGTGGAGGAACACGGCCAAGCCAAGGCGGAGTGGATGATGCACCGCCTGCGCAACCTCAACATCTACCCCAGCCTGTTCTTCATGGACCAGATCAGCTCGCAGCTGCGCATCGTGCGCCCGGTGGCCTGGAACAAGACCGAGATCGTCAGTCAGTGCATCGGCGTGAAGGGCGAATCGGACCAGGACCGCGAAAACCGCATCCGCCAGTTCGAGGATTTCTTCAACGTCTCCGGCATGGGCACGCCGGACGACCTGGTGGAATTCCGCGAACAGCAGCGCGGCTTCCAGGCGCGCCTGGAACGCTGGAACGACATCTCGCGCGGCCACCACAAGTGGCTGGAAGGCGCCACGCCGAACAGCGAGCTATTGGGCATCCAGCCGGTGCTGACCGGCACCGAACTGACCCACGAAGGCCTCTACGTCAACCAGCACGGCGCCTGGCGCGAGTTCCTGCTCAAGGGCCTGCAGCAGAAGTGCAACGACAGCAAGGAGATTTGAGCCATGAGCCAACGACAGCACTCCATCGAACAGTTCCTCTACCGCAAGGCCGAGTTGTGCGACGCGCAGGACTGGGACGCCTACCTCGATCTATTCGACGAGGACAGTGAATTCCACGTGCCGCAGTGGGATTCCGAACACGAGTACACCACCGACCCCAAGTGCGGCATGTCGCTGATCTATTACCGCAACCGCTCGGGACTGGAAGACCGCGTGTTCCGCCTGCGTACCGGCAAGTCGGCCGCCTCCACGCCGCTGCCGCGCACCCTGCACCAGATCAGCAACGTGCGTATCGACGAGCGCCCGGACGGGCAGCTCGAGGTCAAGGCCAACTGGACTACCTTCTATAGCCGCCACGGCGTCGCCGAGCACTTCTTCGGCCGCGTCACCTACCGGCTGCGCCCCGCGGGTGAGAGCTGGAAGATCGTGCGGAAACACGTGCTGCTGCTCAACGACACCATCAACGCGGTGCTGGATTTCTACCATCTGTAAGCGGGAGGACCGTGCCATGAGCCACAAAGTCGCCTTCAGTTTTGCCGACGGCAAGACGCTGTTCTTCGACGTCCGCCCCAACGAGGTCCTGCTCGACGCCGCGCTGCGCAACGGGGTGAACATCCCGCTCGACTGCCGCGAAGGCGTGTGCGGCACCTGCCAGGGCCGCTGCGAAGCGGGCCGCTACAGCCAGGACTATGTTGATGAGGAGACCCTGTCGGCGGCGGATCTCGCCGCCCGCAAGGTGCTGACCTGCCAGACGCGGGTGCAGTCGGACGCCTCGTTCTACTTCGATTTCAACTCCAGCCTGTGCCACGCCGGCGGCACCCGCCTGCTTTCGGCCAACGTGAGCGGGGTACGGCAGGTGTCCGAGACCACCGCGATCCTGCACCTGGACGCCAGCGCCTACCCGCAGCAATTGGACTTCCTGCCCGGCCAGTACGCGCGCCTGCAGGTGCCGGGCAGCGGCGCTTGGCGCTCGTACTCGTTCGCCAACCGCCCCAACCCGCGCAACCAACTGCAGTTCCTGATCCGCCTCTTGCCCAACGGCGCGATGAGCGACTACCTGCGCGAGCGCTGCCAGCCGGGCCAGGCCATCGCGTTCGAAGCCCCGCTGGGCGCCTTCTACCTGCGCCAAGTGGAGCGGCCGCTGGTGATGGTGGCCGGCGGCACCGGGCTGTCGGCCTTCCTCGGCATGCTGGACGAGTTGGCCGAACAGGGCGGCTGTGGCCAGCCGGTGCGGCTCTACTACGGCGTGAGCAACGCGCGCGACCTGTGCGAGCGGGAACGGCTGGCGGGCTACGCCGAGCGCATCGCCGATTTCTCGTACCAGATCGTGGTGATGAACCCGTCGCCGGAGTGGCCGGGCAAGACCGGGCTGATCCCCGAGCATCTCGACCGCCGCTGGCTGGCCGCCCGCCCCTTCGACATGTACCTGTGCGGCCCGCCGCCGATGGTCGAGGCGATCAAGCAGTGGCTGGACGCGCAGGGCCTGGCAGACGCCCGCCTCTACTACGAGAAGTTCAGCGACAGCAACACCAGCCGCTGACACCCTGGCCGTGCCCGCCCTGGCGGGTACGGCCCAAGTCTATGAAATTGCGTCCAAATTCCCTATGCTAGGCGTAGGCGGAGGGTGGCCATGAGCGAACAGAAGCAAACGCAAGCCGAGTGCGATTGTCTTGGCATACACGCGCTGCGTAACGACCTGGACGGCGCGCGCGACTGGATGGCCGGCATCTGCGGACCGCACGGGCTGGAAGTGAGCTGCCCGCAACGGCTGCAGTTTCACCACGCCGGCAACGTGCTGCGCTCGATGGCCACCTCGCTCGGTTATGTCGAGTACGGCACCGACGTCACCGTGGTCGTGCGCGAGGACACCCCGCTCAACTGCTACAGCATCAGCCTGCCGCTGGTGGGCGAGCAGGAACTGGCGGCGGAAGGGCGCCTGTTGCTGTCCGACAGCAACAACGGCCTGATCTTGCAGCCGCATGAAAACCAGGCTCTCACCATCGCCGGCAACTGCCGCAAGATCCTGGTGGCCATCCCGCGCCCGGCCCTGCGCAAGGTGCTGGAAAACCTGCTGCAACGCCCGCTCGATGCCCCGCTGACCTTCCAGGCAGGCATGGATGCCCATAGCGGCGATCAGGCCGCCTGGTGGCGCATGGTCAAGTACCTGCTGAGCGAGATGGAGCGCACCGGCAAGCTGTTCAGCCACCTCTACATGGCGAACGACCTGGAGCACGCCCTGATCAAGGGGCTGCTGCTGTCGCAGCCGCACAACTACTCGGACGAACTGGCCAGCATGCTGGCGCCGTCCTGTCCGCACTATCTGACGCGCGCCCGGCACTACATCCACGAAAACGCGCACGAGGACTTGAACCTGGAGGACATCGAGCGCGTGGCGGGCGTGTCGCGCTTCAAGCTGTTCGAGGGCTTCAAGCGCCATTTCGGCCTGGCGCCGATCGCCTATCTCAAGCAATTCCGGCTCGAGGCGGTGCGGCGCGACATCCTGGCGGACCGCTCCGGCCGCAATATCTCCAGCATCGCCATGAGCTGGGGCTTCACCCACCTGGGACGCTTCTCCAGCGACTACCGGAAACTGTTCGACGAAACGCCGTCGCAGACCTTGAGCCGCATCGGGCGGCGCTAGCGCCACCCGGCCGCCCCCTCCCCGCCTCAGGACGGCGGCGCGATCACGCCGCGGCCATCGCGCAGCCAGCGTTCGAACGCCTCCGCCGGCAGCGGCGGGCTGAACAGGTAGCCCTGGCCGCTGTCGCACCCCAACTGGCGCAGGAACGCCAGCTGCTGTGGCGTTTCCACCCCTTCGGCCAACGCCTCGAGCTTGAGGTTGCGCACCATGGCGATGATGGTGGTGACGATCTCGGCATCGCTGCTGTCGCGCGGCAGGTCGCGCACGAAGCTGCGATCGATCTTCAGCTTGTCGAGCGGAAAACGCTTGAGGTAGGCCAGCGAGGAGTAGCCGGTGCCGAAGTCATCGATGGCCAGGCTCACCCCGAGGCGCTTGAGCGCATGCAGCGTCTTCACCGCCTGCTCGGCCTGTTCCATCAGCGCCCCCTCGGTCAGCTCCAGTTCCAGTTGCGCCGGCGGCAGCCCGCTGCCCTGCAGCGCCTTGCGCACCTGGCCGACCAGATCGTGACGCAGGAACTGCCGCGGCGAGAGGTTGACCGCCAGCAGCAGCGGCAGCCCGGCGTCGAGCCAGGCCTTGCCCTGGCGGCACGCCTCGTGCAACACCCAGTCGCCGAGCGGGACGATCAACCCGGTCTCCTCGGCCAGCGGAATGAAGCGCGACGGCGGCACCAGCGCCTCCCCCGGCGGCTGCCAGCGCACCAGCACTTCGGCCCCCAGCACCCTGCCGCTCGCCAGCTCGACCAGGGGCTGGTAGTGCAGCACGAACTCCTCGCACCGCAGCGCCCGGCGCAGGCTGGTTTCCATGCTCAGTCGCTCGTTGGCGGCGCGCGTCAGCGACTCGGTGTAGAAGCGGTACGCGTTGCTGCCCTGGGCCTTGGCCAGGTACATCGCGGCATCGGCGTTGCGGATCAGCTCGCTGGCACTGCGCCCGTCGCCGGGGTAGAGGCTGATGCCGATGCTGGCGCCGACGTAGGCCTCGCCCCCGCCGGAGAAGCCGAAAGGCTGATCGACCACCTTGAGCAAGGCGTGCGCAATGCTGGCGACCTGCTGCACCGGGGCCTCCTCGATCACCACCAGGAACTCGTCGCCCCCCAGGCGCGCCAGCGTATCCTCCTGGCGCAGCCGCTGATGCAGGCGCTGCGCGATGGCCACCAGCAGTTCATCGCCCGCCTGATGCCCGAGGCTGTCGTTGATGGTCTTGAAGCGGTCGAGATCGATGAACATCACCGCGAGCGGGAAGGCATGACGCCGGGCCCGCTCCAGGGCGTGCTCCAGCCGGGCCAGCGCCAGGTGACGATTGGGCAGCCCGGTGAGGGGATCGTAATGCGCCAGGCGCTCCAGCTGCTCCTGGCTGTCCTTGAGCTGGCTGATGTCGTTGAACACGAAGACGTACTGACGCGGCCGGCCCTGCTCGTCGCGCACGCAGCTGATCGACAGCCACAGCGGAAACGGCGTGCCGTCCCGCTTGCGATGCCAGAGCTCCCCCTCCCAGCGCCCGCTCGCGAGCAGCTGCCGCCAGATGCGGCGGTAGAACGCGGCATCCTGGTGCGCCGTGCGCCACAAGGGCGGCGTCCGTCCCAGCAGGGCCTCCACCGGGTAGCGGGTGATCTCGCCAAAGGCGGCGTTCACCGCCAGGATGCGGCGATGGTGGTCGGTAATGATCACGCCCTCGAGCATGCTGTCGAACACCGTCAGTGCAAGCTGCTGGGCTTCTTCCGATTGCTTGCGCGCCGAGATGTCCTCCACCACCAAGATGAAATATTCCGGCCGCCCGCCTTCATCGCGCATCAGCGCCGCGGTGAGATTGGCCCAGACCAGCTGGCCGCCCCGCTGCCGATAGCGTTTCTCGATGGAAAAACTGGGAATCTCGCCACCGAGCAGGCGTCGCGTCATCGCCAGATCGCTGTCCAGATCGGCGGGATGGGTGATGTCCTGAAGGGTCAGCCGCAGCAGCTCTTCGCGCGAGTAGCCGAGGATGTCGCACAAGCGCTGGTTGACGCGGATCCAGTGGCCGTCGAGCCCGAGGTGGGCGATCCCCACCGCCGCCTGCTCGAAGGTGCCGCGAAACAGCTGCTCGCGCTCGCGCAAGGCGTCGTCCTGCGCCTTCTGGACGCTGATGTCCTGCAGCACCCCCAGCACCAGGCCGGGCGCCTCCTCGTCGAGGTGCACCTGATAGTGCAGCCGCAGCCACACCGGCGCCGCGCCGGTGCCGGCACGGCAGAACTCGACGCTGCCGCTGCCTTCGGCCAACATCGCATCGAGCACCGTCGCGACCCGCGCGCGATCGCCCGCCGCCACCCGCTGCAGCAGGGTGCCGCGCTCCGTGCGCGTCTCGCTGGCGGGCAGCCCCAGCAGCTGCCGGGCGGCGCCGCTCCAGAGGAACTCGCGGCGCGCGCTGTCGTATTCCCAGCTGCCCAGCTGCGCGCTCAGCTGCGCCTCTTGGAACAGCGCCTGGTTGCGCCGCAGCTGGACCAACAGCTGTGCCTGCGACTTCAAGGCACGCCGCACCAGGTAGTAGAGCAGCAGCGAGATACCCGCGACGAAGCCCATCCCCTTGTAGGTCTGCAGCATCATCAGGGTCTGCGTGCTGACCGGCAGCGAGGCCAGGAAACGGTCGCTGAGCACGATCCACAGCACGCCCGCCAAGGCGAACGTACCGGACAGGCGCAGCGCTTGGCGCTGGTGAGTCATGGGGCTCCAGGTCGGGGAAGGATGGGGTGGAACGCGCCGGCAGGGTCCCGGCGCGTCATGTACTTGGCATTATAATGGGCCAAGCCCGCCGGCGCGCTGCTCTTGCCGTTGCGGCGCGAGCGGCAACCATCCTGACCGACAGGAAAAACCCCGCTTTGCCACGGGCCGGCGCCTCCCCCCGGGGAGTCTATGGTAGACTCGCGCAACATGTTCATTTGCCTATGAAAACACGACTCCTCGCCCTCCTCGTCACCCTGCTGTGCGCCCAGAGCGCCCTGGCCGGCCGCGTGCTGCCCGCCACCCTGCAGATCGGAGAAATCAACGCCGCCGACAGCACACAGATCAGCTTCGCGGCCGAGCGCTCCTGGCTGCAGGCACTCACCGGACTCTTCATCCCGGCCGGCACCGCCTATCCGCTGGCGCCCGGCGTGCGCATCCTCGACGAGAACAACCGCTTCC
This sequence comes from Pseudogulbenkiania sp. FW507-F1, assembly GCF_058781125.1. Taxonomy (NCBI): domain Bacteria; kingdom Pseudomonadati; phylum Pseudomonadota; class Betaproteobacteria; order Neisseriales; family Chromobacteriaceae; genus Pseudogulbenkiania; species Pseudogulbenkiania sp. FW507-F1. The sequence continues at coordinate 132,675 of NZ_JBYSWM010000009.1, read as the reverse complement.
TGCTGACCGGCCAGCTGCCGGGACTGGTGGGCCGGCGCGTGGGGGTGACGGTCGATATGTCAGGCGCCATCAACCGGATCTGGGTACTGACGGACGACGATCTGCGCACCCTGGCCCGGCCATAACCCTAGCTGGAATCGCTGTTGCCATGAAGAAGGTATATATCAAGACCTTCGGCTGCCAGATGAACGAGTACGACTCCGACAAGATGGTCGACGTGCTCGGTGACGCCGAAGGCATGGTCAAGACGGACAACCCCGAAGAGGCCGACGTCATTCTGTTCAACACCTGTAGCGTGCGCGAAAAGGCGCAGGAAAAGGTGTTCTCCGATCTCGGCCGCATCCGTCCGCTGAAGGACGCCAGGCCGGATCTGATCATCGGCGTCGGCGGCTGCGTGGCGTCGCAGGAAGGCGACACCATCGTCAAGCGCGCGCCCTACGTGGACGTGGTGTTCGGGCCGCAGACCCTGCACCGCCTGCCCGAGCTGATCCGCGCCAAGCAGGACAGCGGCGCGGCCCAGGTCGACATCTCCTTCCCCGAGATCGAGAAGTTCGACCACATCCCGCCCGCCAAGGTCGACGGCGGCGCCGCCTTCGTCTCGATCATGGAAGGCTGCTCCAAGTACTGCTCGTTCTGCGTGGTGCCCTACACCCGCGGCGAGGAAGTGTCGCGCCCGTTCGACGACGTGCTGACCGAAATCGCCGGCCTCGCCGCCCAGGGCGTCAAGGAAATCACCCTGCTGGGACAGAACGTCAACGCCTACCGCGGCCTGATGGCCGACGGCGAGATCGCCGACTTCGCGCTGCTGCTGGAATACGTGCACGAAGTGCCGGGCGTGGAGCGCATCCGCTTCACCACCAGCCACCCGCGCGAATTCAGCCAGCGCATCATCGACTGCTACGCCAAGCTGCCCAAGCTCGTGTCGCACCTGCACCTGCCGGTGCAAAGCGGCTGCGACCGCGTGCTGATGGCGATGAAGCGCGGCTACACCGCGCTGGAATACAAGTCGATCATCCGCAAGCTGCGCGCCATCCGCCCCGAGCTGTGCCTGTCGTCTGACTTCATCGTCGGCTTCCCCGGCGAGACCGAGGAAGACTTCAACGCCACGCTCAAGCTGGTCAAGGACCTCGAGTTCGACTTCAGCTTCGTGTTCATCTACAGCCCGCGCCCCGGCACCCCGGCCGCCAACCTGCCGGACGACACGCCGCACGAAGAGAAGGTACGCCGCCTCGAAGCCTTGAACGAGGTGATCGAGGCCAAGGGCTTCGCCATCAACCAGAGCATGGTCGGCACGGTGCAACGCGTGCTGGTCGAAGCGGTGTCGAAGAAGGACCCGAACATGCTGGCGGCACGCACCATGAACAACCGCGTCGTCAACTTCATCGGCAACCCGCGCCTGTTGAACCAGATGATCGAGGTGCGCATCACCGAGGCGCGCCCGCACTCGCTGGCGGGCGAAATCGTGACCACCGAAACCGTCTGAAGGAGTTCCGCCCGGCCCATGCCGGGCGTATCCTTAAACCATACCATTCACGCTTCGGCCAACCATGTTCATCGTCTCCCTCAGCTACACCGCCCCGCTCGCCGCCGTCGACGCCCTGCTCGACGCCCACGTCGCCTGGCTGCAACGCGGCTACGCCGACGGCGCCTTCCTGGCCTCGGGGCGCAAGGTGCCGCGCAACGGCGGCGTGATCCTGGCGCGCGGTGAACGGGCCGCGCTGGAACAAAGGTTGGCCGAAGACCCGTTCGCGCGGGCCGGCCTGGCCCAGTACGACATCACCGAATTCATTCCGACCCTGACCGCGGCAGACCTCGACGCCTTGCGCGAGCCCCTGCCCGGCTGAACGCCGCGGAGCCGATCCCCCTTGCAAACCGAACAGCTAAGCTTCAACCCCATCGACAACGAACGCCTGGCGCGCCTGTGCGGCCCGCTCGACGAAAACCTCAAGCAGATCGAAACCGGGCTCGACGTGGTGATCCAGCGCCGCGGCGAGGGCTTCCGCATCCGCGGCTCGCGCGCCGCGGATGCCGCCACCGCACTGACCCGTTTCTACCTGCAGGCCGAAAAACAGGAGCTGTCGATCGACGACATCCAGCTTGGCCTGGTCGAGGTTCGCCAGCATGCCGCCACGCCGGAAGAAGAAGCGCCGGTGCTGGCGACGCGCCGTGGCGACCTGCGCGGCCGCACGCCGCGCCAGAACAGCTACATCAAGGCCATCCAGCAGCACGACATCACCTTCGGCATCGGCCCGGCCGGCACCGGCAAGACCTACCTCGCCGTCGCCTGCGCGGTGGACGCCATGGAGCGTGACGCCATCAAGCGCATCGTGCTGGTGCGCCCGGCGGTCGAGGCCGGCGAGAAGCTGGGCTTTTTGCCCGGCGACCTGGCGCAGAAGGTCGACCCCTACCTGCGCCCGCTTTACGACGCGCTCTACGACCTGATGGGCTTCGACAAGGTGACCCGGCTGTTCGAGAAGAACCTGATCGAGATCGCCCCGCTCGCCTACATGCGCGGCCGCACCCTGAACAGCGCCTTCATCATCCTCGACGAGGCGCAGAACACCACGCCGGAACAGATGAAGATGTTCCTGACGCGCATCGGCTTCGGCTCCAAGGCGGTGATCACCGGCGACATCACCCAGATCGACCTGGCGCGCCACCAGAAAAGCGGCCTGGTCGAGGTCGAGCGCATCCTGACCCACGTGCGCGGCATCCACTTCCATCACTTCCAGAGCGACGACGTGGTGCGCCACCCGCTGGTGCAGAAAATCGTCGACGCCTACGACGCCCATCAACTGAAAGAACTCACGCAAAGCAAGTCCGATGAAAAGAGCTAAGCGCACCCCGCTGCGACAAAGGTTGGCCGAACGCCTGGAATTGACGCTGGATATCCGCAGCGACGCCGCCGACCTGCCCCGCGCCGCCGACCTGCAACGCTGGGCCCGCGCCGCCTTGCAGGCCGACGTGCAGAAAGCGCAGATCAGCCTGCTGCTGGTCGAAGGCGAGGAAGGCCGCGCCCTCAACCGCGACTACCGCGGCAAGGACTACGCCACCAACGTGCTGAGCTTCGCCCTCAACGAAGGCGAAACCCTCCCCGGCATGCCCTTGTTCGGCGACCTGGTGCTGTGCGTGCCGGTGGTGGCACGCGAAGCCGCCGAACAGGACACCCCGCTCGCGGCCCACTACGCCCACCTCACGGTGCACGGCATGCTGCACCTGCAGGGCTACGACCACGAAGACGACGACGAGGCCGAGGTCATGGAGGCGCTTGAAACCGCCATTCTCGCCAAGCTAGGATATCCGGACCCCTACGCGGCGGAGAAAACCTGACACCATGGACGATTCCAGCAAGAGCAGACCCGGTTGGCTGGAGCGCCTGTCGACGCTGCTGCTGCGTGAGCCGGAAGACCGCAAGGAACTGGTCGAATTGCTGCACTCGGCCTTCGAGCGCGACCTGCTCGACGCCGAAGCACTCGGCATGATCGAGGGCGTGCTGTCGGTCAGCGAACTGACCGTGCGCGACGTCATGGTGTCGCGCAGCCTGATGGACGTGGTCCGGTACGATGAAACCGTGGAGAAGCTGCTGCCCTTCGTCATCGAGACCGGGCACTCGCGCTTCCCGGTGATCGGCGACGACAAGGACGACGTGCAGGGCATCCTGCTCGCCAAGGACCTGCTGCGCTACTTCCACCAGCCCGCCACCTTCAAGCTGGTCGACATCCTGCGCCAGGCGGTGTTCGTCCCGGAATCCAAGCCGCTCAACCTGCTGCTGCGCGACTTCCGCACCACGCGCAACCACATGGCCATCGTGGTCGACGAATACGGCGGCGTCGCCGGCCTCGTCACCATCGAGGACGTCATCGAGCAGATCGTCGGCGACATCGAGGACGAATACGACAACGACGACAGCGCCGACAACATCATCCCGGTGCGCGGCCAGCGCTACCGCGTCAAGGCGCTGACCGAGATCGCCGACTTCAACCACTACTTCGATACCGGCTTTGCCGACAACGACGTCGATACCATCGGCGGCCTGGTGATCTCGCTGTTCGGCCATCTGCCCAAGCGTGGCGAAACGGTGCAAAGCGACGACCTGCGCTTCACCGTGATCCGCACCGACGGCCGTCGTCTACACACCCTGCTGGTCGAACGCCTGCAAACCCAGGACCAGCCGCTCACACCCTGACCCATGCGCACCTTACTGCTCCTGCTCGTGGCCGCGCTCGCCGGCGCCGCCACGCTGTTCGCCTTCGCCCCCTACCGCCTGTTCTGGCTGATGCCGCTCGCCCTAGCGGCGCTCGCCGAACTGGCCCAACGCCGTCCCCAGCGCGCCTTCTGGCTCGGCTACAGCTGGGGCGTCGCCGCCTACACCGCCAACTTCCACTGGATCTACTACAGCCTGCACGACATCGCCGGCATGCCGTTCTGGCTCGCCGCGCCGATGACGGCGCTGCTGCCGGCCTACCTCGCGCTCTACCCCGGCCTCGCGCTGTGGCTCGCCTGCCGCATCGACCGCCGCCCCGCCATGCGCTGGCTGGTGCTGTTCCCGGCTCTTTGGACCCTGGCCGAATGGCTGCGCGGCTGGATGCTCACCGGCTTCCCCTGGGGCACCGCCGGCTACTCCCAGATTACCGAGAGCCCGCTGGCGGGCTACGCCGCCGTGTCCGGCGTCTACGGCGTCACCCTGCTGGTGGCGTTCAGCGCCGGCGCCCTGATCGTGCTGCCCCGCCTCGCCAACCGCTGGCGCCTGGCGCTGCTGCTGACGATCGCCGCGAGCTGGGCCGGCGGCCAGCAACTCAAGGCGATCGAGTGGACCCGGCCCGTGGGCAAACCGCTGCGCGTGGCGCTGGCCCAGGGCAACATCCCGCAGAGCCTGAAGTGGGATCCGGCGATCTACGAATACACCCTCACCAGTTACTATCGCCAGGTTGCCAACAGCCGCGCCGACCTGATGATCCTGCCGGAAACCGCCCTGCCCGTGTTCCTCGACGAACTGCCCCCCGGCTTCCTCGGCCTGCTCGCGGCCACCGCCGAGCGCAACCAGATGGCCCTGGCCTTCGGCGTGCCGCGCCGCACCGACGACGGCCGCGGCTACCTCAACGCCGTCATCGCCCCGACCACGCCGGGGCTGCCGTACTACGCCAAGAACCATCTGGTGCCGTTCGGCGAGTTCATCCCGCTGCCAGGCATCACCAGCTGGATTTACCGCTTCATGAACATGCCACTCTCCGGCTTCAGCCGCGGCGGCGCCGACCAGCCGCCGATCGCCATGGCCGGCCAGCAGGTGGCGTTCAACGTCTGCTACGAAGACAGCTTCGGCGAGGAGCTGATCGGCCCGGCCGCCAAGGCCACCCTGCTCGCCAACGTCAGCAACCTGGCCTGGTTCGGCCAGAGCGACGCCGCCAGCCAGCATCTTCAGCTATCGCAGACGCGGGCGCTGGAAACCGGGCGGCCGATGCTGCGCGCCACCAACACCGGCATGACCGCGATCATCCACGCCGATGGCGAAATCGGCTCGATTGCCGCCCCGTTCACGCGCCAGGTGCTGTCCGGCATGGTACAGGGACGCAGTGGACTGACCCCCTACATGCAGTACGGCAACCGCCCGGTCCTGCTGCTGGCCGCCCTGCTGCTGACGCTGGCCATCCTGATCGGGCGTCGCCAGCGCGGGCCACAGGCATGAAAAAGGCCCGGCAGTGGCCGGGCCTACTTGCAGCGACTAGCGCGCTTACCAGCGGAACCGCGCCACCTGGTCGCGCAGGGTATCGGCCAGCGCATGCAAGTCCTCGATCGCATGCGACGCCGCCAGCGAGGCGTCGGCATTGACCGCCGCGCTCTGCGCGATATCGTCGACGTGGCGGGCAATCCCCTGACTCGCCTCGCTCTGCTCCTTCAGCGAGTGCGAGATATCGTTCACCACCAGCACCACCTGCTGGGCGCTGTCGCGGATGCGCGCAATCGCCTCACCGCCCTGCTCCGCCAGCTGCAACCCGCTCTTCACGCGCTGTACCGCCTCGGCCATGGTGCTGTGCGAAGCATCCGAAGTCAGACGAATTTCATCGATCATGCCGGCAATTTCCTGGGTAGCCTGGGCGGTACGCTCCGACAGCTTGCGCACCTCGTCGGCCACGACGGCAAAACCGCGTCCGCTCTCCCCGGCACGCGCGGCCTCGATCGCCGCGTTGAGCGCCAGCAGATTGGTCTGATCGGCAATATCCTTGATCACCTGCATGATGCTGGAGATGGTCTGGGTCTTCTGGGCCAGCTCGCCGATGCTCGACGCAGCCTGATCCACCGACTCGTTGATGCGCTGCATCTCGCCCACCGCGCTGGCGATCACCTCCCCGCCCTCGCGCGACAGCGTGCCGGAAGCCTGCGATAGCTGGCGCGCGTCCTGGGCATGCTCGGCAATCTGGTTGATGCTCACCGTCATCTGCTGCACCGAAGCCGCCATCGACGTCGCGGCACCGCTCTGCTGCCCCGAAGACTGCGCCACCGACTCGGCGTTACCGGCGATCCGGGAGCTCATGCCGGACATGGTATTGGCCCCTTCCGCAATCCGCTGCACCAGCTGGCGCAACTGCGACTGCATGTCGGCCACCGCCGCCAGCAGGCTGTCGCGGTCGCCCGGAACGAGCGCAATCGAGGCATCCAGCTGGCCGTCGGCAATACGGCGCACGATGGCGGCGGTCGCCGCCGGCTCGCCGCCGAGCTGACGCAGCACGCTGCGCACCAGCAGCAACCCGCCCCCGAGCAGCAACGCCAGCACCACGCCGACCCGCAACACCAGGCCCAGCAGCGCCCGCTGGAAGGCCGCGTCGAGATCGTCCAGGTACAGCCCGGTGCCGATCATCCAGTGCCAGCCCGGCGTGACCGTCAGGTACGATATCTTCGGCTGCGGCGTCGTGGAGCCCGGCTTGTCCCAGACGTAAGGCGCAAAACCCTTGCCCTGCCCCTCCTGCACGGTTTTCAGAAACAGCGCTGCCAGGTCGACGCCTTCCGGCGTTTTCATGCCGTGGGCGCTCTGGCCGATCTTGTCGGGGCGCGCGCCATGCGCCACGTACACCATATTCTGGTCGTAAGCGAAGAAGTACTCCTTGCCATCGTAGCGAATGGCATTGAGCGCCGCCGCCGCCAACGCCTTGGCCTGCGCTTCGCTCAGCGCCCCGCTGGCAGCCTTCTGCTCGTAGTTGGCCACCACCGCCACCGTCGCCTCGACCAGATTGCGCACCTTGTCCTTGCGATCCTGCAGCAGGCTGTCACGCTCACTGAGCAGGCTCCAGCCACCCTGCACACAGACCAGCACGGCCACCAGGCCCAGCAGCCCCAGCAACCTTGCCCGCAGACTCCAGCCATGATTTGCTTGTTTCATTGTTCTCCCCTGGTTATGCCGGCACACGGCTTCGGCCAACCCTGGCCGCCGGGTACATCGGAGGCTGCCTGGCAGCAGTCAGCCCCCCTCAGGATACTACTAAGCCTTCAGCATAGGCTCTCAGGAAAAACCCTAGTACCCTACTCGTCAGCCACCTGGAGCCGGATCAGGGACAGCCGGCCACGAGGCGCCAGAGCGTCACCTCCCCTTCTTGATCGGCCTGGCAGGAGGATTCTTGAGCCGCCTGGTACCTGCCGGTACCGCCTGGATGCCGCTCACGCTACCCGAGCGCGCTCCGGCCTGCTAACCTCGCAGGCAGCACCCGCCCGGTCGGGCCAAGCGCCATGAAGCCAACGCCATGACGTCATCCGGCGAGACGCGACAACCCTATCGCAAGAAAGCGGCCAAACCGGACCGATGCCCACACAGCAGCCAGGCCATGGCCAACCCACGCCCGGCATCACCGCAGCCGAGCACGCCAGGCAGGCCCCATTCACCCCGCAGCAACGCACATTCCTAAGGAGCAGATCCGTGCAACTGGCCAGCATGTACGTCCACCCCCTCAAATCCGCCCGCGGCATTCCGTACACCCGGGCGTTTGCCTCGTGGCAGGGCTTGCTGCACGACCGTGAGTGGCTGCTGACCGATGAGGCCGGGCGCTTCATTACCGCACGCGACTATCCCCAACTGCTCACGATCCGCTGCACGCCGATTCCCGGCGCCATCCTGTTCCAGGCCCCGGACATGGCCCCCGTCGCCGCGCTCGCCACCGAATTCGACACCCCCAGCGCTACCAGCGTCTGGAAAGACCATTTCACCGCCTATCATGGCTCGCCGCGGACCGACGCCTGGTTCAGCCGCTACCTCGGTATTCCCTGCCGCCTGTTGTGGCTGGGGCGCCACTCCCATCGCAAGCAGAAGACCAGCGAACACGGCCTGTCCTTTGCCGATGGTTACCCCTACCTGCTGGTCAACCAGAGCTCGCTCGACGAACTCAACACCCAGTTGCCCCAGCCGGTCACCCAGCGCCACTTCCGCCCCAACCTGGTTGTCAGCGGTGCCACGCCCTACGAAGAAGACGACTGGAAGGTGGTACGCATCGGCGCGGTGATCTTCGACGTCGCCAAACCCTGCACCCGCTGCACCCTGACCACGGTCAATCCTGACAACGGCATGCCGTCGCCAGACGGCGAGCCCCTTGCCACCCTGATCAAGACTCGCCAGCTGCCCGAGGGCATCTGCTTCGGCGTCAACCTGGTACCCCGCAACGAAGGGATCCTGCAGCTGGGCGACCCCTTCGAGGTGCTTGAGCTACGCTATACTTTCTGACGGCAACTCCAGAGAGGGGGCCGACAAGAGCCCGCCACAGGGCCGCCAACGACAACACACCCTGACAACACAAGACACATGGATTATCAGACCCTCCTCGATGAAATAGCGCAGGACATCGTCCCCTATTTCGGACTGGGCAAGGTGGCGAACTACATCCCCGCCCTGGCCAAGATCAACCCACAGCAGTTCGCCATCAGCATCGCCACGCTCGACGGCCAGCAATACTCCACCGGCCAGGCCGACACCCGGTTCTCGATTCAGAGCCTGTCCAAGGTATTCATGCTGTCGCTGGTGCTGGGACGTCTTGGCGACAACTTGTGGACCCGCGTTGGCAAGGAACCGTCAGGCAACCCCTTCAACTCGCTGATCCAGCTGGAAAACGAGAACGGCATTCCCCGCAATCCTTTCATCAACGCCGGTGCGCTGGTGGTGACTGATCTCGCCAACTCGCTGTACGGCGAAGCCAAGGCGGTGCTGCTGGATTTCTTGCGCCAGGAAAGCGGCGCCGACGACCTCGCCTTCGATCTCGAGGTGGCGCAATCCGAGCAACAGCACGGCGACCGTAATGCCGCACTGGCGCACTTCATGAAAAGCTACGGCAACATGGTCAATCCGGTAGAGCGCACCCTAGACAGCTACTTCCACAGCTGCAGCATCACCATGAGCTGCGCCGAACTCGCCCGCGCCGGCCTCTACCTCGCCAACCACGGTCTCTCCCCGGTCAGCGGCCAGCAGCGCCTGAGCCGCAGCCAGGCCAAGCAGGTCAACGCCATCATGCTCACCTGCGGCACCTACGACGCCGCCGGTGAATTCGCCTACCGGGTCGGACTACCATGCAAAAGCGGCGTGGGGGGAGGCATCCTGGCGGTCATCCCCGGCAAGCTGAGCATGGCGGTGTGGAGCCCGGCGCTGGACAGCCAAGGCAATTCGCTGATCGGACTGGAAGCGCTCGACCGTTTCACCACCCGCACCGGGCTATCCATTTTCTAGCCTTCGCGAAGAGGAAAATAAAAAAGCCAGCTTACGCTGGCTTTTTTATTCAGAGCACCCGAAGGTTACTCGGCTTCTTCTTCCACTGCTACCGCATCTTCCGGACGGTCCAGCAGCTCAACCAGAGCCATCGGAGCGTTGTCGCCGTTGCGGAAGCCGTACTTCAGGATGCGAACATAACCGCCATTGCGGGCGGTGTAGCGCGGACCCAGTACGTCGAAGAGTTTTACCACGATGTCGCGGTCACGCGTGCGGTCGAAAGCCAAGCGGCGGTTTGCCAGCGACGGCTTCTTGCCCAGCGTGATCAGCGGCTCAGCCACACGACGCAATTCCTTGGCCTTCGGCAGCGTGGTCACGATGACTTCGTGACGCAGCAGCGAGTTAGCCATGTTGCGCAGCATAGCCAGACGGTGGCTAGTCGTGCGGTTCAGTTTACGATTGCTATAACGATGACGCATTGTTAATGTCCTTTAATCTCAAACCTTACGGTTTTTCCAGCCCTGCCGGCGGCCAGTTTTCCAGCTTCATGCCGAGAGTCAGGCCTTTGGACGCGAGAACTTCCTTGATCTCATTCAGGGACTTGCGGCCGAGGTTCGGGGTCTTCAGAAGCTCGGTCTCGGTACGCTGAATCAGGTCACCGATGTAGTAAATGTTCTCGGCCTTCAGGCAGTTAGCCGAACGAACCGTCAGTTCAAGATCGTCGACCGGACGCAGCAGGATCGGATCGATCGGCGGCGCCTTTTCAACGACTTCTTCAACCGCAGTACCTTGCAGATCAGCAAAAATCGACAGCTGATCCATCAGGATGCGCGCGGCGTTACGCACGGCTTGCTCAGGTTCGATCACACCGTTGGTCTCGATATCGAGCACCAGGCGATCCAGGTCAGTACGCTGCTCAACGCGGGCGCTTTCCACACCAAAGCTCACCCGGCGAACCGGAGAGAAGGAAGCATCCAGTTGAATGGTACCGATGGCGCGGTTATCGTCCTGGTTAACGCGAACGCTAACCGGCTGGTAACCACGACCCTTCTCGACCTTCACTTCCAGATCGATCTTGCCGCCAGCTGCCAGATGGCAGATGACATGATCCGGATTGATCACCTCAACATCGTGCGGCAACTCGATATCGCCAGCCAGAACAGCGCCCTCACCCTCTTTCTTGAGGGTAAGAACGACGCTGTCACGACCATGCAGCTTAAGCACCACGCCCTTGAGGTTCAAGAGGATGTCAACGACATCCTCGCGAACGCCATCAAGAGCGGAATACTCATGCAAAACGCCAGCGATAGTGACTTCGGTCGGTGCAAAACCCGGCATCGAAGAGAGCAGAATGCGACGCAGGGCATTACCCAGAGTATGGGCATAACCGCGTTCAAACGGCTCCATCGATACACGCGCGTGAGTAGCCGAAACCGGCTGCACATCGATGAGTCGCGGTTTAAGAAATTCCGAAGCGCTGTTTTGCATAGTCATTCCCTAGAGCTAGCGATTACTTGGAGTAGAATTCCACAACGAGCTGTTCGTTGATATCGCCAGCCAGTTCGGAACGCTCCGGAGCCGACTTGAAAACACCTTCCATCTTCTTGGGGTCAACAGAAACCCAAGACGGGAAACCACCCTGCTCGGCCAGAGCCAGGCCTTCAACGATACGGGCCTGTTTCTTGGCTTTTTCGCGGATGGCAACAACATCACCAGCCTTCACCTGGAAGGACGGGATGTTCACAACTTGACCGTTCACCACGATGGCCTTGTGGCTCACCAGCTGACGCGCTTCGGCGCGGGTGGAGCCAAAGCCCATGCGGTATACGACGTTGTCGAGGCGGGATTCCAGCAGTTTCAGCAGGTTTTCGCCGGTCGAGCCCTTCAGGCGCGAAGCTTCGGCGAAATAGTTGCGGAACTGGCGCTCGAGCACGCCGTAAATGCGGCGGATCTTCTGCTTTTCACGCAGTTGGACGCCATAATCAGACAGACGGCTCTTGCGAGCGCCATGCTGACCAGGAATGCTGTCCAGTTTGCACTTGGAATCCAGTGCACGACGCGCGCTCTTCAGGAACAGGTCGGTACCTTCGCGACGCGCGAGTTTACATTTCGGGCCAATATAACGTGCCATGTTCTCACACTCTCCGAATTAAATACGACGTTTCTTGGGCGGACGGCAGCCGTTGTGCGGCACCGGCGTCACGTCGGAGATGCTGGTGATCTTGAAACCCAGCGCGTTGAGCGCGCGAACGGCAGATTCACGACCCGGGCCCGGGCCTTTGATACGAACTTCGAGGTTCTTCACACCGTATTCTTGGGCAACTTTACCAGCGTGCTCCGCTGCTACCTGAGCAGCAAAGGGTGTACTCTTGCGCGAGCCCTTAAAACCAGCGCCGCCAGAGGTAGCCCAAGACAAAGCATTGCCTTGACGGTCGGTGATAGTGATGATCGTGTTGTTGAACGAAGCGTGCACGTGCACGATACCTTCGCTAACAGACTTGCGCACTTTTTTGCGTACACGGACAGCTGTGTTTGCTTTAGCCATTATCTGTGTTCCTTAAGATTACTTCTTGCCGGCGATCGCCTTGCGCGGACCTTTGCGGGTACGAGCATTGGTGCGAGTACGCTGGCCGCGGCACGGCAGGCCACGACGATGGCGCATGCCACGGTAAGAGCCCATGTCCATCAGACGCTTGATGCTCATGGTGATTTCGCGGCGCAGATCACCTTCAACGGTGAACTTGGCTACTTCTTCACGCAGTTTGTCCATTTCGGCGTCGGTCAGATCCTTCACTTTCGTGGAGGTAACAACACCTGCTGCAGCGCAAATTTGCTGAGCACGAGTTTGACCGATGCCGTAAATAGCCTGCAGGCCGATAACGGCATGCGCATGGTTGGGGATGTTTACCCCTGCAATACGGGCCATACTCTTTCCTTAAGCCTTAAGACCTTGAAAAGCTTGCGATTGTATCACGCAAAACGCAGGCTAACAAATATTAGCCTTGTTTTTGCTTGTGACGGGGATCCGTGCAGATCACGCGAACAACACGGTTGCGACGGATAATTTTACAGTTACGGCAAATTTTCTTTACCGAAGGCTGAACTCGCATGTCAGTTCCTTTCAATCTCTAAAAAGAGCGAGTGCATTATTTTGCACGGAACACAATTCGGGCACGGGACAGATCATAGGGAGTCAACTCCACCGTGACCTTATCGCCAGGAAGGATGCGGATGTAGTGCATCCGCATCTTCCCGGAAATATGCCCGAGCACTACGTGTCCATTCTCAAGCTGGACCCTGAAGGTTGCGTTCGGCAACGTCTCCAGGACCTCGCCCTGCATCTGAATGGTATCTTCCTTAGCCATATAACCCAGTGTGAACTCGTATATCAGCGGGTAAGAGCATTGCCTTTGAAATTAGCTTTCTTCAGCAAACTCTCATACTGGTGCGACAAAATGTAGGATTGAACCTGAGCCATGAAGTCCATCGTCACAACGACGATGATCAACAGCGAGGTCCCACCAAAGTAGAACGGAACATTCCACTTCAGGATCAGGAACTCAGGCAACAGGCAAACCAACGTGATATAGATCGCACCGATCAACGTCAGCCGCAGAATGATCTTCTCGATGTAACGCGAAGTCTGCTCACCTGGACGAATCCCCGGGATGAAGGCACCACTTTTCTTCAAGTTGTCTGCCGTCTCCTTGGGGTTGAACACCAAGGCCGTGTAGAAATAACAGAAGAAAATGATCGCCGTTGCATACAGCAGAACATAGATCGGCTGGCCCGGATGCAGTTTGTCTGCAACGGACTTCAGCCAGCCCATGCCTTCCGTGTTGCCGAACCAGCCGATGACGGTAGCCGGGAACAGGATAATGCTGGAAGCAAAGATCGGCGGAATCACCCCTGCCATGTTGAGCTTGAGCGGCATATGCGTGCTCTGGCCCTGCATGACGCGATTGCCAACCTGTCGTTTGGCATAGTTCACCAGCACCTTACGTTGACCGCGTTCGGCGAACACGACCAGGTAAGTCACCAGAATCACCGATGCAAACAACACAATGGCAAACAGGATAGGCAACGAACCCTGACTGGTCAGGGTCAGTGTTTTACCGATGGCGGCAGGTACACCGGCGGCAATACCGGCACAGATGATCAGCGAAATACCGTTGCCGATACCGCGCTCAGTCATCTGCTCACCAAGCCACATCAGGAACATGGTGCCGGTTACCAGCGTAACCACAGTCGTCAGGTAAAACTCCCACTGAGGAGTCACCACCAGGTTAGGCTGCTTATAAAGCATCACTGCAATGCCGAAACTTTGGAAAGTCGCCAGCAAAACAGTCGCGTAACGTGTGTACTGGGTTATCTTACGACGTCCAGCGTCGCCCTCTTTCTTAAGCTCCTTGAGCATCGGAACGATTTCCGATCCCAACTGCAGAATAATAGAGGCCGAGATGTACGGCATAATGCCAATGGCAAATACCGTAAATCTGGAAAGGGCCCCGCCCGAGAACATGTTGAACATGTCGAGGAGGCCCGTTTGCGACGTGTGGAACAACTTCGCTAGTTCGGCAGGGTTGATACCGGGTACAGGTATATGCGCACCAATGCGGTAAACGATCAGTGCACCGATCAGGAACAGCACGCGCCGCTTCAGATCGGCAAACTTGTTGCCATTAGAGACTAGAGAAGTATTCGCCACGTACGTGCGCCTTATTCAATGATACTGCCGCCAGCGGCTTCGATAGCAGCGCGAGCGCCGGCCGTCACGGCCACGCCACGCAACTTCAGAGCACGCTCAACCTTGCCAGACAGCACCACCTTGGCCACCAGGGCCTGGGTGGCAACGATGCCGGCTTGCTTGAGGGCGAGCAAATCAATTTCATCAACCGGCAACTGATTCAGTTCGGACAGACGAACCTCGGCAGTCTTGCCGGCGGACAGGGACTTGAAGCCACGCTTCGGCAGGCGGCGCTGCAGCGGCATCTGACCGCCTTCGAAACCGACCTTGTGGAAGCCACCTGCGCGGCTCTTCTGGCCCTTGTGACCACGACCAGCAGTCTTGCCCAGACCGCTACCGATGCCACGACCAACGCGACGCTTGGCGTGTTTCGCGCCCGCGCCCGGCTTAATGGTATTCAGCAACATCGCTTAGCCCTCGCTTTTCAACAAGTAGCTGATCTTGTTGATCATGCCACGGTTTTCAGGCGTATCGAGCACTTCGACAGTCTGGTTGATCTTCTTCAGACCCAGACCACGAGCGCAGGCCTTGTGGGATTCCAGGCGACCGATCAGGCTCTTCACCAGAGTCACCTTGACAGTCTTGGCGTTACTCATGCTCCACCCCCAGGATTTCCTCGACAGTCAGGCCACGCTTGGCGGCGATCTGCGAAGGAACGAAGATCTTGTTCAGACCGTCCAGGGTTGCGCGTACGACGTTGTACGGGTTGGTCGAACCGTGCACCTTGGCGGACACGTTACGAACCCCCATCGCGTCGAAGATCGCGCGCATCGGGCCACCGGCCTTTACACCGGTACCTTCTTTGGCAGGCTGCATGAACACGGTGGTAGCACCGTGCTTACCAATTACGGTGTGATGCAGGGTACCGTTCTTCAGGGGAATCTTCACCATGTTGCGGCGAGCCGATTCCATTGCCTTTTGCACTGCAACCGGCACTTCCTTGGAACGGCCCTTACCCATGCCGATACCGCCATCGCCATCACCAACTACGGTGAGAGCGGAGAAAGCCATGATACGGCCGCCCTTCACCACTTTGGTGACGCGGTTGACGCCGATCATTTTCTCGATCAGACCGTCGCCACGATCTTCCATTTCGTGCTTAGCCATTCTTCACTCCGAATTAGAATACGAGGCCGCTTTCGCGAGCTGCATCGGCCAGCGCTTTGATACGGCCGTGGTATTGGAAACCAGAGCGGTCAAAAGCGACTTTTTCGATGCCAGCTGCCTTAGCTTTCTCGGCAATCCGCTTGCCGACTACGGCTGCAGCGGCCTGGTTGCCACCATTGGAAAGATCAGAGCGCACTTCGGCTTCCAGAGTGGAAGCGCTGGCCAGCACACGACTACCAGTCTCATCAATGATCTGAGCGTAAATGTGGCAGTTGGTGCGGTATACAGAAAGGCGCACCATCTTGAGCTCCGCAATCCGGGCACGGGTTTTGCGTGCACGGCGGAGTCGAGCTTGTTTCTTGTCCATGTCAGGGCCTCAATTACTTCTTCTTGGTCTCTTTCAGAACCACGACCTCGTCGGCATAGCGTACGCCCTTGCCCTTGTACGGCTCCGGGGAGCGGTAGGCACGGATTTCGGCAGCGACTTGACCAACGAGCTGCTTGTCAGCGCCCTTGATCAGGATCTCGGTCTGAGTCGGGGTTTCCACTTTCACACCGGCCGGCATCTTGTGGGAAACCGGGTGCGAGAAACCAAGAGACAGGTTGACGGCATCACCCTGAGCCTGGGCACGATAGCCCACGCCGACCAGGGTCAGCTTCTTCTCGAAGCCTTTGCTGACACCATTCACCATGTTGTTGAGCAGGGCGCGCAACGTGCCAGACATGGCACGAGCGAACTTGCTGTCGTTCTTGGCCGCGAAGGTCAGCTGGTTGTTATCCAGTTTCACTTCAACCTCACCGCACAAAGCGGTGCTGAGGGTACCAAGAGCGCCCTTGACGCTCACCTCGGTGGCGTTGAACTTGACTTCAACACCGGCCGGGATCGCTACGGGATTCTTTGCTACGCGAGACATTCAACCCTCTCCTTACGCCACGATGCAGAGAAGCTCGCCGCCGATACCGGCTGCGCGGGCCTTGCGATCAGTCATCAGACCTTTGGAGGTGGATACAATTGCAACACCCAGACCGTTCATGACTTTCGGAATCTCGGTGGAGCCTTTGTAAACACGCAGGCCAGGACGGGATACGCGCTCAATGCGATCAATAACCGGACGACCGGCATAATACTTGAGCTGGATATCCAGGACGGGCTTTTTCTCTTCGCCGGCTACGGCGAAGTCTTCGATATAACCTTCATCCTTCAGCACCTGGGCCAGTGCAACCTTCAGCTTGGAGCAAGGCATGGATACGGCAGCCTTGGAAGCACGCTGAGCGTTGCGGATGCGGGTCAACATATCGGAAATAGGATCATGCATGCTCATTCTGTATCTCCTATTACCAGCTGGCCTTCACAACGCCCGGGATCTCGCCTTTCATGGCGATTTCACGAAGTTTGTTGCGACCCAGACCGAATTTACGGAAGACGCCACGCGGACGACCGGTAACAGCACAGCGACGACGCTGGCGAACCGGGCTGGCGTTGCGCGGCAGTTGCTGAAGTTTCAGGCGTGCAGCGAAACGCTCTTCTTCCGAGAGGCTCTGGTTGTTGATGATTTCGAGGAGCTGTTCACGCTTGCTGGCGAACTTGGCGACCAGCTTGGCGCGCTTCTCTTCACGGTTAATCAGTGCAAGTGTTGCCATGTGCTTAACCCTTGAACGGGAACTTGAACGCAGCCAGCAGTGCGCGGGCTTCTTCGTCAGTCTTCGCCGTGGTGGTAATGGTGATGTTCATCCCACGCAGCGCATCGATCTTGTCGTACTCGATTTCCGGGAAGATGATCTGTTCGCGAACGCCCATGTTGTAGTTGCCTCGGCCGTCGAAAGACTTGCCGGACACGCCACGGAAGTCACGCACACGCGGCAGCGCGATGGTCACCAGGCGATCAAGGAATTCGTACATGCGCTCACGGCGCAGCGTTACCTTGCAGCCAATCGGATAAGCGTCGCGGATCTTGAAGCCGGCGATCGATTTACGCGCCGTGGTCACAACAGCCTTCTGACCTGCGATTTTCTCGAGGTCGCCTACGGCGTGCTCCATCACCTTCTTGTCGGCCACCGCTTCGCCTACACCCATGTTCAGGGTGACTTTCTCGATGCGGGGAACCTCCATGATCGACTTGTAGCCGAACTGTTTTACCAGCTCAGGCACTACGCTTTCTTTGTAAAAATCGTAGAAACGTGCCATGTTGACTCCTTAGGCCCCGATAACTTCGCCATTGGACTTGAATACGCGCACCTTGCGGCCGTCTTCAAGAGTCTTGAAGCCTACGCGATCAGCCTTCTGGCTAGCCGGGTTAAAGATGGCCACATTGGACACATCAACCGGCATGGTCTTTTCAACGATGCCACCAGCCACACCACGAACCGGATTCGGTTTCTGATGCTTCTTAGCAACATTCACGCCTTCGACAACGACCTTCTCGTCCAGAACACGAAGAACGGTGCCGCGCTTACCCTTGTCCTTGCCGGTGATTACTACGACTTCATCACCCTTACGAATTTTGCGCATGCGTCCTCCTTACAGCACTTCTGGAGCGAGCGAAACGATCTTCATGAAGCGCTCGGTACGCAGTTCACGCGTTACCGGCCCGAAGATACGAGTGCCGATCGGCTCAAGTTTGTTGTTCAGCAGTACGGCGGCGTTGCCATCGAACTTGATCAGCGAGCCGTCCGGACGACGTACACCCTTGGCCGTGCGAACCACGACAGCGCTGTACACATCGCCTTTCTTGACGCGACCACGGGGAGCAGCATCCTTGATGCTCACCTTGATGATATCGCCAACACTTGCATAGCGACGCTTGGAACCGCCCAGCACCTTGATGCACATAACAGAGCGCGCACCGGTGTTGTCAGCGACCTCAAGCATGGTCTGCATTTGGATCATTTGATTACCTTTCTATCCAACTTAACCCGTCACTTTCGTCAACCTTCAGCCGGCTTTTCGGCATTCAGTTAGACGAAACGCCACAGAAAAATCTGCGGCGTATCAAACGGCCAGTTTTGGACCCCGTAAAGGGCGACCCCTGCCCGAATGGACAGGGAAGTGGCCATTATACAGAGGGGCGAGCCCCTCTGCAAGCGTTACACCTGGCGAGCTTTCTCGACCAGGGCAGTCACAACCCACGACTTGCTCTTCGAGAGCGGACGGGACTCGCTGATGACAACGGTATCACCGGCACGGAACTCGTTGTTCTCGTCGTGTGCGTGGAACTTCTTGGAACGGCGGATAATTTTACCGTAGATCGGGTGCTTAACCTTGCGCTCGACCAGTACGGTTACAGTCTTATCCATCTTGTCGCTAACCACTTTACCGGTCAGCGTACGTACGACTTTGGTTTCGCTCATATCAAGCCGCCTTTTCTTTCAGAACGGTGCGAACACGCGCGATGTCGCGACGCACTTTCTTCAGCTCACTGCTCTTGGCAAGCTGTTGGGTGGCGTGCTGCATGCGCAGCGCGAACTGTGCCTTCAGCAGGCTCAGCAGTTCCACCTTCAGCTCGGCATCAGTCTTTGCTCTCAGTTCGGACGCTTTCATTACTGACCTACCTGTCTAGTCACAAACACAGTCGGGATCGGCAACTTGGCTGCGGCCAAACGGAAGGCTTCGCGAGCGAGCTCTTCTGCAACGCCATCCATTTCATACAGCATCTTGCCAGGCTGAATTTCAGCCACGTAGTATTCCGTACTACCCTTACCGTTACCCATACGGACTTCGGCGGGCTTGGAGCTGATCGGCTTGTCCGGGAAAATACGAATCCAGATACGGCCGCCACGCTTGATGTGACGGGTCATCGCACGGCGAGCCGCCTCGATCTGACGAGCAGTCAGACGGCCACGACCGATAGCCTTCAGGCCAAAGTCACCGAAGCTGACTTTGTTACCACGAGTAGCGATGCCGGTGTTACGGCCTTTCTGCTGTTTGCGGTACTTGAGTCTAGTTGGCTGCAGCATTGCGCGGACCCTTTCTCGTTTTCTTCTCGGTGGCAACCGGAGCGGCCTGAACCTGACCCGGCTTCAGCTCACCTTTGTAAACCCATACCTTGATACCGATGATGCCGTACGTGGTGTTGGCTTCCGAAGTAGCGTAGTCAACGTCGGCACGCAGGGTATGCAGCGGCACGCGGCCTTCGCGGTACCATTCGGTACGTGCGATTTCGATGCCGTTAAGACGGCCCGAGCTCATGATCTTGATGCCCTGAGCGCCCATACGCATGGCGTTCTGCATGGCACGCTTCATGGCACGACGGAACATCACGCGCTTTTCCAGCTGCGAAGCGATACCGTCGGCGATGATTTGAGCGTCGATTTCCGGCTTGCGGACTTCTTCGATGTTCACGTGCACCGGCACGCCCAGGCGCTTCTGCAGTTCTTTCTTCAGAACCTCGATGTCCTCGCCTTTCTTGCCGATCACAACACCCGGACGGGCACTATGAATGGTGATGCGGGCGGACTTGGCCGGGCGCTCGATGGTGACACGACCCACGGATGCGTTAGCAAGACGCTTCTTCAGGAAGGCGCGAACGTCGATATCCTGCTTGAGCATATCGGCGAAATCATGCGAGTTCGCGAACCACTTGGAAGACCAGTTCTTGTTAACGGCAAGACGGAAACCCGTCGGATGAATCTTCTGACCCATTGCTTACCCCTTAGTTGCCCACGGTCAACGTGATATGGCAAGTCTGCTTTTCGATACGGTTGCCACGGCCTTTTGCACGGGCAGCGAAACGCTTCAGACTCGGACCTTTGTCAACGAAGATGGCAGCCACCTTCAGGGTGTCGATATCGGCACCCTCGTTGTGCTCGGCGTTGGCGATAGCCGACTCCAGCACTTTCTTGACAATCACGGCGCCTTTTTTCGGGCTGAACGCCAGGATGTTCAGGGCCTGATCAACGGACTTGCCGCGGATCAAATCGGCCACCAGACGGCACTTCTGTGCCGACAGGCGGACGGTGTTCAAATGTGCAGATACTCTCATCGCTTCACCTTACCTCTTCTTCGCCTTCTTGTCGGCGGCATGGCCCTTGAAGGTACGAGTCAGGGAGAATTCGCCCAGTTTATGACCGACCATGTTTTCGGAAACATAAACCGGCACATGGGTGCGACCGTTGTGTACAGCGATAGTCAGGCCAATGAAATCCGGCAGGACGGTCGAACGACGCGACCAAGTCTTGATCGGACGTTTATCACTGGTCGCACGCGCCGCGTCCACCTTCTTCAGAAGGTGCAGATCAACAAACGGGCCTTTTTTCTGCGAACGTGCCATATGTCAATTACCCTTTAGTGGAATAGCGACGGCGTACGATCATATTGTCGGTACGCTTGTTGCGACGGGTGCGGAAGCCCTTAGTCGGCGTGCCCCACGGGCTAACCGGCACACGGCCTTCACCCGTACGACCTTCACCACCACCATGCGGGTGATCGATCGGGTTCATGGCAGTACCACGAACGGTCGGACGGATGCCACGCCAACGGGTTGCACCGGCCTTGCCAAGCTTGCGCAGGCTGTGCTCTTCGTTACCCACTTCACCTACGGTGGCACGGCAATCGACATGCACCTTGCGGATTTCGCCGGAGCGCAGACGCAGCTGGGCGTAAACACCTTCGCGCGCCAGCAGCATGGCGGAAGCACCTGCGGAGCGCACCATCTGGGCACCCTTGCCCGGCTGCAGTTCTACGCAGTGGATGGTGGTACCGACCGGAATATTGCGGATCGGCAGGCAGTTGCCGGCCTTGATCGGAGCTTCAGCACCGGACAGGAGCACGGCACCAACCTTCACGCCGCGCGGCGCGATGATGTAGCGACGCTCGCCATCGGCGTAGCACAGCAGGGCGATATGCGCGGTACGGTTCGGATCGTATTCGATACGCTCAACCTTGGCCGGAATACCATCCTTGTTGCGACGGAAGTCGACGATGCGATAGTGCTGCTTGTGACCACCACCGCGATGACGTACGGTGATGTGGCCGTTATTGTTACGGCCGGCGGTCGAATTCTTCTTTTCGACCAGGGCGGCGAGCGGAGCACCCTTGTGCAGGTCAGGGTGAACCACCTTGACTACGGCACGGCGACCCGCGGAAGTCGGTTTTACTTTAACGATAGGCATGCTCTATCTCCTCACTCAGCTGCAGTCGCAGTCAGGTCGATTTCCTGACCGGCTACCAGGCTGACGTAAGCCTTTTTCCAGTCCTTGCGACGGCCGAAAGTACGACCAAAGCGCTTGACCTTGCCCTTGACGTTCACGGTGGAAACGCCATCAACTTTTACATTGAACAGCATCTCGACAGCCGCTTTGATTTCCGGCTTGGTAGCATCGCTAGCGACGCGGAACACGACTTGCTGGTTTTTCTCGGAGACGAGAGTGCTCTTCTCGGAAACAACCGGAGCAAGGATTACTTGCAACAAACGTTCCTGATTCATGCCCACTGCTCCTCGAGTTGCTTCACGGCGTCGCGAGTGATCACGATTTTCTTGAAACGCAGCAGGCTGTACGGATCAACTTGCTGAGTCTCGATCACCAGCACATTCGGCAGGTTGCGCGACGACAGATACAGGTTTTCATCCATTTCGTTGGTGATGAACAGACCCTGTTCGATCCCCATGGACTTGACCAGGCCGACGAACTCTTTGGTTTTCGGCGTTTCAACCGCGAAGTTGTCGACAACGATCAGACGCTCGTCACGGACCAGCTGCGACAGAATCGCGGCCATACCGGCACGGAACATCTTGCGGTTTACCTTGTGCGAGAAGTTCTCATCCGGGCTGTTCGGGAAGGTGCGACCACCACCACGCCAGATCGGCGAGGAAGTCATACCCGAGCGGGCACGACCAGTGCCCTTTTGACGCCACGGCTTCTTGGTGGAGTGCTTCACTTCAGCACGGGTCTTCTGGGCACGGTTGGCGCTACGGGCATTAGCCAGGAACGCAGTAACCACCTGATGGACCAGAGCTTCATTGTATTCGCGACCGAACAAACCTTCGGAAGCTTGCAGGCCTTCTACAGCCTGACCTTGTACATTGATAACCTTCAATTCCATCACGCACCCGCCTTCACACTAGGACGAACGACGACATCACCGTTCGTGGCACCCGGAACTGCACCCTTGACCAGAATCAGTTGACGTTCGGTATCGATGCGGACGATTTCCAGGCGCTGCACGGTGCTCTGCACGTTACCGTACTGACCAGCCATGCGCTTACCCGGCAGTACGCGACCCGGATCCTGCGCTTGACCAATGGAACCCGGAGTGTTGTGCGAACGCGAGTTACCGTGGGAAGCACGGTTGGAGGAGAAGTTGTGACGCTTGATCACACCGGAGAAACCTTTACCCTTGGAGGTACCGGTAACGTCAACGAGTTGACCCACCTGGAAGATTTCGACGGTGATGGCATCGCCCGGCTTGAACTGCGACAGCTGTTCAGCGCTCAGGACGAACTCACCCAGACCACGGCCGGCTTCAACGCCTGCCTTGGCAAAGTGACCAGCTTCAGCCTTGTTGACGCGGTTGGCTTTGCAGGAACCGTAGGTAACCTGAACAGCCTCGTAGCCATCAACTTCGGCGGTTTTGATTTGCGTGACGCGATTGGCAGCCATGTCCAGCACAGTTACCGGGATGGAAGCACCATCTTCGGCAAAAATGCGGGTCATGCCGACTTTGCGACCGACAAGACCTAAACTCATGTTTATTTCCTTTTGCAGGGCCGATTACGATTGACCGGCTCATAAAAACAAAAGCGGACTCGCCAAAATGGCGAGCCCGCTAATGTATCACAGAAAATTCAACTATCGCAAGCACTTAGGCCTGCAACGGGCGAACCCTCGTGCTTACTGCAGCTTGATTTCCACATCGACGCCGGCCGGCAGATCGAGCTTCATCAGCGCGTCCACGGTTTTGTCGGTCGGGTCAACGATGTCCATCAGACGCAGGTGAGTGCGGATTTCCAGCTGGTCGCGGGAAGTCTTGTTCACGTGCGGCGAACGCAGGATGTTGAAACGCTCGATCTTGGTCGGCAGCGGAACCGGGCCTTTGACCACGGCGCCGGTGCGCTTGGCGGTTTCAACGATTTCCTGGGCGGAGCGGTCGATCAGGTTGTAATCGAAAGCTTTCAGGCGAATGCGGATTTTTTGGCTTTGCATCTTAGGCTTTCCGATTAGGCGATGATCTTGGCAACGACGCCGGCGCCGACGGTACGGCCACCTTCGCGGATGGCGAAGCGCAGACCTTCTTCCATGGCGATCGGAGCGATCAGTTCCACGGTGATTTCCACGTTGTCACCCGGCATTACCATTTCCACGCCTTCGGCCAGGCTAACAGCGCCGGTCACGTCGGTGGTGCGGAAGTAGAACTGCGGACGGTAGTTGGCGAAGAACGGGGTGTGACGGCCACCTTCTTCTTTGCTCAGTACGTAGACCGAAGCAGAGAACTTGGTGTGCGGGGTGATCGAGCCCGGCTTGGCCAGAACCTGACCACGCTCGACGTCTTCACGCTTGGTGCCGCGCAGCAGCACGCCGACGTTGTCACCAGCCTGACCCTGGTCCAGCAGCTTGCGGAACATTTCCACGCCGGTGCAGGTGGTCTTCGCGGTGGCCTTCAGGCCCACGATTTCCAGTTCTTCACCGACCTTGACGATGCCGCGCTCAACACGACCGGTCACCACGGTGCCACGGCCGGAGATCGAGAACACGTCTTCGATCGGCAGCAGGAACGGCTTGTCAACAGCACGTTCCGGGGTCGGGATGTAGCTGTCCAGCGCGTCGGCCAGACGGAAGATCGACGGTTCGCCGTATTCCGACTGGTCGCCTTCCAGCGCCAGACGAGCGGAGCCGATGATGATCGGGGTGTCGTCGCCCGGGAAGTCGTAGGACGACAGCAGGTCGCGCACTTCCATTTCCACCAGTTCCAGCAGCTCGGCGTCGTCCACCAGGTCAGCCTTGTTCAGGTAGACGATGATGTACGGTACACCTACCTGACGGGACAGCAGGATGTGTTCGCGGGTTTGCGGCATCGGACCGTCAGCGGCCGAGCACACCAGGATCGCGCCATCCATCTGGGCAGCGCCGGTGATCATGTTCTTCACATAGTCGGCGTGGCCCGGGCAGTCTACGTGGGCGTAGTGGCGGTTTTCGGTTTCGTATTCTACGTGCGCGGTATTGATGGTAATACCACGAGCCTTTTCTTCCGGCGCGCTATCGATCTGGGAGTAGTCTTTGGCTTCGCCACCGAACTTCTTCGACAGAATGGTGGTGATAGCGGCGGTCAGCGTAGTTTTACCATGGTCAACGTGACCGATGGTGCCGACGTTTACGTGCGGTTTAGTCCGCGCAAACTTTTCTTTTGCCATTTTGCAAAATTCCTTAATTAAAGAACAACAGATCAGGTTGGCCGAAGAGGGCTTCAGCCAACCTCAGCGCGCATTACTTCTTGGCGTTCATGACGGTATCAGCGACGTGCTTCGGCGCCTCGGAGTAGTGCTTGAACTCCATGGAGTACGTAGCACGACCCTGGGTTGCCGAACGCAGGTCGGTCGAGTAACCGAACATCTCGGCCAGCGGTACCTCAGCCTTGATCTTCTTGCCACCCAGGCCGTCGTCATCCATACCCTGAACGATGCCGCGACGACGGTTCAGGTCGCCCATCACGTCGCCCATGTACTCTTCCGGCGTTTCCACTTCCACGGCCATCATCGGCTCAAGGATGCACGGACCGGCACGGCGCATGGCTTCCTTGAATGCAATAGAACCAGCCAGTTCGAAGGCGATCTGCGAAGAGTCGACATCGTGGTAGGAACCGAAAGTCAGACGTACAGTCACGTCAACCACCGGGAACCCAGCCAAAATACCGTTGTTCAGCGAGTTACGGATACCCTTGTCAACGGAAGGAATGAATTCGCGAGGAATCACACCACCCTTGATCTCGTCGATGAACTTGTAGCCCTGACCTTCGCCGGACGGTTCCAGAGTGATCGTACAATCACCGTACTGACCCTTACCACCAGACTGCTTGGCATGCTTACCCTGCACGTCAGTAACAGTCTTGGTGATGGTTTCACGGTAGGCCACCTGCGGGGCACCGACGTTGGCTTCCACGCCAAATTCGCGCTTCATGCGGTCAACCAGAATTTCCAGGTGCAGCTCACCCATACCGGAAATAATGGTCTGGCCGGATTCTTCGTCGGTACGCACGCGGAACGACGGGTCTTCCTTGGCCAGGCGGTTCAGGGCAACACCCATCTTTTCCTGGTCGGCCTTGGTCTTCGGCTCAACGGCAACGTGAATCACCGGGTCCGGGAATTCCATGCGTTCCAGAATCAGCGGAGCATCAAGCGAGCACAGGGTTTCGCCGGTGGTGACTTCTTTCAGACCGATGGCAGCGGCGATGTCGCCGGCGCGAACTTCTTCGATCTCTTTACGGTCGTTGGCGTGCATCTGCACGATACGACCGATACGCTCTTTCTTGCCCTTGACCGTGTTCAGCACGGTGTCGCCGGACTTCACCACGCCCGAGTAGACGCGGAAGAAAGTCAGCTGACCGACGTACGGGTCGTTCATCAGCTTGAATGCCAGTGCCGAGAAGTGCTCGTCGTCGGAGGCCTTGCGGGTGGTCGGGGTGCCGTCGTCCAGCTCACCCGGCACCGGCGGAACGTCCAGCGGGCTCGGCAGCAGATCGATCACGGCGTCCAGCATGCGCTGTACACCCTTGTTCTTGAACGCGGAACCGCACAGCATCGGCTGGATTTCGCAGCGCAGGGTACGCTGACGCAGGCCGTTGACGATCTCTTCCTCGGTCAGCGTTTCGCCGCCCAAGTACTTGTCCATCATCTCGTCGCTGACTTCAGCAGCGGCTTCAACCATCTTCTCGCGCCATTCTTCGGCTACGGAAACCAGGTCGGCCGGGATCTCACCGTATTCGAACTTCATGCCCTGGGACGCTTCGTCCCAGATGATGGCCTTCATCTTCAAGAGGTCAACCACACCCTCGAAGCCATCTTCGGCACCGATCGGCACCACGATAGGCACCGGGTTGCCGCGCAGACGGGTTTTCACCTGTTCTACGGCACGGAAGAAGTTGGCACCCTGACGGTCCATCTTGTTCACGAAGGCGATACGCGGAACCTGGTACTTGTTGGCCTGACGCCATACGGTTTCCGACTGCGGCTGCACACCGCCCACCGCGCAGTAAACCATCACGGCACCGTCCAGCACACGCATGGAACGCTCTACCTCGATGGTAAAGTCCACGTGTCCCGGGGTGTCGATGATGTTGAAGCGGTGCTCCGGATACTGCAGGCCCATACCCTTCCAGAACGTGGTGGTAGCGGCGGAGGTAATGGTGATACCACGCTCCTGCTCTTGCTCCATCCAGTCCATGGTGGCGGCGCCGTCGTGAACTTCACCAATCTTGTGGTTCACACCAGTGTAAAACAGAATGCGCTCGGTAGTAGTGGTCTTACCGGCGTCAATGTGAGCGCTGATACCAATGTTACGGTAGCGCTCGATAGGAGTTTTCCTAGCCACGGCCAAAACCTTCTCGGTGGGTTTAACTTAGAAACGGAAGTGCGAGAACGCCTTGTTGGCTTCGGCCATGCGGTGAACTTCTTCACGCTTCTTCATGGCGCCGCCACGGCCTTCGGCCGCGTCGATCAGTTCACCGGCCAGACGCAGGTCCATGGATTTTTCACCGCGCTTGCGGGCTGCATCGCGCAACCAGCGCATAGCGAGCGCCATACGGCGTGCCGGACGCACCTCAACTGGAACCTGATAGTTTGCACCACCTACGCGGCGGCTCTTCACTTCGACAACCGGCTTGGCATTGGACAGTGCGGTATTGAACACTTCAATGGCATTCTTGCCGGTTTTCTTTTCAATCTGGTCCAGCGCGCCGTAGATAATGCGCTCTGCAACGGATTTCTTGCCGTCGATCATCACGACGTTCATGAATTTGGAGAGATCCTGGCTACCGAACTTCGGATCCGGCAGGATTTCGCGCTTGGGGACTTCTCTGCGTCTTGGCATGGTAATTCCTTAAATCAATTCAGTTGAGCTTGATGCTCATGGCGCCCAGTGGAGCAACCACTTACTCGACGGTATGTCACCGCCGTTCACGTTCCGAGGCTAGCGACTTACTTAGGACGCTTGGCACCGTACTTGGAACGGGACTGCTTACGGTCTTTCACGCCAGCGGTATCCAGCGAACCGCGAACGGTGTGATAACGCACACCTGGCAAGTCTTTTACACGACCGCCACGGATCAGCACCACGGAGTGTTCCTGCAGGTTGTGGCCTTCACCACCGATGTAGGAAATCACTTCGAAACCGTTGGTCAGACGAACCTTGCACACTTTACGCAGTGCGGAGTTCGGCTTTTTCGGGGTCGTGGTGTAAACACGGGTGCACACACCGCGCTTCTGCGGGCAGGCCTCCAGCGCCGGCACCTTGCTCTTCGCTTGTTCAGCGAGGCGGCCTTTGCGCACGAGTTGGTTGATGGTTGGCATTACTATCAGTTCCTTGTTGAGTCATGGACGGCAACATGCCGCCCAGAAGGACGGAGGATTATATTTTAAGCAGTCTTGCAGCGTCAATGAAAAGACGCTGCCTTCCAACGTTAACCGTTGAAAGGACAGCGTTTTTTCAACACTTCAGCAACAGCAGGCGATTACTCGTTGCCTTCGAGCGTCTCCATTTGCGGTTCCAGCAGCTGCTGGTCGGCCCCGCCCTCGCCGCCCGGCGCATGACGGCGACGGTTGCGGTGGTAGGCCAGACCGGTACCGGCCGGAATCAGACGACCGACGATCACGTTTTCCTTCAGGCCACGCAGGTCGTCCTTCTTGCCCATGATCGCCGCTTCGGTCAGCACGCGCGTGGTTTCCTGGAACGACGCTGCCGAGATGAAGGAGTCGGTCGACAGCGAGGCCTTGGTGATACCCAACAGCACGTTGTCGTAATGCGCCGGTTCCTTGCCTTCGGCCAACATCTCGTCGTTCTTCGCCAGTACTTCAGCACGCTCGACCTGCTCGCCCTGGATGAAGTCGGTATCGCCCGAATCGGTGATGACGACGCGACGCAGCATCTGGCGAATGATCACCTCGATGTGCTTGTCGTTAATCTTCACACCCTGCAGACGATACACTTCCTGCACTTCCTGGACGATGTAGCGCGCCAGGGCCTCGATACCCTGCAGGCGCAGGATGTCGTGCGGATCGACGGCACCGTCGACGATCAGTTCGCCGCGGTTCACCACCTGACCATCGTGCACCAGGACGTGCTTGTCTTTCGGGATCAGGCTCTCGAAGCCGTTGCCGTCCAGATCCGTAATGATCAGGCGCTGCTTGCCCTTGGTGTCCTTACCGAACGACACGGTACCGGTGACTTCGGCCAGCATGCCGGCGTCCTTCGGCGAACGCGCTTCGAACAGCTCGGCCACACGCGGCAGACCACCGGTAATGTCGCGAGTCTTGGTCGATTCCTGCGGGATACGCGCCAGTACCTCGCCCTTGCCCACTTCCTGACCGTCGCGCACGGTAATGATGGCACCCACCTGGAAGGTGATCGAGACCGACGAATCGGAACCGGCGAGCTTCACTTCGTTGCCGAACTCGTCGAGCAGCTTCACCAGCGGACGCAGCATCTTGGACTGCGAACCAGCGCGGCGCTTCGGATCGATCACCACCAGCGTCGACAGGCCAGTTACTTCATCGGTCTGCTTGGCGACGGTGTTGCCCTCTTCCACGTTCTCGAACTTCACGCGGCCGGCATACTCGGTGATGATCGGACGGGTGTGCGGGTCCCACGTGGCCAGTACGGCGCCGGCCTTGATCACCATGCCGTCGTTGACCAGCAGCGTGGCACCGTACGGCACCTTGTGACGCTCGCGCTCGCGGCCGATATCGTCGTGGATCACCACTTCGCCGGAGCGGGTGATGACGATCAGCTCGCCCTTATTGTTGGCCACGTAGCGCATCTGGCTGGAGAAGCGCACGGTACCGTTGGACTTACCTTCCACCTGGCTGGCCGCGGCCGAACGCGATGCCGCACCACCGATGTGGAAGGTACGCATGGTCAGCTGGGTACCCGGTTCACCGATCGACTGGGCGGCGATCACACCGACTGCCTCGCCGGCGTTGACGCGCTTGCCGCGCGCCAGATCGCGACCGTAGCACTTGGCGCACAGACCGTAGCGGGTGTCGCAGGTGATGGCGGTACGCACCTTGACTTCGTCGATGCCCAGGCTATCGATCATTTCGACCAGATACTCGTCGAGCAGCGTGCCGGCTTCGATCACGGTCTCGCTGGTGGACGGATCGACTACGTCGCTGGCGGTAACGCGGCCGAGAATACGGTCGCGCAGCGCTTCGATCACGTCACCGCCCTGCAATACCGCCTTCATCACAAAGCCGTTGGTGGTGCCGCAATCGTCCTCAATCACCACCAGATCCTGCGTCACGTCGACCAGACGACGAGTCAGGTAACCGGAGTTGGCGGTCTTCAACGCGGTATCCGCCAGACCCTTACGGGCACCGTGGGTCGAGATGAAGTACTGCAGTACCGTCAGACCTTCGCGGAAGTTGGCAGTAATCGGCGTTTCGATAATCGAACCGTCCGGTTTCGCCATCAGGCCCCGCATACCGGCCAGCTGCTTGATCTGTGCCGCGGAACCCCGGGCACCGGAGTCGGCCATCATGTAAATAGAGTTGAAGGACTCCTGGTCGACTTCCTTGCCTTCCTTGTCCAGCACTTTCTGGGTGGAGAGGTCGTCCATCATCGCCTTGGCGATCTTGTCGCCGGTACGACCCCAGATGTCCACGACCTTGTTGTAGCGTTCGCCGTTGGTCACCAGACCTTGACGATACTGCTCTTCAATTTCTTTCACTTCCTTCTGGGCTTCGCCCAGCAGCTCGACCTTCTTGGCCGGGATCTGCATGTCGTCGACGCAGATCGAGATGCCGCCGCGGGTGGAGAAAGCGAAACCGGTGTACATCAGCTGGTCGGCGAAGATTACCGTGTCGCGGATGCCGCAACGACGGAACGAAGCGTTGATCAGCTTCGAGATTTCTTTCTTCTTCAGCGCCTTGTTGATGTGTTCGAACGGCAGGCCCTTTGGCAGGATGTCCGACAGCAGCGCGCGGCCGACGGTGGTGTCGTAGCGCTTGATCACCGGCTGGAACTCGCCCTGCTCGTCCTTTTCCCACTCGCGCAGACGCACGGTGATGCGGGTAGCCAGCTCAACCTGGCGGGTTTCGTAGGCGCGGTGCACTTCCTTGGTGTCGGCAAACACCATGCCTTCGCCCTTGCCGTTCACCTTGTCGCGGGTCATGTAGTACAGACCCAGCACGATATCCTGCGACGGCACGATGATCGGCTCGCCGTTGGCCGGCGACAGCACGTTGTTGGTGGCCAGCATCAGGGTGCGGGCTTCCATCTGTGCTTCCAGCGACAGCGGCACGTGAACGGCCATCTGGTCACCGTCGAAGTCGGCGTTGAACGCCGCGCAGACCAGCGGGTGCAGCTGGATCGCCTTGCCTTCGATCAGCACCGGCTCGAACGCCTGGATACCCAGACGGTGCAGCGTCGGCGCACGGTTCAGCAATACCGGATGTTCGCGGATGACGTCTTCGAGGATGTCCCAGACTTCCGGCACTTCCTGCTCAACCAGCTTCTTGGCGGCCTTGATGGTGGAGGCCAAGCCCAGTACTTCCAGCTTGTGGAAGATGAACGGCTTGAACAGTTCCAGTGCCATCTTCTTCGGCAGACCGCACTGGTGGAGACGCAGGGTCGGACCCACGGTAATCACGGAACGACCGGAATAGTCGACGCGCTTACCCAGCAGGTTCTGACGGAAGCGACCGCCCTTACCCTTGATCATGTCGGCCAGCGACTTCAGCGGACGCTTGTTAGCACCGGTCATGGCCTTGCCGCGACGACCGTTGTCGAGCAGCGAGTCAACCGATTCCTGCAGCATGCGCTTCTCGTTACGCACGATGATGTCCGGCGCGCGCAGTTCCAGCAGACGCTTCAGACGGTTGTTACGGTTGATGACACGGCGATACAGATCGTTCAGGTCGGAAGTGGCGAAACGGCCACCGTCCAGCGGTACCAGCGGACGCAGTTCCGGCGGCAGCACCGGCAGCACTTCCAGAATCATCCATTCCGGCTTCATGCCGGAACGCAAGAAGGCCTCCAGCACTTTCAGGCGCTTGGCGATCTTCTTGATCTTGGTGTCGGAACTGGTGGCCTCGAGCTCGCGGCGCAGGGTCTCGATCTCGTTGTTCAGGTCCAGGCTGCGCAGCAGTTCGCGCACGGCCTCGGCGCCCATCATGGCCTTGAAGTCGTCGCCGTACTGGTCTTCCTTGTCGAGGAAGTCTTCCTCCGTCAGCAACTGGCCGCGCTGCATCGGGGTCATGCCCGGGTCGGTGACCACGAAGCCTTCGAAGTACAGAACGCGTTCGATGTCGCGCAGGGTCATGTCGAGCACCATGCCCAGGCGGGACGGCAGGCTCTTCAGGAACCAGATGTGTGCGGTCGGGCTGGCCAGTTCGATGTGGCCCATGCGCTCGCGGCGCACCTTGGACAGGGTGACTTCAACGCCGCACTTCTCGCAGATCACGCCGCGATGCTTGAGACGCTTGTACTTGCCGCACAGGCATTCGTAGTCCTTCACCGGCCCGAAGATGCGGGCGCAGAACAGCCCGTCGCGTTCCGGCTTGAAGGTACGATAGTTGATGGTTTCAGGCTTCTTGACCTCACCGTAGGACCAGGAACGGATCTTGTCCGGTGAAGCGATGCCGATCTTAATCGCATCAAACTCTTCTTCTTGCGTAACTTGCTTAAAGAGGTCGAGCAGAGCTTTCATTGCGTCTCCAGTCAGGAGACCGCGCTTCGGCCAAGGTTGGCCGAAGCGCGGCAATCCTAATTAATAACGTTCCAGGTCGATGTCGAGGCCGAGGGAGCGGATTTCCTTCACCAGCACGTTGAAGGACTCCGGCATGCCGGCGTCGATCTTGTGCTCGCCCTTGACGATGTTCTCGTACACCTTGGTACGACCGGTCACGTCGTCGGACTTCACGGTCAGCATTTCCTGCAGGGTGTAGGCGGCGCCGTAGGCTTCCAGCGCCCACACTTCCATCTCACCGAAGCGCTGGCCACCGAACTGCGCCTTACCACCCAGCGGCTGCTGGGTCACCAGCGAGTACGGACCGGTGGAACGGGCATGCATCTTGTCGTCGACCAGGTGATGCAGCTTCAGGTAGTGCATCACGCCGACCGTGACCTTGCGGTCGAAGGCTTCGCCGGAGCGGCCGTCGAACAGCGTCATCTGCGTCTTCGATTCGTTGAAGTCCAGCAGATCGGTCTGCGGGTCCTCGTCCGGATAGGCCAGATCCAGCATCATCTTGATCTCGGCTTCCTTGGCACCGTCGAACACCGGCGTGGCGAACGGCATGC
This sequence comes from Pseudogulbenkiania sp. FW507-F1, assembly GCF_058781125.1. Taxonomy (NCBI): domain Bacteria; kingdom Pseudomonadati; phylum Pseudomonadota; class Betaproteobacteria; order Neisseriales; family Chromobacteriaceae; genus Pseudogulbenkiania; species Pseudogulbenkiania sp. FW507-F1. Next base: position 99,709 of record NZ_JBYSWM010000009.1, on the reverse strand, counting down.
CCTTGGCCAGGTTGCTCGCCAAGTCGAGGATTTCCTCGTCGCTCATGGCGGCGATCTCTTCCGGCTTGCCGGTCTGGTTATAGACGCGCTCCAGGTAACCACGAATGTCGGCCACGGCACGCTGCGACTGCAGCATGCGGTTGACCTGCTCGCCGATACCCTTGCCGGCCCAGCCCAGGTGCACTTCCAGGATCTGACCGATGTTCATACGCGACGGTACGCCCAGCGGGTTCAGCACGATGTCGACCGGACGGCCATCGCCCATGTACGGCATGTCTTCCACCGGCAGGATGCGCGATACCACACCCTTGTTACCGTGACGACCGGCCATCTTGTCACCGGCCTGCAGGCGGCGCTTCACGGCCAGGTAAACCTTGACCATCTTCTGCACGCCCGGCGGCAGCTCGTCACCCTGGGTCAGCTTGCGCTTCTTGTCTTCGAACTTGAGGTCGAATTCTTCACGCTTCTGCGCCAGGCTTTCCTTGATCAGCTCGAGCTGCTTGGCGATGTCTTCGTCGGCCATGCGGATGTCGAACCAGTCGTGCTTGGACGGCAGGCCGTCCAGATATTCGCGATCGATCGCGGTGCCCTTGGCCAGACGCTTCGGACCACCGTTGGCGACCTTGCCCATGATCAGGCGTTCGATACGGCTGAAGGCGTCGTTGTCGAAAATACGCAGCTGGTCGTTCAGGTCGAGGCGGTAGCGCTTCAGTTCGGCGTCGATGATCGACTGCGCACGCTTGTCGCGCTCAATACCTTCGCGGGTGAATACCTGTACGTCGATCACGGTGCCGGTCATGCCGGTCGGCACGCGCAGCGAGGTATCCTTCACGTCGGACGCCTTCTCGCCGAAAATCGCGCGCAGCAGCTTCTCTTCCGGCGTCAGCTGGGTTTCGCCCTTCGGCGTTACCTTGCCCACCAGCACGTCGCCGGCTTCCACTTCGGCGCCGATGTAGACGATGCCGGAATCATCCAGACGGCCGGCCATGCGCTCGGACAGGTTCGGGATGTCGCGGGTGATTTCTTCCGGCCCCAGCTTGGTGTCTCGCGCGACGACCGACAGCTCTTCGATGTGGATCGAGGTGTAGCGGTCTTCGGCCACCACCTTCTCCGAGATCAGGATCGAATCCTCGAAGTTGTAGCCGTTCCACGGCATGAAGGCGATGGTCATGTTCTGACCCAACGCCAGTTCGCCGAGGTCGGTCGAAGCACCATCGGCCACCACATCGCCGCGAGCGATCTTGTCGCCCATCTTCACCACCGGGCGCTGGTTGATGTTGGTGTTCTGGTTGGAGCGCGTGAACTTGGTGAGGTTGTAGATATCCACACCGACTTCACCGGCCAGGGCCTCTTCGTCGTTGACGCGGACCACGATACGGTTGGCATCGACGTAGTCGACCACGCCACCACGGCGCGCCACCACGGTGGTGCCCGAGTCGACCGCCACCGAGCGCTCGATGCCGGTGCCGACGAACGGCTTCTCCGGGCGCAGGCACGGCACGGCCTGACGCTGCATGTTGGCGCCCATCAGGGCACGGTTGGCGTCATCGTGTTCGAGGAACGGAATCAGCGAGGCCGCGACCGACACCACCTGACCGGTGGCCACGTCCATGTACTGCACGCGGTCCGGCGTCGCCAGAATGGTTTCCCCCTTCTCGCGGCAAGTCACCAGTTCGTCGATCAGCGTACCGTCGCTGTCCAGCTCGGCGTTGGCCTGGGCGATGACGTAACGGCCTTCCTCGATCGCCGACAGGTAATCGATTTCCATCGTCACCTTGCCGTCGATCACCTTGCGGTACGGGGTTTCCAGGAAGCCGAACTCGTTGGTACGGGCATAGACCGACAGCGAGTTGATCAGACCGATGTTCGGACCTTCCGGCGTTTCGATCGGGCACACACGGCCGTAGTGGGTCGGGTGTACGTCGCGCACTTCGAAGCCAGCGCGTTCGCGGGTCAGACCGCCCGGGCCCAGGGCCGAAACGCGGCGCTTGTGGGTGATTTCCGACAGCGGGTTGGTCTGGTCCATGAACTGCGACAGCTGCGACGAGCCGAAGAACTCCTTGATCGCGGCCGACACCGGCTTGGCGTTGATCAGGTCGTGCGGCATCAGGTTGTCGGACTCGGCCTGGTTCAGGCGCTCCTTGACCGCACGCTCGACACGCACCAGACCGGCGCGGAACTGGTTCTCGGCCAGTTCACCCACCGAACGCACGCGACGGTTACCCAGGTGATCGATATCGTCCACCTCGCCACGGCCGTTCTTCAGTTCGCACAGGATGGCGATCACCGACACGATGTCTTCGGTGGTCAGCGTGGCGTCGGCCACGTCGCGACGCTCGGCGAACTTCTCACCGATCAACGTCTTGAACCACTCCGGGGTCTTGTCGTCGAACTTGTACTGATAAGTGCGGGTGTTGAACTTCATCCGGCCCACGCGCGACAGATCGTAGGTGTCCGGGCTAAAGAACAGGCGCTGGAACAGCTGCTCGACAGCGTCTTCGGTCGGCGGTTCGCCCGGGCGCATCATGCGGTAGATCGCTACGCGCGCCTGCAGCCGATCCTGGATGTCGTCCACGCGCAACGTCTGCGCAATGTAGGAGCCCTGGTCCAGGTCGTTGGTGAACAGAACGTCAACCTGCGGAATCTCGGCGAGTGCCAGCTTGGCCAGTATCTCTTCGCTGATTTCCTCGTTGGCACGGGCAATCACTTCGCCACTGTCGGTATTCACCACGGCGCGTGCCAGCATCTTGCCCAACAGCGCATCGGACGGTACTTCGATACGGTCGAGGTTGGCCGCGACGATGTCGCGGATATGCTTGGCGGTGATGCGCTTGTCCTTGGCGACGATCAGCTTGCCGTCCGGCGCCACGATATCGAATTTGGCTACTTCACCCTTGAGGCGGTCCGCCACCACTTTCATGTGGACGCCGTCGTTGCCGAGATAGAAGGTATCGGTATTGTAGAACTCGGAGAGAATCTGCTCTTCGTTGTAGCCCAGCGCCTTCAGCAGGATGGTCACCGGCATCTTGCGGCGACGGTCGATACGGAAGTACAGGTGATCCTTCGGATCGAATTCGAAATCGAGCCAGGAGCCACGGTAAGGAATCACGCGTGCCGAGAACAGCAGCTTACCCGAGGAATGCGTCTTGCCGCGGTCGTGCTCGAAGAACACGCCCGGGGAACGGTGCAGCTGGGAGACGATAACCCGCTCGGTACCGTTGATGATGAAGGACCCGTTAGTGGTCATGAGCGGAATTTCGCCCATGTAAACTTCATTCTCGCGCACCTCCTTCACCACCGGTTTGGAGGACTCCTTGTCCAGGATAGTCAGGCGAATACGCGCGCGCAACGGCGACGCGTAGGTGATGCCGCGCAGCTGGCACTCCTGAACATCGAACGGGGGCTCACCAAGAATATAGTGTGCGAAATCCAGACGGGCATAGCCGTTGTGGCTCACGATCGGGAAAATCGAATTGAATGCCGCCTGCAGCCCAGCCTCCTTGCGCTGGTCGATAGGCACGCCCAGCTGGAGGAATTCGGTGTACGAATCGATCTGGGTCGCCAACAGGAATGGGACATCGAGAACACTGTCGCGTTTCGCAAAGCTCTTACGAATACGCTTCTTCTCAGTAAACGAATAACTCATAGAGTCTCCATCGAGATGGGGTGGCGCAAGAAATCAAAAGTCAGCAGCCACGCACGCATTGATTGCTGGCTTTTACTTTCTTCGTGTCGGCCAATCACAAGCGCAATAAGGCTGGCGGATTTCTCCGCCAGCCTCACTCATCTTCCGGTCAGGAAGATTACTTCACTTCAGCCTTAGCACCGGCTTCGGTCAGCTGCTTCAGCACTTCTTCGGCTTCAGCCTTGGATACGCCTTCCTTCACAGCCTTCGGAGCGCCGTCTACCAGATCCTTGGCTTCTTTCAGGCCCAGACCGGTGATAGCACGTACAACCTTGATCACGTTGACCTTGTTGTCGCCAGCAGCGGACAGGATCACGTCGAATTCGGTCTTCTCTTCAGCAGCGGCAGCGCCGCCAGCAGCCGGGCCGGCAACGGCAACGGCAGCAGCGGAAACGCCGAACTTCTCTTCGAACGCCTTAACCAGGTCGTTCAGTTCCATAACGGTCAGGGCGCCAACGGCCTCGAGGATGTCTTCTTTGGTAATTGCCATGTGAAATTCTCCTGAATTCGGAATAAGTCAGATTGATTAAGCCGCCTCGGCTTGCTTCTTCTCGGCAAGGGCTGCCAGGCCGCGGGCGAAGCCGGCCATCGGAGCTTGCAGAACGTAGAGAAGCTTGCTGAGCAGTTCTTCGCGACTCGGGATCGAGGCCAGCTCAGCTACCTGAGCGGCGTCCAGCACCTTGCCATCGTAAGAACCTGCCTTGATGACGATTTTGTCATCTTGCTTGGCGAACTGTTGCAGCACCTTGGCAGCAGCAACCGGGTCAGCCGAAATACCGTACACGAGCGGACCGACCATCTGGTCAGCCAGGCCCGCGAAGGCGGTGTCGGCCACGGCGCGACGCACCAGCGTGTTCTTCAGAACGCGCAGATACACACCGTTCTCACGTGCTTTCGCACGGAGTTGGGTCATGCTACCAACCTCGATGCCACGATATTCGGCGATAACGAGGGTCTGGGCATCTACCAGTTGGGCAGACACTTCGGCCACTACCGCCTTTTTATCTTCAAGATTGAGACTCAAGGTCTAGCTCCTAGTCTGAAATGAAGCGGCGAACCGCTCCGCTTTGCAGCGGCGACCTGTTCAGGAGACACAGCAGAACTATCTGATGGTGCCCATGGGCGGAATTGAACCGCCGACCTCTCCCTTACCAAGGGAGTGCTCTACCCCTGAGCTACATGGGCCCGTAAGACGTTTTGACAGCCTTCTACTCGGGCACACCGTCTGCGCAGGATGTCTTGCGACGATTAAGCCTTGCGGCTCCTACGGTCTTTGACAATCCGGCGGGCGAAACGCCCGCCGGCCCAAAGTCATGGCAAACCCAGAGGTTTGCCGCACCATCGCATTAAGCGTTGACGGTGCTGGTATCTACGCGCACACCAACACCCATGGTGCTGGATACGGCGATTTTCCGCAGGTACAGGCCCTTGGAAGCAGCCGGCTTGGCTTTCACCAGGGCGTCGACCAGAGCGGACAGGTTTTCACGCAGGGCTTCGGCTTCGAAGGAAGCACGGCCGATGGTAGCGTGAATGATACCTGCCTTGTCGGTACGGTACTGAACCTGACCGGCCTTGGCGTTCTTCACGGCTTCGGCAACGTTCGGGGTCACGGTACCCACCTTCGGGTTCGGCATCAGGCCGCGCGGACCGAGGATCTGACCCAGTTGACCGACCACGCGCATCGCATCCGGAGAAGCGATAACAACGTCGAAGTCCAGCTGACCAGCCTTGATTTGCTCGGCCAGATCGTCGAAACCGACGATTTCAGCACCGGCAGCCTTGGCGGCTTCGGCGTTGGCGCCTTGAGCAAACACGGCAACACGCACCGACTTACCGGTACCGCGCGGCAGCACCACGGAGCCGCGCACGACCTGGTCGGATTTACGCGGATCCACACCCAGGTTCACGGCGATGTCGATCGACTCGTCGAACTTGGCGGTAGCCGCTTCTTTTACCAGCGACAGAGCTTCGTCAACAGCGTACAGCTTGTTGGCGTCGATCTTGGCATTCAGAGCCTTCAGGCGCTTGGAAACCTTAGCCATTACACACCCTCCACTTTCAGACCCATGGAACGAGCGGAACCGGCGATGGTGCGCACGGCAGCATCCAGATCGGCAGCGGTCAGGTCCGGGGACTTGGTCTTGGCGATCTCTTCCAGCTGGGCGCGAGTAACGGTACCCACCTTGTCGGTATGCGGCTTCGGGCTACCCTTCTGGATACCAGCGGCCTTCTTCAGCAGGATGGTTGCCGGCGGAGTCTTCATCACGAAGGTGAAGGACTTATCCGCGTAGGCAGTGATCACAACCGGAATCGGCAGACCCGGCTCGACGCCTTGAGTCTGGGCGTTGAACGCCTTGCAGAATTCCATGATGTTCAGACCACGCTGACCCAGCGCCGGACCGATCGGCGGCGACGGGTTGGCTTTACCAGCGGGCACTTGCAGCTTGATATAGCCGACAATCTTCTTTGCCACGATTTAGCTCCTAATACGGGTAGTAACGCAGGCGAGGCGCCCGCTTCCCAGACGAAAGGGCATGATTATACATGCCCTCCAACAAACTGCCAAGCAGAATTACAGCTTTTCTACCTGGTTGAAATCCAGCTCAACCGGTGTTTCACGCCCGAAGATCTGCACCGAAACGCGAATCTTGTTGCGCTCGTAGTTCACCTCATCGACCGAACCATTGAAGTCGTTGAACGGCCCATCGATGACTCGCACCCTCTCGCCGACCTCGAACAACACCTTCGGCTTCGGCTTTTCCACGCCCTCCTGCATTTGCTGCATGATCGACTCGACTTCCTTCTTGGAAATCGGAGCCGGGCGGTTGGCGGTACCACCAACGAAGCCGGTGACTTTCGGCGTGCTCTTCACCAGATGCCAGGTTTCATCGGTCATTTCCATTTCGACCAGCACGTAGCCAGGGAAGAATTTGCGCTCCGAGATGGACTTGCGGCCATTCTTGACGTCAACCACTTCCTCTACCGGCACCAGCACCTGACCGAACAGGTCAGCTACCTCGGAGCGCTCGATACGCTCTCGCAGCGCCTTCTGCACGCTCTTTTCAAAACCCGAATAGGCATGCACCACATACCAACGCTTAGCCATTATTAACCTCGACCGAGAAGCACGTCATAGAACAGCCAGGACAACCCCGAGTCGACCAGCCACATGAATAACGCCAGGATCAATACGAACACGAACACCAGGCCCGTCATCTGCAGGGCCTCCTTGCGTGTCGGCCATACCACCTTGCGACCTTCCGCCACCGACTCCTGGGCGTAGCCGACGAAGGCCTTGCCGGTCGCCGAAGTCCACACCACGGCAGCCGCCGCAGCCAGACTGACCACAAAGGCCAGCACCCGCAGCACACCCTGGGTTTCCGGAATCATGTAAAAGCCAACAATACCGACAGCGACGATCAGCCCTGCCAGTGCCAGCTTGATTTTGTCTTGCATTTCCATGTGCGGGATTTTCTCTGCGTGAATGCGACAAAAGACCAACCGGCGCGCAAGCGCCGGCTGGTCTTAATTGGCAGGCCAGGAGGGTCTCGAACCCCCAACCCTCGGTTTTGGAGACCGATACTCTACCAATTGAGCTACTGGCCTAAAACCTTTTCAGATCAAGCGATGATCTTGGCAACGACGCCGGCGCCGACGGTACGGCCACCTTCGCGGATGGCGAAGCGCAGACCTTCTTCCATGGCGATCGGAGCGATCAGTTCCACGGTGATTTCCACGTTGTCACCCGGCATTACCATTTCCACGCCTTCGGCCAGGCTAACAGCGCCGGTCACGTCGGTGGTGCGGAAGTAGAACTGCGGACGGTAGTTGGCGAAGAACGGGGTGTGACGGCCACCTTCTTCTTTGCTCAGTACGTAGACCGAAGCAGAGAACTTGGTGTGCGGGGTGATCGAGCCCGGCTTGGCCAGAACCTGACCACGCTCGACGTCTTCACGCTTGGTGCCGCGCAGCAGCACGCCGACGTTGTCACCAGCCTGACCCTGGTCCAGCAGCTTGCGGAACATTTCCACGCCGGTGCAGGTGGTCTTCGCGGTGGCCTTCAGGCCCACGATTTCCAGTTCTTCACCGACCTTGACGATGCCGCGCTCAACACGACCGGTCACCACGGTGCCACGGCCGGAGATCGAGAACACGTCTTCGATCGGCAGCAGGAACGGCTTGTCAACAGCACGTTCCGGGGTCGGGATGTAGCTGTCCAGCGCGTCGGCCAGACGGAAGATCGACGGTTCGCCGTATTCCGACTGGTCGCCTTCCAGCGCCAGACGAGCGGAGCCGATGATGATCGGGGTGTCGTCGCCCGGGAAGTCGTAGGACGACAGCAGGTCGCGCACTTCCATTTCCACCAGTTCCAGCAGCTCGGCGTCGTCCACCAGGTCAGCCTTGTTCAGGTAGACGATGATGTACGGTACACCTACCTGACGGGACAGCAGGATGTGTTCGCGGGTTTGCGGCATCGGACCGTCAGCGGCCGAGCACACCAGGATCGCGCCATCCATCTGGGCAGCGCCGGTGATCATGTTCTTCACATAGTCGGCGTGGCCCGGGCAGTCTACGTGGGCGTAGTGGCGGTTTTCGGTTTCGTATTCTACGTGCGCGGTATTGATGGTAATACCACGAGCCTTTTCTTCCGGCGCGCTATCGATCTGGGAGTAGTCTTTGGCTTCGCCACCGAACTTCTTCGACAGAATGGTGGTGATAGCGGCGGTCAGCGTAGTTTTACCATGGTCAACGTGACCGATGGTGCCGACGTTTACGTGCGGTTTAGTCCGCGCAAACTTTTCCTTAGCCATGGCAAAATTTCCTGAATCCGAAACAAATTAAGCGGGTGGTGCCCATGGGCAGAATTGAACTGCCGACCTCTCCCTTACCAAGGGAGTGCTCTACCCCTGAGCTACATGGGCCCTAAAACTGACATATAACGTCTGGAGCGGGTGAAGGGAATCGAACCCTCGTCGTAAGCTTGGAAGGCTTCTGCTCTACCATTGAGCTACACCCGCCCATCACGATCACGGACGACTTTACTACACGCCGCCAAGACGTTTAAAAGTATTCTGGTGGAGGGAGAAGGATTCGAACCTTCGAAGGCAGAGCCGTCAGATTTACAGTCTGATCCCTTTGACCGCTCGGGAATCCCTCCTGAAAGAGACCCGAATATTATAGACAGCCCCGAAGGCCGTCAACACCTTTTTTGAAAAAACTGCATTTTCTTGCGAATAAAAAACCGAAGGGTCCGGCAGCATGATTTGCCACCGAACCCTTCTCTTTTCGCATCAGGCACTTAGCGTCGCATCAGGCCTTGCCGCTGATACGTAGATACTTCTGATACAGTTCGTCCTGCGTTTCCTGGCGGTTCGGATCCAGCGGAATGCAGTCGACCGGACAGACCTGCTGGCACTGCGGTTCGTCGTAATGGCCAACGCACTGGGTACACAGGTTGGGGTCGATCTCGTAGATTTCCTCGCCCTGCGAGATGGCGTTGTTCGGGCACTCCGGCTCACAGACGTCGCAGTTGATGCACTCGTCAGTAATCATCAAAGACATAGTATTTTCCTCAAGTATTTCATGTTTGAATTCTGTCACCCGGCTTGCCGGCCCGCAAGTCCTCACTGTTATATGGATATAGCGAGCTCCGGCGCGGCGGGCTACAGGCTTGCTTCTGGCCGGTCCCGCCCGAGCAGCCCGTAATGGACCAGGCCGGCGCGGCCTTCTTTTATCCGTTGCCAGCCGTCGAGTCCGGGCCAACTGGCCGCCTCGACGTAGACTCGCGCATCGTCAGCGAGCACGGCGGGCAGCAGCGGCAGGATTTGCTCGAGCAGCTCGGAACGGTAGGGTGGATCGAGAAACACCAGGTCGAAGCGCTCGCGACAGCTTTTGAGGTAATGCAGCGCATCCATCACCACGACCTCGACCGACTGCGCCGTGAGCAGCTGGCGATTGGCCTTGAGGCTGTCGGCGACCTTGCGCGATTTTTCCACCATGACCACGCGCCGCGCCCGGCGCGAGGCGGCTTCGAAACCCAACGCGCCGCTGCCGGCGAACAGATCGAGGCAGTTGAGCCCGTCCAGTTCCTGTCCAAGCCAGTTGAACAGGGTTTCGCGCACGCGGTCGGGGGTTGGCCGAAGGCCTTCGGCGTCGGGGAACGACAATTGCCGGCGACGGTAGTCGCCACCGATGATCCGAACTTGGTTTCTGGCTTGACTCATGGTAAAGCGGTAAAAAAATCAAGGCGCAGAGTTTACCGTGATCCGGTGCTCGGCGCCTTAATTTTAATCAGTTAACCGCTGCGTGGACGATCAAGGGACGACATCGCCAACCGGCAAGGACTGGGTCCCGGTCTCGATCGACACAGCCGGCGGCACCCACAGCGCCCCTGCCCCGGCCGTGCGCAGGCGGGAGCAGCCACGTTGGGCAACGGTCAGGAATTCGGCCCGACGATGACCGTCGTCATTTGCTCGGGGTGGATGCGGCGTCGCCAGGCATCGCGTACTTGTTCTGGCGTGACCGCCGCGACGTGCTTCACGTAATCGTCGAGGAAAGTCAGCGGCAACTGGTACAAACCGATCACGCCGAGATAGCCCAGCAGCTTGCCGTTGCTATCGAAGCGCAAGGGGAAGCCTCCGATGATGTTGGCCTTGGCCTGCTCCAGCTCGGCCGCGCTCGGCCCCTCCTCGATGAACTGTTGCAGCGTGTCACGCGTGACCTTGAGGGCAGTCGCGGCCTGGTCGTTGCGGGTGGAGAGCCCGATAGCGAATTCGCCGGCGCACTGATACGGGCTGAAGTTGCTGCTGACGCCATAGGTGAGGCCGCGCTTGTCGCGCACTTCCTTCATCAGCCGGGCGTCGAAACCGCCGCCGCCCAGCACGTAATTGCCGACCAGCAGGGGGAAGTAATCCGGATCGTCACGGGTGATCACCGGCATGCCCAGCGCCATGTGGGTCTGCGTTCCGGGATGAGTCAGCTTGACCGTCTTGCCGGCGGGCGGTAATGCCACCTGCGGCATGGTGGGCAGGCTGCCCGGGCGGTTGGCGAGCCCGGCAAGCAGTTCTTCGGCCAACCTTTCCGCTTCCGCCCGGCTCAGGTCGCCGACGATCGACACCACGGCGTAGCGCGGCTGGTAGTGGCTGCGCCAGAACGCCATCAGGTCGGCGCGAGTGATCGATTTGAGCGATGCGGCGGACACCCGGGCGTTGATGCCGTAGGGATGCTGCGGGTACATCAGCCGGGTCAGCTCGCGCTGCGCCAGGAAACCGGCGTCGTTTTCTTCCTGCCGCAGGTTTTCGATGGTGCGCGCCTTTTCCCGCTCGAGGATGGCCGCGGGGAAAACGGGCCGGGCCAGTACGTCCGCCGCCAGCGCCACCGCTTGTTCGCGCACCGCCGGACGCGCCAGGGTGCGCAGCGTGATGCCGGCCCCCTCGAGTTCGGCGAATGCCGACAGCGACGAGGCGGTATCGGCCAGTGCTTCGCGCAACTGTTCTTCGCTGCGCTTGGCGGTGCCGGCGTCGAGCAGGCTGGCGGTCATATCGCTGACGCCGGGCTTGGCCGGGTCTTCGCGTCGGTTGCCGGCGTCGAACTCGACGCGCAGGTCGACGATGGGGTTGGCATGGGCCTCGACGAAGTAGACGCGGGCACCTCGGGCGCTGTTCCAGTGCTGGATGGTCACCGCCTGCGCCATGCCACTAAGCAGCATGGAGGCGGCCAGCCAGCCGATCACGCTTTTGCGCAGTTTAACGGACATGAGTCTGATCCCCTTGTAGCATGGCCGCCGTACGCGGCGTCTCTCCCTGCTGCGGCAATAGCGTCACGACAGTCAGATGGTCGTCGACCAACGTGCGGGCGGCCTCTTGCACCTGCCGCGCTCTGACCTTGGCGATATTGGCGTCGATGGTGGCGTCGTCGCGCCAGGAGAAGCCGATGCTTTCCAGGTTGCCGATCCGCATGGCCTGGGCAAACATCGAATCCTTTTCGTAGATGCGCCCGGCCTGCAGCTGCAGTCGCACGCGTTCCAGCTCGCGTTCGCTGACACCGTCGCGGGCGATATGGGCGATTTCCTGGCGCAGGGCCTGTTCCAGTTGCGCCAGGGTCTTGCCCTGGGCCGGCACCCCGCTGAGCGTGAACAGGGCCCCGCCGCGCCCGAGCATGTCGTAGTCGGCCGACACCTCGGTGGCGACGCGCTGCTCGCGCACCAGGCGGCGCGGCAGGCGCGACGCGGCCTGGCCGTCGAGAATCGCCGACAACATATATAAGGCGTACGGCCGCTGCGCATCGACCTTCTCCAGCCGCGGCACCTGCCACGCCAGCGTCAGGGAGGGCAGCGGCGACACCGCCTTGACGCTGACCCGGCGCCCGCCCTTCTGTTCCGGCTCGAGCTGCGGCCGGCGCTCGGGCAGCGCCACCGGCTTGAGCGGGCCGAACTGGCGGCGCGCCTCGGCGATCACCGCCTGCGGATCGACGTCGCCCACCACCACCAGCGTGGCGTTGTTCGGGCCGTACCAGTGGTGGTACCACTGGCGCAGGTCGTCCGGCTTCATGTGATCGAGGTCGTCCATCCAGCCGATCACCGGGTAGCGCACCGGGCTGGCGACGAAGGCGTTGGCGAACAGGGTTTCGGCCATGATGCCGGCCGGCTGGTCGTCGGTGCGCATGCGCCGCTCTTCCTTCACCACCTGCAATTCGCTGGTGAAATCGCTGTCCTTGAACGACAGGTTGTGCATGCGATCCGCCTCCAGCTTGAGCGCCAGCGGCAGCTTGTCGGCGGCCAGCTGCTGGAAGTAGACGGTGTAGTCGCGCGAGGTGAAGGCGTTGTCCTTCCCCCCGGCCTGGGCAATGAGGCGGCTGAATTCGCCGGCCGGCACCGTCGGCGTGCCTTTGAACATCATGTGTTCCAGCAGGTGCGACAGCCCGGTGCGACCGTTGACCTCGTCCACACTGCCGACGCGGTACCACAACTGCGATACCGCCACCGGCGCGCGCTCGTCGCGCTGCACCACGATTTTCATGCCGTTATCGAGCACGGCCTCGACGGGTTCGGCCGAAACCACGCCGCACACCCCGAGAAACACCACGCCCGCAACAGTCGAGAGGGTTCTAGAAATCACGGAATCTGCCCTATGCCTGATTTGAGGATACAATTTGGTCCATCCGATGCCATAAGTTGACTACAGCCCAGCATGTTTAGTTTCTTCAAGAAGAAGTCTGCGCCGCCAGCCACCCCGGCCAGCAGTGAAACACCCGCCACCAACACCACCGCCATCGCCGAGCCCCACATCGCCGATGCCCCCTCTACCCCCGAAACCGCCGTCATCGCGCCAGTCGTGGCCGAGGCCGTTCCGCCGAAAAAACCGAGCTGGACCGAGCGGCTCAAGGCCGGCCTGTCGAAAACCCGCGACAAGCTCGGCAAGTCGCTGGCCGGCCTGTTCGGCGGCGGCAAGATCGACGAGGACCTGTACGACGAACTAGAGACGGTGCTGTTGACCGCCGACATGGGCGTCGACGCCACCCTGCACCTGCTCAAGGACGTGCGCGAGCGCGTCTCGCTCCGGGGCCTGAAGGATGCCGCCGAACTGAAGGGGGCGCTGAAGGACTCGTTGAACGACTTGATCGGTCCGCTGGAGCAGCCGCTCGACATCGCCGGTCGCAAACCCTATGTCATCATGATGGCGGGCGTCAACGGCGCTGGCAAGACCACCAGCATCGGCAAGTTGGCCAAGTACTTCCAGTCGCAGGGCAAGTCGGTGCTGCTGGCCGCCGGCGACACCTTCCGCGCCGCCGCGCGCGAGCAGCTGATCGCCTGGGGCGAGCGCAATAACGTCACCGTGATCGCCCAGCAGAGCGGCGACTCGGCCGCGGTCTGTTTCGACGCCATCAAGGCGGCGCAGGCGCGCGGCATCGACATCGTGCTGGCCGACACCGCCGGGCGCCTGCCGACGCAGCTGCACCTGATGGAAGAGATCAAGAAGGTGAAGCGGGTGATCCAGAAGGCCCTGCCGGAAGCGCCACACGAGGTGATGCTGGTGCTGGACGCCAACATCGGCCAGAACGCCATCAACCAGGTGAAGGTGTTCGACGAGGCACTCGGCCTGACCGGGCTGATCCTGACCAAGCTCGACGGCACCGCCAAGGGCGGGGTGATCGCCGCCATCGCCAAGCAGAACCCGGTGCCACTGCGCTTCGTCGGCGTCGGCGAAAGCATCGACGACCTGCGTCCGTTCAATGCCAAGGACTACGTTGACGCACTGTTCGACTGAGAGCCGCTCCATCGGGCGGCTCCGGCCTGGCATCGTGAGTGCCGGCGGACCGCGTGCGCCTCTTCCGATGCGCGCGGCGAGGCGGAATCCTGACGTATCCCGTGGCCATTCCGCTTCCCGCGCACCGGCAACACTCACCCTGCCCTGGCTTGCTCGCCGGCTGGAATGGCTCTGTATCCAGCCTGGCTTTGGCCAATTAATCTATCCGCAAGGGGACTCTTTCGCATGATCCAGTTCGACCAGGTCACCAAGCGCTACCCCGGGGGTAACGAGGCCCTGAAGAATCTCTCGTTTGCCATCGACAGCGGCGAAATGGTGTTCCTGGCCGGCCACTCCGGTGCCGGCAAATCCACCCTGCTCAAGCTGATCTCCGGCATCGAACGCGCCACCAGCGGCGGCGTGCTGGTCAACGGCCAGAACCTCAGCAAGCTGCGTCCGAGCCAGCTGCCCTACGTGCGCCAGCACATCGGTCTGGTGTTCCAGGATCACAAGATCCTGTTCGACCGCCCGGTGTTCGACAACGTCATGCTGCCGCTCAACATCATCGGTTTCGACCGGCGCGATGCCGCCAAACGCGTGCGCGCCGCGCTCGACAAGGTCGGTCTGCTGGGTAAGGAGAAGTCGATGCCGATCCACCTCTCCGGTGGCGAACAGCAACGGCTGTGCATCGCCCGCGCCGTGGTGCATCGCCCGTCCATCCTGCTCGCCGACGAGCCTTCGGCCAACCTCGACCGCGCCTACGCGCTCGACATCATGGAATTGTTCAAGTCGTTCCACCAGGTCGGCGTCACCGTGGTGATCTCGGCCCACGACGAGACGCTGATGGAAGACTACGGACGCCGCATCATCCGCCTGAGAGAAGGACAGTTCGCCGCATGAAGCACTTTCTCTACCTGCACTTCTTGAGCGCCCGCCAGGCGCTGGTCAAAATCCTGCGCCAGCCGTTCGGCAGCCTGCTCAGCCTGCTGATGCTGTCGGTGGCGCTGGCGCTGCCGCTGGCACTGTACCTCGGCATCGAGAGCACCCAGGCCTGGGTCGGCAAGCTCACCGCCACACCGCAGATTTCGCTGTTCATGGAACTGTCGGCCGAGGACGCCGACCTCGCCGCGGTGAAAAGCTCGCTCGCCGGCAACCCCAAGGTGAAATCGGTCAGCTTCGTCAGCAAGGCCGAGGCGCTGGCCGGGCTGGAAAAGCGCAACGGCCTCGACGGCCTGGCGGCCGACCTGGACAGCAACCCGCTGCCGGACGCCTTCGTGGTTACCCCGGTGACGCTCGAGCCCGGCGAGCTGGAAATGCTGCAGAAGGAGCTGTCGGGCCTGCCGATGGTCGAGTCCGCCCAGTTCGACGCCAGCTGGGCCAAGCGCCTCTACGGCATGGTCGAACTAGTGCGCCACCTGACCTTGTTTCTCGGCGCCGCGCTCGGCCTCGCCCTGGTGCTGGTAACGCACAACACCATCCGCATGCAGATTCTGGCGCACCGCGACGAGATCGAGGTGTCGAAGCTGATCGGCGCCAGCGACAACTTCATCCGCCGCCCCTTCCTCTACCACGCCTTGTGGCAGGGCATCCTGGCCGGGCTGATCGCCTGGGGGCTGACCAGCTGGCTGGTGGCCACGGCCAACCCGGCGGTACGCGAATTCGCCCAGCTCTACAACGAACGGCTGGAACTGCGCACGCTGACACCGTTCGAACTGCTGGCCATGCTCGCCGCCACCGGCATACTGGCGATGCTCGGCGCACGGCTGGCGTCCAATCATCACCTGCGTCAGATCGAGCCGCACTAGGCGTCCATCGCCGCGAAAGAAGCCGGCTATCGGGTCGATTGAAAAATACATCGCCACTGGAACTTTTTGCTGCTGGCACTCGACCAATGCGAGTGCTAGCATTGCACTACCCATCAAGGAGGTAGTTAATCCATGACCGCAACGTTCGCCTTGCCCGTCCCCTCGTCCAGCGGCAGCCTGGAGCAGTACATCCAGATCGTGAACAGCGTGCCGCTGTTGAGTGCAGAAGAAGAGAACGAGCTGGCCAACCGCCTGCATGCCCAGAACGATCTGGAGGCGGCCAAAAAGCTGGTGCTGTCGCATCTGCGCGTGGTGGTATCGATTGCCCGCGGCTACGCCGGCTACGGCCTGCCGCAAGCCGACCTGATCCAGGAAGGCAATATCGGCCTGATGAAGGCGGTGAAACGCTTCGAGCCGAACCGCGGCGTACGCCTGTTCTCCTTCGCCGTACACTGGATCAAGGCCGAAATACACGAATTCATCCTGCGTAACTGGCGCCTGGTGCGTGTCGCCACCACCAAGCCGCAGCGCAAGCTGTTCTTCAACCTGCGCAGCATGAAGAAAAGCTTTGCCGCGCTGACCGACAGCGAAGCGCGCGTCATCGCCGACGACCTCGGCGTCAAGCCGGAAGAAGTGCGGGAGATGGAAACCCGCATGAGCGGCCAGGACGTGGCCCTGCTGGCCGACGACAACGACGACGAGGGCTTTGCCCCGATCGACTGGCTGGCCGACTCCGACCACGAGCCGACGCGCCAGCTGGAGAAGAAAGCCTTCGACCACCTGCAGACCGCCGGGTTGGAGCAGGCCCTCTCCTCGCTCGACGCCCGCAGCCGCCGCATCATCGAAGCGCGCTGGCTGGCCGACGACAGTGGCGCCACGCTGCACGAACTGGCCGCCGAGTTCGGCGTCTCGGCCGAGCGTATCCGCCAGATCGAGGCCAAGGCACTGACCAAGATGAAAGCCGCGCTGAGCGAGCGGGCCACCATCGAGGCCTGAAGCTCCTGATCATGGAACACGACAACGCCCCGCGATGCGGGGCGTTTTGCTTGTCACGGCGTAAATCGGGGTAGTAGCCCGTAGGATGGGGGAAGACGTTTGCGCCGTGCCCCATCAAACCATGAGATGCAGTGACGAGTTACGCGACGCTCCGCACTTCGTACCCAGCCCCCCCTGCGAAGCCGCCGCTTCAGCGGTATTGCGGGGGCAGCTTTTGCCGCGCCGCCTCGGTGACCCGCCTCAGCCCGGCCCAGGCGGGCTCACGCGGATCGAGTTCGCTCAGGAACGAGGGAGCGTAGGTGGGGAACGACGCCAGCGCTGAACCGAGCGTCACCTCGGCAGCGCCTTCGTCCCCCGCCAGCGCCTCCAGTTGGGCCTTCTTGAGCAACACGTCCGGATAGGGACGGAACGCCGCCAGCCGTGTCAGCCAGCGCCGCTTTTGCGGCAGCTGCTCGCGCGTCGGCTGCAGGTAATTGTCCAGCGTGTTGAGTGCGTGGAAGGCGAACAGCGGTTCGGTCTCGACGATCTCAGCCAACCGCGCCATGCGTGTTTCGTTGGCCTTGGCGTTGGCCTGCGGCGTATACAGCCCAAGCAGTTCGTCGTAGCGGGTCAGCCCCGTCAGCGACAACCAGCCCAATGCCGCCACCCCCAGCCACAGCGGCAACCTTGCCGGGCGCGGCAGGCGGGCACCCGGTCCCGGCGCCAGCGCCACGAAGATCACCAGCACGGCGAGGAAGTACAGGTACCACAACGGGTATTCCAGCAGGCTGTGGATCAGCGTCACCGTCATGCCGCCCAGCGGCAGAACGTGTTCCAGTTCGGCCCGCTCTCGGAAATACGGCCACACCGCCCAGACAAAGCCCCCCAACACCAGCAGCGTCACCAGCCCGCCCATCTCCGCCAACAGCTGCAGCACCAGGTTATGGGCATTGGTGAACAACCCGCTATTGAAGCCGGCCGCGGCAAACTGCGGCAGCGGCTGCAACCGCACGCTCTCGGCGGCGAACTGCGACCAGCCCACGCCCCACAGCGGATGCGAGCTGAACACCAGCCAGGCCTTGTGCATCTCGGCGAAGCGGCGTGAGCCCATGCTGTCGCCGTTGGCCGCCAGCCGCTCCAGCCCCGAGGCCCCGCCCACACTTTCATGACTCAGCAGCGACACCAGCTGGTTCACCCACGGCAGCAGGAACTGCGCCGCCAGGATCACTATGCAACTGATCCACAGCACGTTGCGCAGACGCCGCGAAGCCGTGTCGCCGATACGCCAGTGCCAGACCAGCGCCAACACCGACAGCGCCAGCAGGTAGAGCAGGATGGTGCGCGAGCCGGCCCAGGCCAGCAACAGCGCCAGCCATGCCACCAGCCCCCACAGCCAGCGTGCCGGCAATTTCCCGGCGGCGTGCAGATAACACCCCGCCAGCACGCCCCACATCAGGTAATGGGCGAACTGGTTGCGCTGGCCGATGTGGCCGAAGATGTTGCTGGTCGGATGGGCGTGGTCGTAGAACAGCAGCCCCCCTGTGGCTTCGGCCAGCCCGGTCAGTTGCGCCATGCCGATCAGCGACTGGAGCAGCGCCCCGGCCAGCAAGGCCCAGGCCAGCCAGACGGTCAGCTCACGTTGGCCGAAGTGCTCACGCAACGCCAGCACGACACAAGCCAGCAAGGCCATGCACGCCCAGGCCAGCGCCGTGGCCCAGTTCATGCCGGGGAACAGCACCGGCGCCAGCCACGGCTGCAACCCCCAGCACAGCGCCGCCAGCAAAGCCCACCAGGCCGCGCGCGGCACGCGACCGAACAAGGCAGGCTGCCCGGGCAGCAACAGCACCGCCGCCAGCACGGTCAGCCAGACCACGTTGATCTCCCCCCACCACTGCGGCAAGGGCACGTAGTGGAAGCGCGAGGCGAACGGCACGATGGCGATCAGGCAGACACTCAGCAGGGCGAGCCGGGGAAACAGTCGGGAAGAAAGCATGGGGGTCGGGTCAGTGAACACAAGCGCGCAGCATAGCGCAAAGCGGCGGGGAAGGAAAAAGCCGGGAAGGAAGCCCGGCTTTGGCGCAGTACTGAAGCAATTCAGAACAGTGGCTGGCGATACTCAGCTTTAGACACTGCGCTGGCAGCAGCGGCGGCACCGCCTTGACGGTAGGCGACCAATGCCCTGTCCACCATGTTCTTCAGGGGTACATATTCGGGTTCCGTTGAACTGGAAAGCATCAGATTCGCTTTTCCTGCCAGATCGGGAAAAGCCGCCAGAGCCATTGACATTGTTGCCTGTGCTTTGCCGGGTTGTTGGTCCAAAGCTTCGAGCATAGCCAGTTTAACTAGCACCTCAAAGTAGGGCCGGTAATGAGCCATTTCGCTGAACAGCATCAATTGAGTTGGCAACTGCTGCCGCGACGGGACTAGATAATTGCTTAGAACCAGATCGACATCAGTGGCCCAAAGCGGATTTTGCCGGTAGGGAATCAGCTGGCGCATACGGGCATTATCTTCGTCCTCCATACCTGAAGGTACTTGCCAGTACACCAATCGCCAGAACATCGGCACCCCTGTAACCCCATACACTATGGCACCCAAGCAAATGGAAAGCACAAGTACATTTCGGATCAAGGGGCGGATGGTAATTTGCAGAGTCCTTCCCGGGGCCAGACTTAAAACGATGGCAAAGCCAGTTAGAAAAGGCATATACCAAAGCGGGTATTCAAACAGGGAATGACCGAGAGTGATCATCACGATACCGCTCAGCAGCAAATTATCGGGAGTCGCCTCCTCCTTGTGCAGATAGGGACATAGACAGTACAGCAGAATAGCAGAGGCCCCCAGCAATCCGATCCAGCCAGTTTCCGCCATCAGTTGGAAAATCAAACTGTGGGAGTGCGTGAACAACGCACTTTCCACAACCTTGGGATAGCCACCATAAGCTTCGTACCACGTACTTTGCCAAGCATAGCTGCCAAACCCTGCGCCGAATAACGGATGAGCCTGTAGCACCTGCCAAGCCTTACTCCACTCAATACGGCGCCTAGCCCCAAAGCCAGCATCCAACAGACGGTCAGCCCCGCTAACAACTTGGATATCTGCACCCGATGAGCGAATAAGTCCTACTAATTCGTGATTAAACAACTGGGCCAGCATAATCAGCAGCGTGGCCGCGATCAACGTTAGGGCAAAGCGCTGAACGGTTTGATCCAGGCGGGCCCGGAGCCACCAAAGTCCAGCAAGCAAAACAAAACCACCAGCATAAGCCAGCACCAGGCGGGATCCAGACCATGCCATCAACAAGGAAAGGAAGGCCAATGCTGGTAGCCCAATTGTTCCATGCAGACGTTTGCACGCCACTAAGTAGCAACCAGCCAGCATCCCCCACCCCAGGAAATGCGCAAACAGATTACGCTGGGCGATATTGCCGAAAGGGACCATAGAGCCTGGCTGATTGGGATAATAGAACACATAACCTTGACCCAAACTGGCAACACCAAACATTTGAAGCAGGCCAAGCGTCGCTTGAGTCAATGCGGCCAGCAGCAAACCCCATGCAAGCAGCAGCAGAAATTGCTGCCTGCCGTGTCGCAGTGCTTCGCTATATGCCAAGCACCCTCCTGCAAAGGCCATGACCAGGAAGCCAGATGCCTTCATTGCCAGTAGAAGACCTCCCTGATGGCTACCCGCTGGCAACAATATCGCCACCACCAGCCAGCCCAAGGCCAATACAAGCGCCAATGGAAATCCTGCTGGCACAGCCTCTGCCTGTGGCAACAGAAAACGTACCAACCACGCTAGAGCAATCAATACCATGCAGGTGGTATCAGTCCACCAGTCAGGCAGGGGGCTATAGTGCAACCAGCTGAATAGTGGCAACACAATGGCCAGAACAAGCAGTAGCGTTGGCAGTCTTTGCACGGAGTTCCCCAAATAAAAAAAGAGGGTGCCTAGCACCCTCTTTTCAATAAAGACAGTCTTAGCTGCGGCAAGACGAAGGCATGTATTTGTTGTTGGCGCTGTCTGCCGGGGCACACAGCCAAGTCAGTTTTTCAGACGGCACCGTACCCGCGCTGATGGCAGCACCGCTGGCCTGCGGCGTCAGGCTGAACACGATGTTCTTGACCGCCGAAGTCATGGTAACGGTAATAACCCCGGTCGTGCTCGCTACAGCAATAGACTGAGTATTGGCGGTCGCGCCCCCGAAGGAATAGCCCTGCCCAAGGTCGGCAGATCCGTTTGCCGAGTTCTCAGCCACGGTAACTTTAGCCGACGAGGCCATTTCCAGACCTTCCGAAACCTTGGAACGAACAACGTAATCCTGATACGCCGGAATTGCCAAAGCGGCCAAAATACCGATGATCGCGACCACGATCATCAGTTCGATCAGGGTAAAGCCCTGCTGCATGGATTTGTTCATGGTTGAACCCCCAAGTTTGTTGAATATCAAGGCCGACATCGGCCAGACTGCGCTGAAGGAGCCTTCGGCCGATTTCTGGTCCGTGTCACTCCGTTTCGAGGGCCATTCTTGCAATCTGCATGCCAGTCTGGTCAAACCCTTGAATTTTGGCTAGTCCAACACCAGGCCTGCCGTCAAGAATGGACGGCACACGACAGAAAGTGCCGTTTTTCGTCACCTCGTCCCGCACTCTTCTGCCCCGAGGCTGTGCTAGCATCGCGTGCATCGAACATTGCACAGAGCTTCTCCCGATGAGCAACCAAGACTGGCTGGCGCGCAGCCGGCAGGCCGTGTGGCACCCCTGTACCCAGATGAAGCGCCACGAAGCGCTGCCGCTGGTGCCGATCGCCAGCGCCGAAGGGGTATGGCTGACCGATTTCGATGGCAATCGTTACCTGGATGCGGTCAGTTCCTGGTGGGTGAACCTGTTCGGCCATGGCCATCCGGCAATCAAGGCGGCGATCAAGGACCAGCTCGACGCCCTGGAGCACGTGATGCTGGCGGGCTTCACGCACCGCCCGGTGATCGAGCTGTCGGAGCGGCTGAGTCAGCTCACCGGCCTCGGCCACGCCTTCTACGGTTCGGACGGCGCCAGCGCCACGGAAATCGCGCTGAAAATGAGCTTCCACTACTGGCAGAACAGCGGCCGGCCGGACAAGACGCGCTTTCTCAGTCTGGAGAACAGCTATCACGGCGAGACCGTCGGCGCGCTGGCGGTGACCGACGTGCCGCTGTTCTCGTCGACCTACGCGCCGTTGCTGAAGGCCGGCATCCGCGTGCCGACACCGGACGCCCGGCAGGCACAGCCCGGCGAGACAGCGGAGGATGTGGCGCGCCGCGCCGCGCGGGCGCTGGAGAACGTGCTGGCCAAGCAGGCCGACAGCATCGCCGCGCTGATCGTCGAGCCGCTGGTGCAGGGTGCCGCCGGCATGGGGATGTACCACCCGGCTTATCTGGAGGAAGCGCGCCGTCTGTGCGACCGCTACCAGGTGCACCTGATCGCCGACGAGATCGCCGTGGGCTTCGGCCGCACCGGCACGCTGTTCGCGTGCGAGCAGGCCGGCATCCGGCCGGATTTCCTGTGCCTGTCCAAGGGCATCACTGGCGGCTTCCTGCCCTTGTCGTGCGTGCTGACCACCGATGGCGTCTATCAGGCCTTCTACCACGACGAGGTGGCTCGTGGCTTCCTGCACTCGCACAGCTACACCGGCAACGCGCTGGCCTGCCGCGCCGCGCTGGCGGTGCTCGACCTGTTCGAGCAGCAAGATGTGCTGGCGCGCAACCGGGAAAAGGCCGCGCGCTTCAACACCCTGCTAGCCCCCTTGCGCGCCCACCCACAGGTACGCCAGTTCCGCCAGCAAGGCATGATCTGGGCATTCGAGGTCGAGACGGCGCGCCGTGACTTTTCCGTGGCGTTCTTCTCCGCCATGCTGCAGCGCAGCTGCCTGGTGCGGCCGATCGGCAACACGGTGTACTTCATGCCACCCTACGTGATCGAGGCGGAGGAGATGGCGCTGCTGTGCCAGGCCACGCTCGACACGCTGGATGAGCTGCAGCAGTCCGGGCAAAGGCCGGAACGCGCCACGCCGCCGCTGCCATAACGATTGCCAAGGCCGACCGATACCAATAGCATTGTAGGATCACCCTACCATTGACATGGGGCTAGGGCCATGCAACTACGCCTACCGGATAATCTGATGGACCCCAAGCTGGTCGACCTGCAGCCGGACAGCGTGGCCGACTGGCTGGATCGCCTCCCCTACACTCGCCTCGACGAATGCGGGCACTTGCTGCTGGGCGCCCTGCAAAGCCTGAGCCGCACCCAGGTGGCGGTCGGCACCCGGCACAAGCTGCTGAAGCTTTACCTGGCGGCGCTCGATCGTTTCTTCCCGGCACTGGAAACCCAGATCGTCAGCGACGAGGTGGTCAGCTCGACCAAGGCACGCCAGGCGGCGCGCCTTGGCATGGCGCTGTTCGATGCGCTGTTCGCCGGCTTCAAGCGCACCCTGGTGGAACGACTGGAAAAGCGCTCGCTGCTGGAACGCGAGCAGCCCAAGGTGGAGCTGCTCTGCCTCGCCCTGCTGACCGCGCGCATGCAAGCCAAACTGGCCATGGAGTGCTATAGCGACCTGCCACTCCACTTCTGGCACGACTGCCACCAGCTCTACCAGCTCGCCGAGGAGTCGGGCTGGCAGGAGCGCCGCCATGCCCCAACGGAAAGCATCGCCGTGGTGTATCGGCAGATCCTGCTGATGGGACTGACCGACGGCAAGCATCTGGGCGACAACGAAATCGCGGCGGCCAAGGGGCTGATCTTCCGGCTGGCACCTCGCATCGAGCTGATCCCGCTGACCGGGCTCACCAAGACACAGGGCTTCGGCTACCAGGTCGACCCGGCGCGTGACGACCCGCCCCACTTCTTGCCGCTCAAACCCCAAGTGGCCGCGAGCGGCGAATTCTGGGTCTATCTGAACGACATCATCGACGCCCTGCAACAGCCGGATGGCTTGGCGCGCCAGTTGGCGAGCGAAGCGGCCATCCCCGCCGACCTCACCGTGGAGGTGGCGCGCAAGCTGGCCGAAGAGTGGACGCAGCCGAGGCGGCGACGCCAGCCGCGCCAGCCGGTCCAGCAATGGCTGAGCCTCACCGCCCAGTTGTTGCCGATCTGGCTGACGCTGCGACCGGCCCCGGTGGAGCCCGTGGAGGATAGCCCGATACCGGTGCTGGGCCGGCCGGCTCCACCGGCACTGTTCCAGGCCGTCAACCAGAGCCAGCTCGGTTTTCTGCTGCGCGGCAACCCGCAGGAGCAACCGCTGCGGACCGGCGAGCTGCTGCTGCTCGCGCCGCAGTTGCAGCCGGACAATCGCCTGTTGTGCGCGGTGCGCTGGGCGGCGGCGCCGCTCGGCGGCAACGACGTGGAATGCGGAGTGGAGTTGCTCGGGCCGGCGCCGGAAGCGGTCGAGGTGCTGCCCACCATCACCCACCAGGACGACGTGTTCCAGCCGGTGCTGCACCTGCCGGCACAACCGCGCCTCGGACGCCCGGCCTTGCTGGTGATGCCGGGCCGCCCGTTCTCGCGACTGCGCGAATTCGTGCTGCGCGACAACCACGGCGAAACCCGCATCCGCGTCACCCGCGTCGAACTGCAGACCCCGTTCTACCAGGCCATGGAGTACCGCCGCAGCGAGGATCTGTGAGCTGGCCCGGCGAGCGGCGCCCTTTCGGATAGCGCGCAAGTTGCGGCATACTGGCGGACCTGATTTCTTCGTGGCGAGTGGGGTTTCATGCAATCGGTCATTCATGCGGGCAGTCGCCTGGTGGTCAAGGTCGGGTCGAGCCTGGTCACCAACGACGGTAAAGGACTGGACCTGGCGGCGCTGGCGCGCTGGGCAGCCGAAATCGCCGACCTCAAGCGGCGCGGCAAGCAGGTGGTGCTGGTCTCCAGCGGCGCCATCGCCGAAGGCTGCCAGCGCCTGGGCTGGAGCAGCCGCCCCAAGGCCGTGCACGAGCTGCAGGCCGCCGCCGCGGTGGGCCAGATGGGCTTGTGCCAGGCCTACGAGAGCGCCTTCCGTGAATTCGGCCTGCAAACCGCCCAGGTGCTGTTGACCCACGAGGACCTCTCCGACCGCACCCGCTACCTCAACGCCCGCTCCACGCTGACCTCACTGCTCAATCTCAACGTCGTGCCGATCATCAACGAGAACGACACCGTAGTGACCGACGAGATCCGCTTCGGCGACAACGACACGCTGGGCGCGCTGGTCACCAACCTGATCGAGGCCGATGCGCTGGTGATCCTGACCGACCAACAGGGCCTCTACACCGCCGACCCGCGCAAGAATCCGGACGCCGAGCTCGTGCACGAGGCGGTGGCCGGCACGCCGGAGCTGGAGGCGATGGCCGGTGGCGCCGGCAGCAGCGTCGGCACCGGCGGCATGCTCACCAAGATTCTCGCCGCCAAGCGTGCGGCGCGCAGCGGCGCGGCCACGGTGATCGCCTGCGGCCGCGAGCTCAACGTGCTGTCGCGGCTGGCCGACGGCGAGGCCATCGGCACCCAATTGCTGGCGCCAACCAGCCGCATGACGGCGCGCAAACAGTGGCTGGCCGACCACCTGATCCTGACCGGGCGGCTGGTGCTCGACAGCGGTGCGGCGCTGGCGGTGCGGCAGAAGCGCAGCAGCCTGCTGCCGATCGGCGTGCTGAAGGTGGAGGGTGATTTCCTGCGCGGCGAGGCGGTCGCCTGCGTCGACGAGAGCGGCGTGGAAGTGGCGCGCGGCTTGGTGAACTACAGCTCGGACGAGGCGCGGCTGATCATGCAGAAACCGACGCGCGCCATCGAGGGCATCCTGGGTTACCTGGTGGAGCCGGAGCTGATCCACCGCGACAACATGGTGGCACTGTAACGATCCAGGAACCCGAGAAGGCATAAGGCCCCTGCTGCGCCTCGCGGACAGGGGCCTTGTCGTATTCACGACCGGCTAACTACTCCTGGGCGCCGTGCTTGAGCTCGATGGCGCGCACGATGACGTAGGCGATCATCGAACACAGGAAGAACAGCAGCATCATCCACGCCACCGACTGCAGCGTTTCGATCAGCGTGCGGTAGATTTCCAGCGTCCAACGCATGCCGTTGAGTTCCAGCGCCGCCGATTCGCGATTGGCGGTGACGTACTTTTCCAGCTCCCACAGCCGCACCCCGCCGGAGACCCCGACCACCACGATGGCAAACAGCAGGTACTTGCGCCAGGCGTCGGCCATTTCATCACCGACGATGCGGCTGAGAATGCGGTTGACCGCGCCATCGAAAAACTTGGCGGTGATCAGCGAGGTGGCCAGCGCCACCAGGAACGTTGTCGCCAGCAATACAAAGAACATGAAATTCCCCTTGTTGTCAGTCGTCATGACTGGCACGCATTGTACGTGCTCAGTACGGTGGATTCGATGTCACGGCGCAACGCCGTGACCAAGCGGTGGCGGGGTCCGTGCCCTCGCCACCCGGCGCCCTCTCAGGCCGCCGCCGCAACCAGACTGGCCGCGAAACGCGCCAGCAGACCGGCGGCCTCCGGCGTCGGCCGCACCTGCGCCAGCAGGGCCTGCGGATCGCGTCCGGCAGCGCATAGCCGGTCATGCAGCAGCTCGAGGTAGCGGCGCATTGCGCGCTGGTCGAACTCGGGGTGGAACTGCACCCCCCAGGCCGTGCCGAGGCGGAACGCCTGGTGCGGTTCGAAGGCGTTGCCGGCCAGCGCCACCGCGCCCGGCGGCAGGCGCAGCACGGTCTGCCAGTGGATCACGTTGGCCGAAAAGCGCGCCGGCAGCGCCCCCAGCAGCGGGTCATCGTCCGCCGTCGCCAGACGCTCCACCTCGACCGCGCCGGCTTCCGGTCCGTGCGGATGGTAGCCGACCTCGCCGCCCAGGGCGTCGGCCAGCAGCTGGTGGCCGTAGCAGATGCCCAACAGCGGCACGCGCACGGCATGCGCGGCGCGCAGCCAGGCGGCGGAGGCCTCGCTCCAGGCCGCGCGCTCGCTGACCATGGCCGGCGAGCCGGTGATCACCGCGCCGGCGCAGTGTTGCGGCGGCGGCAGCGCCTCGCCGGCGACCACGTTCACCACGCGCCAGTCGGCCGCGTCGGGCAGCTCGCGGCGGATCCAGTCTTCGAAATCGCCCTGCTCTTCGGCCAACGTGGGCAGGGTGCTGCCGGTCTTGATGATCAGTTTCTCGCTCATGTCGCTTGCTCTCGCCGGGGCTCAATCCTTCAACGGCAGGCCGAAGTGCTGGTAGGCCTGCGCCGTCGCCATGCGGCCGCGCGGGGTGCGCTGCAAATAGCCCTGCTGGATCAAATAGGGTTCGATCACGTCCTCGATGGTGTCGGAGCTCTCGCCGATCGCCGCCGCCACGTTGTCGAGTCCCACCGGGCCGCCGGCGAATTTCTCCAGGATGGCGGCAAGCAATTTGCGGTCCATCACGTCGAGCCCGGCCGGGTCGACGTCGAGCATGGCCAATGCGGCGTCGGCCACGGTGGCGGTGACCACGCCGTCGGCCTTGACCTCGGCGTAGTCGCGCACGCGGCGCAGCAGACGGTTGGCGATGCGCGGCGTGCCGCGGCTGCGACGCGCCACCTCGAAGGCGCCGTTGTCGGCCAGGGTGACGTTGAGCAGGCCGGCCGAGCGGCTGACGATGCGCGTCAGCTCTTCCGGGGTGTAGAACTCGAGGCGCGCGACGATGCCGAAGCGGTCGCGCAGCGGGTTGGTGAGCATGCCGGCGCGCGTAGTGGCGCCAACCAGGGTGAACGGCGGCAGGTCGATCTTGACCGAGCGCGCCGCCGGCCCTTCGCCGATCATGATGTCGATCTGGTAGTCCTCCAGCGCCGGGTAGAGGATTTCCTCCACCACCGGCGAGAGGCGGTGGATCTCGTCGATGAACAGCACGTCGTGCGGTTCGAGGTTGGTCAGCAGCGCCGCCAGGTCGCCGGCGCGCTCCAGCACCGGGCCCGAGGTCTGGCGCAGGTTGACGCCCATCTCGCGCGCCACGATGTGCGCCAGGGTGGTCTTGCCGAGGCCCGGCGGGCCGAACAGCAGCACGTGGTCGAGCGCCTCGCCGCGCTTCTTCGCCGCCTCGATGAAGATTTCCAGCTGCTCGCGCGCCTTCTTCTGGCCGACGTAGTCGTCGAGCGCCTTGGGGCGCAGCGCGCGCTCCAGCGCTTCTTCCTGCGCGGACAGCGACTGCTGGGTGACGAGTCGGCGCTCGGGCGCGCCGCCGATCAGGTTGTCGGTTTCGATCATGGCATGGTCTTGAACATCAATCCTGCGATGTTACCACTGCTATACTGTGCCCCGCTTGCGGCCAGCGTTGGTCACAGGCAACGTCTTCAGGGCGGGGCGCAATTCCCCACCGGCGGTATGGCCCCAGGGCCGAGCCCGCGAGCGCTTTTGCCTCCCCCGGCAAAAGGTCAGCAGATCTGGTGCGATGCCAGAGCCGACGGTAACAGTCCGGATGAAAGAAGATGAACACCGCCGTGCCGTGCGCACGCGCGGTGCCGTGGGCATTTGCCTGCGACAACCTTCAGCCCGGAGGCGTGTTTCTCAACCCAGCATCTTGAGGACCGTTTCCATGAACACCCATACCGACATCCTTTCCCTGCGCGTCCACGCCGCGCTCAACGCCCTGCGCCAGGGTAAGCCCGTGATCGTGGCCGACGATCACGACCGCGAAAACGAAGCCGACCTGATCCTCGCTGCCGACGCGCTGACGGTACCGGAGATGGCGCGCCTGATCCGCGATTGCAGCGGCATCGTCTGCCTGTGCCTGACGCCGGAACACGCCGCCCGCCTGCAGCTGCCGCCGATGGTAGCCAACAACGGCAGCCGCTACGGCACGGCCTTCACCGTCAGCATTGAGGCGGCAGAAGGCGTGAGTACCGGCGTCTCCGCCACCGACCGCGTCACCACCATCCGCGCCGCCATCGCCCCCGCCGCACGCCCCGAGCACCTGGCCCGCCCCGGCCACGTCTACCCGCTGGTCGCCCGCGCCGGCGGCGTGCGTGAACGGCGTGGCCATACCGAGTCCGCGGTGGAGCTGGCGCGGCTGGCCGGCTTCAGCCCGACCGGCGTGCTGTGCGAGCTGATGAACCCGGACGGCAGCATGATGCGCGGCGCCGCACTGGACGCCTACGCCGCGCAACACCAGCTGCCGCAACTGACGGTGGCGGAACTGGTGGAATGGCTGGAACGCGAACACCACTGAGGCCACGGCCAACGGTGGCCGCAAACAAAAACCGCAGCACGGGCAGCGCTGCGGTTTTTTCAGGCCGGAGCCGGCCTGGTATTACTTGCCGGCCTTCTTCGCACCATTGCCCGGTTTCAGCCGGATCGACACCCCGCCCCGGCCGCTGCTGGCCTTGTGTACCTCGAACCAGCCTGACTTCACCACCAGGTCCGACAGTTTGGCGAAGCCGTAATTACGCGGGTCGAAGTCCGGCATCCACTGCCCGAGCAGGCTGCCCACGCCGCCCAGGTCGGCCCAGCCTTCGTCATCGTCCATGCTCTCGATGCCCTTCTGGAACTGGGCGCGCAGCTTCTTGTCGAGCGGGCGCAGCACACGGGCCGGCTGCGGCGACTTGGCGGTGCCGCGGCCGGCCTCGTCCCCCTTGAGCGCCACCTCGTCCGTCTTGACCTCGTCGACCCGGCCCAGCACTTCGACGTAGACGAACTTGCTGCAGGCGTTGACGAAGGCCGATGGCGTTTTCTCCTCGCCGAAGCCCCACACCTCCAGCCCGTCCTCGCGCAGACGGGTGGCCAGGCGCGAGAAGTCGCTGTCGCTGGAGACCAGGCAAAAGCTCTGGTAACGCCCCGAGTGCAGCATGTCCATGGCGTCGATCACCAGCGTGATGTCCGACGCGTTCTTGCCCTTGGTGTTGGGAAACTGCTGGATGGGATGGATGGCGAAGCGCGCGCACAGCTCGCGCCAGGCCTTGTCGTGACGGCTGAAGTCGCCGTAGACGCGCTTGAGCGCGAGCACGCCGAGCTTGCCGGCCTCTTCCAGCACGTCTTCGATCCAGCCCGGTGAGACGTTGTCGGCGTCGATCAGTACCGCGACGTTGGCCATATCGGCTCCTTGTTGTTAAAGCCCGTTCACGATCTCGCGAGCTAGCGCGAGACAAGGCAAAAATGGCGGAGGAAGCGGAGTTGACATGCAGTCAATGCGCCTCCCCGAATCGGGGTCGATGCCGTAGCGCCCCAGCGCCGCAAATCGAATGAAGACCAGCAGATCGGGGGCAGGCTTTCAGCGTCCGCCGGCC
This sequence comes from Pseudogulbenkiania sp. FW507-F1, assembly GCF_058781125.1. Taxonomy (NCBI): domain Bacteria; kingdom Pseudomonadati; phylum Pseudomonadota; class Betaproteobacteria; order Neisseriales; family Chromobacteriaceae; genus Pseudogulbenkiania; species Pseudogulbenkiania sp. FW507-F1. The sequence goes on along the minus strand of NZ_JBYSWM010000009.1, from coordinate 69,747 downwards.
ACGTCCAGCAGGTGGCCGGTGGTGAACGAGGCTTCCTCGGACAGCAGCCACAGTATGGCGGCGGCCACCTCTTCCGGCTGGCCGCCGCGCTGCATCGGCACCGCGCTTTTGACGCGCTCGACCCGGCCCGGCTCGCCGCCGTCGGCATGCATCTCGGTATAGATGAAGCCGGGACGCACGCCGTTGACGCGGATGCCCTCGCCCGCGACCTCCTTGGCCAGCCCCACGGTGAGCGTATCCACGGCGCCCTTGCTGGCAGCATAGTCGATGTATTCGTTGGGCGAGCCCAGCCGCGCCGCGGCGGACGAGACGTTGACGATGGCGCCGCCTTGCCCGCCATGGCGCGTGGACAGCCGCTTCACCGCCTCGCGGCAGCACAACAGCGGTCCCAGCACGTTGGTGGCCAAGATGCGCTGCCAGCGCGCCACGCTCATTTCGTCCAGCCGCATCTGCCGCTCCAGCACGCCGGCGTTGTTGACCAGCGCCGTCAACGGCCCCAGGCTCGCCTCGGTTTCGGAAAACAGGCGCAGCACGTCCACCTCGTCGGCCACGTTGGCGGCAATCGCCACCGCCTTGCCGCCCTCGGCCACGATGCTATCCACCACGGCTTGCGCCGCGTCGGCGTGGCGGTGGTAATTCACCGCGACCGCGTAGCCGCGGCGGGCCGCCAGCCGGGCCGTGGCCGCACCGATGCCCCGCCCGCCGCCGGTCACCAGCAGCACCAGGTCCATGACTCACCCTTTCATCAGGCTCTTGAGCGCCAGGCGCACGCCGTCGCTCACCGTCACCTCGGGCGGCAGGCCCTTGGTGGCGGCGGCGGCTTCCTTGTCGTTGTAGCCCAGCGCCAGCAAGGCGTTGACGATGTCACTCTTGTCGTCCGGTGTGGCGGCGAACGGCAGGCCGCCCGGTGTGGTCACGGCGCCGCCGGTGGCGAGCTTGCCGCGCAGTTCCAGCACCAGGCGCTCGGCGGTTTTCTTGCCGATGCCGGGGACGCTGGAGAGGCGTTTGAGGTCTTCGCTGGCCACCGCCAGCGCCAGTTCGTCGGCGCTCAACCCGGACAGGATGGCCAGCGCGATCTTGGCGCCGATGCCGCCGACCTTGATCAGCTGGCGGAAGGTTTCGCGCTCGCCCTTGCTGGCGAAGCCGAACAGCAGGTGGGCGTCCTCACGCACCACCAGGTGGGTATAGAGCGTGGTTTTCTCGCCCAGCGCGGGCAACAGGTAGAAGGTGCTCATCGGCACGTCGACTTCGTAGCCGACGCCGCCTACGTCCACCACGATCTGCGGCGGGAGTTTTTCGATGAGTTGACCTGTGAGGCGTCCGATCATGAGGTGTCCAGAATGAGAGAAGGTTGGCCGAAGACCGGCGTCAAGCCGTCATGCTGCCACAGTCGGCACGGCTTGTTGAGCCGGCCGCGGCGGGGCCTGTTCTCAGAGCTTGCGAAAGAAATCGTCGCGAGCGGCCCTCAGCGGGGCGAAGAGCAGCACAGGAACCGGAATGGACTGGAGTCCATGAGGATTCCGCATCGCTGAGCGAATCGCTGTCTGCACATCTTTCGATGTGCCCGGCAATAGATTCGCACGCAGGGCACATGAGTCCCGATCAGGGACGCGCAGCAGATTTATTCACAAGAACTCAGGCCAGCCGGCCGCCTTTGACCCTGAGACCTTGACGGGTGAAGGCGGCGACGGCGGCGTGGCTGTGGTTGGCGTGCGCCAGCGCCACCGCCAGCGCGTCAGCGGCGTCGGCCTGCGGCGTGCCGGACAGGTTCAGCAGGCGCACGATCATCGCCTGCACCTGCTCCTTGGGCGCCTTGCCGTGGCCGACCACCGACTGCTTGACCTGCAGCGCGGTGTACTCCGCCACCGTCAGCTGCTTCAATACCAGCGCCGCCAGTACCGCGCCACGCGCCTGGCCCAGCATCAGCGTGGCGGCCGGGTTGACGTTGACGAACACCTGCTCCACCGCGGCCTCGCCGGGCCGATAGGTGTCGACCACGCCGAACAGGCCGTCGACGATGACCTTGATGCGCTCGGCCAGCGGCGCGCCCTGCGGGGTGCGGATGCACCCCGAGGCGACGTAGTGGCGCTGCTGGCCGATGACGTCGATGACGCCGAAACCGGTGATGCGGCTGCCGGGGTCGATGCCGAGGATGCGTCGGCTCACCGCCCGGCCCAGCCGCGCGCGATGGCGTCGGCTTCGGCCAACCTTTCGACGGTGCCGACGTCGAGCCACAGCCCGTCGTGGCGCGCGCCGCTGACCCGGCCCTGCGCCATCGCCGCGCGCAGCAGCGGCGCCAGCTTGGCCGGCTGGTGCGGCGGCGTGGCGGCGAACAGCGCCGGATGGTAAGCAGCGATGCCGGAGAAGGTCAGCGCCTCGCCATCGGCCGGGCTGGACGACAGCCGGCCATCGGCCAGCAAGCCGAAGTCGCCGCCCGGATGGTGCGGCGGGTTGGGCACCAGGAACAGGTGAGCCAGCGCCTCGCGGCCATCGAGCCGTGCCGCCACCTCGGCCAGGGCGGCGAAATCGATATCGGTCAACACGTCGCCGTTGACCACGATGAAGGGTTCTTCGCCCAGCAAGGGCAAGGCTGTAGCGATGCCGCCGGCGGTCTCCAGCGCGGTGCCTTCACGCGAGTAGGCGATGCGCACGCCGTAGGCCGCGCCGTCGCCCAACGCCGCCTCGATGCGCTCGCCGAGCCAGGCATGGTTGATGACGAGCTCGGTGATGCCGGCATCGCGCAGGTGCTTGATGTGCCAGCCGATCAGCGGCTCGCCGCCCACCGGCAGCAAGGGCTTCGGGGTGTGGTCGGTGAGCGGGCGCATGCGTTCACCGCGCCCGGCGGCCAGGATCATCGCCTTCATTCGTCGTCCGCCACGAGGCGGGTGGCGCTGAACAGCGAGCCGACGCTGTCGTCGTCCTCGTCCTTGCCTACCAGCTGCACCAGCAGCTGGTACAGCGGTGCGAGTTCCTGGTAGCGACGCGTGGTCTTCTTCAGGTACTTGAGGAAGCGCGGAATCTCGCCGCGGTACTTGTCCTTGCCGTCGCGGTGGTAGAGACGGGCGAAGATGCCGGCCACCTTGAGATGGCGTTGCACCCCCATCCACTCCACGTCGCGCCAGAAAGCGTCGATCTCGGCCGGCACCGGCAGGCCGGCGGCACGCGCCTTCTCCCAGTAACGCACCGCCAAGTCGAGCACGAACGCTTCATCCCACTCGATGAAGGCGTCGCGCAGCAGCGACACCAGGTCGTAGCTGATCGGACCGTACACCGCGTCCTGGAAATCGAGCACGCCGGGCTTGCCCGGGGTCAGCATCAGGTTGCGCACGATGAAATCGCGGTGCACGAACACCTTGGGCTGCGCCAGCAGTGCCGGCAGCAGCGCCTTGACGCCGGCATCCCACAGCTGACGCTGGGCATAGTTGAGCGGCTGCCCCAGCTCCTTGGCACAGAACCACTCCGGGAAAAGGTTGAGCTCGCGCATCAGCAGCGCCTCGTCGTATTCCGGCAACACACCTGGGCGGCTCGCCTGCTGCAGCTCGATCAGGGTATCGATGGCCTCCAGCAGCAGATGCTGGTGCACCACCGGACGCTCGTCGTGCAAGAGCGCCGAGAGATAGGTCACGCGCCCCAGGTCCTCCAGCAGCATGAAACCCTGCTCGCGGTCGCGCACCAGGATTTGCGGCACGTTCACCATGGCGAACAGCTCGCGCACCTGGACGTAGGCGTCGGTGTTCATCTTGTCCGGCGGCGCATCCATCACGATGCGGCTCGTGCCATCCGGCAGGGTGACGCGGAAGTAGCGGCGGAAGTCGGCGTCGGCGGCGGCGAACTCCACCGTCAGCTCGGTGTCGGGATAGAGGCCGGCGAGCCAGCCTTTGAGCAGTTCCAATCGTTGCATGTCGGTTCGTTGCGGTGCTGATAGAATTGTGCGATTTTATACCGCTGATTGCCCCCGAGATATGGCTTTGTGCATGGCACGTTTACAACCCACCCCGCTGACGCTGGCGCTCGCCGCCGCGTTCTCCCTCTCGTCGGTCCAGGCAGAAGAACTGAACACCGCGCCCGCAGCCGGTCAGACCCAGCTCAGCGCCGACGAACTCAGCGGCCAGATGGACAACGAAATCAAGGCCCGCGGCAACGTGGTGGTACGCCGTGACGACCAGACGCTCACCGCCGACTGGCTGGAGTACTACCAGGCCAAGAACCGCGCCCGCGCCGGCGATCACTTCACGCTGACTCAATCCAGCAGCCGCGTCTCCGGCACCCAGCTCGACTACGACCTGGCCAACCGCACCGGCACCGCCGAACAGCCCGACTTCGCTGCCGCCGAGGGCCTGCGCACCTTCCGCGGCAACGGCGAGCGCGCCGAATTCCTCGGCCGCGACAAGTACCGCCTGCTGCAGGCCCGCGCCAACACCTGCAGCCCGGGCGACGACTCCTGGTACCTCAAGGCCTCCAGCATCGACCTCGACTACGGCAGCAACGTCGGCGAAGCCCACAACGCCCGGTTCGAATTCCAGGGCGTACCGATCCTGTACACCCCCTGGATCGACTTCCCGCTCGACGGCGGCCGCAAGTCCGGCGTGCTGACGCCCACGTTCAAGACCGGCAGCAACGGCACCGAACTGAGCGTGCCCTACTACTGGAACATCGCGCCCAACTACGACGCCACGATCACGCCAGGCTACAACGACAAGCGCGGCGCCATGCTCGGCGCCGAATTCCGCTACCTGCAGCCGGATTACCAGGGCGAGATCGCCACCACGCAGATACCGGACGACCACGAGGCCGGCCGCAGCCGATACGCCTGGAGTGCCAAGCACTCGCAAAACCTCGGCTCCGGCTTCAACCTGGGCTACAACGCCAACTACGTCTCCGACGACGACTACTTCAACGACTTCGGCAGCCGCCAGGACATCGCCTCCGGCACCAACCTGGTACGCGAAGCCTGGCTAGGCTACGGCTCGGAGTGGGACAGCGGCACTTTCAACGCCCAGCTCAAGGCGCAGCGCTACCAGACGCTGCAGGAATCGACCACCCCGGTCGACGTGCCCTACGCCCGGCTGCCGCAGCTCACCGCCAGCGCCAACCAGGAACTGGGGGCGGGCCTGTCGGCCAACCTGCAGGCCGAGCTGACCCGCTTCACCCACCCCACCAAGCAGGAAGGCAGCCGCCTGGTCAGCTACCCCAGCGTGACCTGGTCGCTGGACCAGAGCTGGGGCTATCTCCGTCCCAAGCTCGGCGTGCACTACACCCGCTACAGCCTGGACGATTTCGGCAGCGACAAAGCGCGCGAGGTAACGCGCACCCTGCCTATCTTCAGCACCGATAGCGGCCTTTACTTCGAGCGGCCCACCACGCTGTTCGGCAGCAACTACATCCAGACGCTGGAGCCGCGCCTCTACTACCTGAACATCCCGAGCAAGCAGCAGAACGACCTGCCCAACTTCGACAGCGCCGAGAACAGCATCGACTTTGCCCAGCTGTTCAACGAGAACCGCTTCTCCGGCTCCGACCGCATCAACGGCGCCAACCAGCTCACCGCGGCGCTCTCCACCCGTTACCTCGACGACAAGACCGGCAGCGAACAACTGCGGCTGTCGGTGGGGCAGGTGTTCTACTTCAGCCGGGACAACCTGACGCTGGACGGCACCACCTCCGAGCGCAGCACCCAGAGCTCGGACCTGCTGTTCAGCGCGGCCGGCCAGCTCACCCCGAGCTGGCGCTTCGACAGCCTGTACCAGCACAACCAGGAGCTCAGCAAGACCGAGCAGTACAACCTGCAGCTGTTCTACACCCCCACGCCCGGCAAGACCGCCAGCATCCGCTACCGCTACGACCGCTCCACCGACGTCGGCAGTGCCGACGGCACTCCCGGCCCGTTGCGCCAGGTCGATATCGCAGGGCAGTGGCCGCTGGCGAAGAAGTGGTACGCCGTGGCGCGCTACAACTACTCGCTGCAAGACAAGAAGCCACTGGAACAACTGGCCGGCTTCGAGTACAACGACGGCTGCTGGACCGCCCGCGTGGTCGGCCAACGCTACGTGTCTTCCAGCACGGCGACCAAGAATGCCGTCTTCCTGCAACTGGAGCTGAAAGACCTCGGCGGCATCGGCAGCAACCCGCTCGACACCCTGCGACTGGCCATCCCCGGCTACAGCAAAATCAACGACATACGCCAATGACCATGAAGAAAACCCTGCTTGCCCTGTTGATTGCCACCACCCTCGGCACGGCCTACGCGGCCCCGGTACGCGCGGTGGACCGCATCGTCGCGGTCGTCAACAAGGGCGCCATCACCGAGAGCGACCTGCAAAAACGTGTCAAAGACACCGTCATGGAACTGGAGGCGCGCAAGGTCACGCCTCCGGCCCCCGACGTCCTGGCGCGCCAGGTGCTGGAACAGATGATCACCGAAGAGGTGCAGGTGCAGTACGCCACCAGCAACGGCGTACGCGTCAGCGACGACGAACTGCAGCAGACGCTGGAGCGCTTGGCCAGCCAGAACAAGCTGACGCTCGAGGCGATGAAGGCACAGCTGGCCAAGGAAGGCGTCACCTTCGACACCTTCCGCGAGCAGATCCGCCGCCAGATCCTGCTGTCCCGCCTCAAGGAGCGCGAAGTCGAGTCGCGCGTGAACGTCAGCGACACCGAGGTCGAGCAGGTCCTGAAGAGCGAGCAGACCGCCAACCGTTCCGAATATCGCCTGGCCAACATCCTGGTGAGCGTGCCGGAGCGTGCCGATGCCAAGCAGATCGACGCCCAGTCGCAAAAGGCGCACAAGGCGCTGGCCGAGCTGGACGCCGGCCAGCCGTTCGCCAAGGTGGCGGCGGCCTACTCCGACGCCCCCAACGGCCTCAAGGGCGGCGACCTGGGCTGGCGTCCGGCCTCCAGCCTGCCGCTCGACTTCACCAAGCTGCTGGAAACCATGCAACCCGGCAGCCACACCACCGTGATCCGCAGCCAGCAAGGCTTCTTCATTTTCCAGCTGCAGGAAAAGCGCAGCGCCGATACCCCGCTGATGGTCGAGCAGTACCACGTGCGCCACATCCTGCTGCGCACCAACGAGGCGGTCTCCGAAGCCGACGCCAAGACGCGCCTGCTGCAGATCCGCGATCGTATCGAGCGCGGGGCGAGTTTCGAGGAAATGGCCAAGCTCTACTCCGAAGACGCCAGCAATACCCGCGGCGGCGACCTGGGCTGGGTCAACCTCGGCGACACCGTCCCGACCTTCGAACAAGCCATGACCTCGCTGCCGCTTAATACCGTGTCCCAGCCGGTGCGCTCGCCGTTCGGCTGGCACCTGATCAAGGTCGAAGGCAAGCGCACCCAGGACGTGGCGCAGGATCGCGAGAAGATGATGGTCAAGCAGCAGATCCGCGCGCGCAAGATCGACGAGGCCTACCTCGACTGGGTACGCCAGCTGCGCGACTCGGCCTTCGTCGACGACCGCCTGGAAGAAAAGTGAGCCGCCCGCCCGTCATCGCCATCACCGCCGGCGAACCGGCCGGCATCGGCCCCGAGCTGGTCTTGAGGTTGGCCGAAGCCCCCGGCGCCTGCCGACGCATCGTCATCGCCGACCGTGCGCTGCTGGCCGAACGGGCGCGCCTCTTGGGGCTGCCACTCATGCTGGCCGACTATCGGCGCGAGGCCGCGCCGGCGCCCGGCACGCTGGAAGTGCTGCACGTGCCGCTCGCGGCCCCGAGCCGTCCCGGCGTGCTCGACGCCGCCAACGGCCGCTACGTGCTCGCCACCCTGGATGCCGCCATCGCCGGCTGCATGGCGGGCGAGTTCGCTGCCATGGTCACGGCACCGGTGCACAAGGGCGTGATCAACGACGCCGGCGTGCCGTTTTCCGGCCACACCGAGTACCTCGCCGAGCAGACCCATACCCCGCGCGTGGTGATGATGCTGGTCGGCGGCGGCATGCGCGTGGCGCTCGCCACCACCCACCTGCCGCTGCGCGCCGTGCCCGACGCCCTCACCCCCGCGCTCTTGAGCGAGGTGCTGCAGATCCTGCACGCCGACCTGGTCGGCAAGTTCGGCATCGCCGCCCCGCGCATCCTGGTGGCCGGGCTCAACCCGCACGCCGGCGAAGGCGGCCACCTGGGGCGCGAGGAAATCGAGGTGATCGAACCGGTGCTAGCCACGCTGCGCGCCGACGGCATGCACCTGATCGGCCCGCTGCCGGCCGACACGCTGTTCAACCCCGACAAGCTGGCCCAGGCCGACGCGGTGCTGGCGATGTACCACGACCAGGGCCTGCCGGTGCTCAAGCACGCCAGCTTCGGCCAGGGCGTCAACGTCACGCTGGGGCTGCCCATCGTCCGCACCTCGGTCGACCACGGCACCGCGCTGGATCTCGCCGGCAGCGGCCGTGCCGACCCCGGCAGCCTGTTCGAGGCGCTGGCGCTGGCCGAAACCCTGGCCGCCCGCCACGCCGCACCAGGCCCGGCCCGATAAGGCGTCGCCGGGAGAGTGGCCGGGCCTGAACCCCGGCCCTTCGCCTGCGTCTTAAAGCCTGTTCGAGGTCTTTTTGCGGCGGAGGTCGGGCTCTGCCGGATGCAGCGTTAGAACAGCGTCTCGCCGCCGTGTCATTCCCTGCCAGGGACGAACCGCGACGCGATGCGCCGGCCGTCACGCCACGCCGCCCGCGGCACGCAGCTCAAGCGCCAGGACGCTCCGCCTCCGTGGCATCGCGAGCCTCCCCACCCCCTCAACCCGAGGTACGCATTGTCCGACAATCGCCAATTCAGCCGCATATAGCCGACGACGCTATAACCATGACGTGAGCGGCATTTTTCGCGGCGCAGCAATTGCGGTAAAATTTGTCGTTATTATCCAAAACCTTGTCGAGTCCAGAGCACGATGAACGCCACCGCCCACCAGCGCGTACGTGAGATTCCCTACAACTACACCTCTTTTTCCGACCGTGAAATCATGATCCGCCTCTTGGGCGAGGACATGTGGCAGCTGTTGGAATCGCTGCGCGGCGAGCGCAAGACCGGCCGTTCCGCCCGCATGCTGTTCGAGGTGCTGGGCGACATCTGGGTGGTGGACCGCAACCCCTACCTGGTCGACGACCTGCTCGACAACCCCAAACGCCTGGCGGCGCTGACCGGGGCGATGCGCCATCGCCTCGCCGAAGTGGAAAAGCGCCGCGTCGGCAACGACAAGGTGGGCCAGCTCTTGGCCGCCGCCGGCAACGCCGTGACCCGCTTCGAGCAGCAGTTCAACGACACCCGCGAGCTGCGTGCGCGCATCCTCAAGCGCCTGACGCGTCACACCCGCAAGGACAACATCCTGTTCGACGGCTTGGCGCGCGTGTCGCACGTCACCGATGCCACCGACTGGCGCGTCGAATACCCGTTCGTGGTGCTGTGCCCGGACAGCGAGGCCGAGATCGCCCCGCTGGTGAAGGCCTGTATCGAACTCGGCCTGACCATCATCCCGCGCGGCGGCGGCACCGGCTACACCGGCGGCGCCGTGCCGCTCGACCGCCTGTCGGCGGTGATCAACACCGAGAAGCTCGACCGCCACAACGGCGTCGAGTACATCACCCTGCCCGGCCTCACCGGCCGCCACCCCACCATCCAGTGCGGCGCCGGCGTGGTGACGCGCCGCGTCGAGGAAACCGCCCACGCCGCCGGCGTGGTGTTCGCGGTCGACCCGACCTCGGCCGACGCCTCCTGTATCGGCGGCAACGTGGCGATGAACGCCGGCGGCAAGAAAGCGCTGCTGTGGGGCACCGCGCTCGACAACCTGGCCTCGTGGAAGATGGTCGACCCGGACGGCAACTGGCTGTTCATCGAGCGTATCGGCCACAACTTCGGCAAGATCCATGACGTCGACACCGCCACCTTCCGCGTCAGCAAGCTGGCCGACGACGGCCAGACCGTGCTGGAGAGCCGTGAACTGGCGATCCCCGGCCGCACCTTCCGCAAGGTCGGCCTGGGCAAGGACGTCACCGACAAGTTCCTCGCCGGCCTGCCCGGCATCCAGAAGGAAGGCTGCGACGGCATCATCACCAGCGCGCGCTTCGTGCTGCACCGCATGCCCAAGCACGCCCGCACCGTCTGCCTGGAATTCTTCGGCACCGTGGCGCAGGCCACCCCCGCCATCGTCGAGATCACCGACTACTTCAAGGCCGGCGGCGCCGGTCTGGCGGCCGGCGTGCAACTGGCCGGCCTGGAGCACCTCGACTGGCGCTACGTGCGCGCCGTCGGCTACGCCACCAAGGCCAAGTCCAAGGGTCGGCCGAAGATGGTGCTGATCGCCGACATCGTCTCCGACGACGAGAACGCCGTGGCGGAAACCGCCAGCCACGTGGTCAAGCTCGCCAACGCCCGTTCCGGCGAAGGCTTCATCGCCGTCACCGCCGAGGCGCGCAAGAAGTTCTGGCTCGACCGCGCCCGCACCGCCGCCATCGCCAAGCACACCAACGCCTTCAAAATCAACGAAGACGTGGTGATCCCGCTGCCGCGCCTGGGCGACTACTCCGACGGCATCGAGCGCATCAACATCGAGCTGTCGATCGCCAACAAGGTGCGCCTCTTGGACCAGCTCACCGAGTACTTCCACGGCCGCCTGCCGGTGGATGCCGAGAACAGCGCGGTGTCGGCCGACGAGCTGATCGGCGAGCGCCGCCAGAGCGCGCTGGAGCTGATCGGCGCCGTGCGCACGCGCTGGCAGTGGCTGCTCGACCACCTCGACGCGCCGCTCGCCGACTACCGCACGCAGTGGCCGGAGGCCCCGCTGGAAGAGGCTTCGGCCAACCCCGCCTCGGTGTTCATCGCGATGCGCGACTTCCAGCTGCGCGTGAGCTGGAAGCAGGAACTGCTGGCCGACCTCGAGACGCTGTTCTCCGGCAAGACCGACGCGCCGATCCTGGCCGCGATCAAGGCCATCCACCAGAAGGTGCTGCGCGGCCGCGTGTTCGTGGCGCTGCACATGCACGCCGGCGACGGCAACGTGCACACCAACCTGCCGGTCAACTCCGACGACTACGACATGCTGCAGACCGCGCACCACGCCGTGGCGCGCATCATGGCGCTGGCGCGCGGCCTCGACGGCGTGATCTCCGGCGAGCACGGCATCGGCATCACCAAGCTGGAATTCCTCACCGCCGAGGAAATGGCGCCGTTCGCCGCCTACAAGCAGCAGGTCGACCCCAACGGCCACTTCAACCGCGGCAAGCTGTTGCCGGGCGCCGACCTGTCCAACGCCTACACCCCGTCGTTCGAGCTCTTGGGTGCCGAATCGCTGATCCTCGAGCAGTCCGACATCGGCCAAATCTCCGCCTCGGTCAAGGACTGCCTGCGCTGCGGCAAGTGCAAACCGGTGTGCTCCACCCACGTGCCGCGCGCCAACCTGCTGTACAGCCCGCGCAACAAGATTCTCGGCACCGGTTTGCTCACCGAAGCCTTCCTCTACGAGGAACAGACCCGCCGTGGCGTCAGCTTCAAGCACTTCGACGAGCTGTCCGACGTGGCCGACCACTGCACCGTGTGCCACCGCTGCGTCAAGCCGTGCCCGGTCAAGATCGACTTCGGCGACGTCTCGGTGGCGATGCGCAACTTCCTCAGGAAGACCGGCAACAAGAAGTTCAACCCCGGCACCGCGCTCGGCATGACCTTCCTCACTGTCAAGGACCCCGCCACCATCAAGGCGATGCGCGTCGGCATGATCGACATCGGCTACAAGGCGCAGCGGCTCGGCCACAACCTGGCCAAGAAGTTCGGTCTGATCGGCAAGCAGAAGGAACAGCCACCAGCCACGCTCGGCAAGGCGCCCATCAAGGCGCAGGTGATCCACTTCATCAATCGCCCGATGCCGGGCGGCCTGCCGAAGAAGACCGCGCGCGCCCTGCTCGACGTCGAGGATCCGAACGTCGTGCCGGTGATCCGCAATCCGCAGGTAGCGGAAGACGCCGAGGCGGTGTTCTATTTCCCCGGCTGCGGCTCGGAGCGCCTGTTCAGCCAGGTCGGCCTCGCCACCCAGGCGATGCTGTGGCACGTCGGCACCCAGACCGTACTGCCGCCGGGCTATCTGTGCTGCGGCTACCCGCAGACCTCGGCCGGCCACGCCGACAAGGGCGAGCAGATCACCACCGAGAACCGCGTGCTGTTCCACCGCCTGGCCAACACGCTCAACTACCTCGACATCAAGACCGTGGTGGTGAGCTGCGGCACCTGTTACGACCAGCTCACGCAGTACCGCTTCGAGGACATCTTCCCGGGCTGCCGCATCCTCGACATCCATGAGTACCTGATGGAGAAGGGCGTCAAGCTCGACGGCGTAAGCGGTCAGAAGTACCTGTACCACGACCCCTGCCACACCCCGATCAAGGCCTACCAGCCGCTCGACGTGGCCAACAGCCTGCTCGGCGGCGGCGTCAAGCTCAACGACCGCTGCTGCGGCGAATCGGGCACCTTCGCGGTGAGCCGCCCGGACATCTCGAGCCAGGTGAAATTCCGCAAGCAGGAAGAAATCGAGAAGGACCTGGCGCTCCTGACCGAGGGCCAGCCGCAGGAGAAACCGGTGAAGCTGCTGACCTCCTGCCCGTCCTGCCTGCAGGGCCTGTCGCGCTACGGCGAGGACACCGGCACCGAGGCCGACTACATCGTGATCGAGATCGCCAAGCACGTGCTGGGCGAAAACTGGATGCCCGAGTACGTCGAGAAGGCGCGCAACGGCGGCATCGAGCGGGTGCTGCTGTAAGCGCTCCGCGCCAGTAAAAAGCGGCCTGCCAGGGCCGCTTTTTTATTGGCAACGCCCCCCGCCGCTCACCGCCCCGCCGAGCGCCGGGCTCGTCTATCATGACATTTTTCCCCACACGGAGCCGCCGCATGCCCCACCTCACGCTCGACTACAGCAGCAACCTCACCACGCTCGACGCCGACCACACCCTGCTGGCACTGAACCGCCAACTGGTCGAGTCCGGTCAGTTCGCTGAAAACGACATCAAGAGCCGGGCCTGCCGGCTGGAGCACTACCGCATCGGCATCGAACCCGCGCCGCGCGCCTTTGCCCACGTCACGCTGGCGCTCCTCTCCGGACGCACCCCGGAGTGCAAGCAGGGGCTGTCCGCCAGCCTGCTGGCGGTGCTGCAGCGCGCCGGACTGACGCTGCCCGGCGCCGAAGTGCAGCTGAGCGTCGAAGTCCGCGACATGGAGCGCGCCAGCTACAGCAAGGCCGTTATCGGCGACTGAATCCAGCCCGTCCCCTGCTCGAGATCACCCGGCGCCGCCGCGCCGGGCGCCGTTCCCGCCCCCTGGGTAATCCCTTCATTACACCATGCAGATGGCCTATACTGGCCCGCGGACGGTCCACCGCACCGTCACGACAATAAAGGGGAGAGAATGAAAATCGCACACCGGCTGATGATCCTGATCGCAGCCGCCATCATCGGCAGCGTCTTCATCGGGGGTATGGCGCTGCAGCAGTTGGGCACCGTTCACCAGAGCCTCAAAACCGTCAACGAAGACACCATCCCCAGCCTGCGCAAGCTGGACAATGTCATCATCGAATTGCTGGCGATGCGCACCAGCATCCTCAACCACATCCTGACCACCGACTCCAACCAGATCCAGCAGCTGGACAGCGTGCTCAAGCAGCAGCGTCAAGCGCTGAACAAGGCGCTCAAGGACTACGAGGGGCTGATCGGCAGCGACGAGCGCGACCTCGCCCTGTTCAAGGCCTCTTCCAATTCGCTGCAAGGCTATCTGAAGGAAGCGGACAAGGCCGTGGAACTGTCCGGCCTGTACCGCAAGGACGAAGCCTACGCCAAGCTCAACCAGCTCAAGGTACTGGGTGACCAGACCGTGGCCGCGCTCAACCAGGAACTGGAATACAAGGTGCAACAGGCCCAGCAGCGCTCCGACAGCGCCGACAATACCGTGCAGCAGGCCAAGCTCATCGTCGGCGGCGCCGTGCTGGCGATCCTGCTCCTGACCGGCTTGCTGGGCTGGCTGATCGCCCGCCAGATCAGCGTCGGGCTGGCCAACGCCCAGGGCACCATCAGCGCCATCGAATCCTCTCTCGACTTCACCCGCCGCGCCGAAGTGCACGGCAACGACGAAGTCAGCCAGACCCTGCGTGCCTTCAATCAGCTCATCGCCCGCCTGCAGGACAGTCTGCGCAACCTGCAAACCGGCGTGCAGGAAGTGGGCCAGACCTCGTCCGAACTGCTCGGCGCCTCGCAGCAGGTCGCCAAGAGTTCCGGGGCGCAGAGCGAGTCGTCCTCGCACATGGCCGCCTCGGTGGAGCAAATGACCGTCAGCATCAGCCACGTCGCGGAACGCGCCGGCGAAGCCCGCCAGCTCTCCAGCGAAGCCGGCGACCGCGCCGAGAGCGGGCGCCAGGTGATCGGCCAGACCGTCAGCGACATCCATTCCATCGCCGCCGCGGTGGATACCGCCGCCGAAGACATCCGCCAGCTCGACGCCAAGAGCAAGGAGATCGCCTCCGTGATCAACGTGATCCGCGACGTCGCCGACCAGACCAACCTGCTGGCGCTCAACGCCGCCATCGAGGCGGCGCGCGCCGGCGAGTCGGGCCGCGGCTTCGCCGTGGTGGCCGACGAGGTACGCAAGTTGGCCGAACGCACCGCCGCCTCGACGCAGGAAATCGGCACCATCATCGGCGCCATCCAGAACGTGTCGGGCAGCGCGGTCGAGCGCATGCAACACGCCGTGGCACGGGTGGAACAGGGCGTCTCCGGCGCCAACTCGGCGCAGCAGTCGATGGGCAGCATCTCCGAGTCGTCCGGCCACAGTGTGCGGCTGGTAGCCGAGATCACCGCCGCGATCCGCGAACAGGGCGAGGCGACCACCACCATCGCCCAGCAGGTGGAACAGGTGGCGCGCATGGCCGAGGAGAACAGCAGCGCGGCGACCCAGGCGGCGGCGCTGGCCGAGCGCCTGGAAGAGGTCTCCGGGCGCATGCGCCAGGTGGTCAGCGCCTACCGGCTGTAACCCCTGCCCAACGCCGAGCCACCACCCGGCCGCCGTCGAGTGGCGCGGTACGACAGCGGCCGGCGATGCCGGCCGCTACAATGAAGCATTCCCTCACTCAATTTTTAGCGCGGATTCCCCCGACATGTATTGTGAACTCTGCTCCTCGCCGGCCGGCAACATCCTGTTCGAGGACGATCGCCTGCGGGTGGTGCTGGTCGACGAACCCGGCTACCCGGGCTTCTGTCGCGTCATCTGGAAGGCCCACGTCAAGGAAATGAGCGACCTCGCCGCCGCCGACCGCCAGCACCTGTTCGACTGGCTGCTGCGCACCGAGGTCGCGGTGCGCCAGGTGATGAAGCCGGACAAGATCAACCTGGCCAGCCTCGGCAACATGGTGCCGCACCTGCACTGGCACGTGATCCCTCGCTTCCAGAACGATGCCCATTTCCCCAGTCCGATCTGGGCCGGGGCGCGCCGCAGCGGCGCCGACCATGGTCAGCCGGACCTGGCGCACAAGCTGATCGCCGCGCTCAACGCCGTCCCCTGAGGCTCGGTCATGACGCCCAGCGGCTGGCCGCCACCCGGCCGTTCTGGGTAGGCTGATCGTCGAGTCTTTGGCAGTGCGCTCCGCCGCTCGTTCCAGCGGTGCGCGACACTGCCGTCTGCCGCCTCCCCCACGTCTTCCCCGTGCCCCTGTATGGAGAGCCAACATGTTTACCACGCTGATTTCCGCCAGCGAGCTCGCCGCCCTGCCGGCAGCCGAGCGCGTCGTGCTGGATTGCCGCTTCCAGCTCAGCGATCCCGATCATGGCCATCACGCCTACAACAAGGGGCACATCCCCGGTGCCCACTATCTCAACCTCGACTACAACCTGTCCGGGGCCAAAACCGGCCGCAACGGTCGCCATCCCTTGCCCGAAGGGCAGCGTCTCGCGGTCGATCTCGGTACCTGCGGCGTGAAGCCGGGCAGGCAGGTGGTGGTGTACGAAGACGCCGGCGGCATGTTCGCCGCGCGCGCCTGGTGGCTGCTGCGCTGGCTGGGGCATGAAGCCGTCGCCGTGCTCGACGGCGGGCTGCCGGCCTGGCTGGCGATCGGGGGGGAACTGACGCGGGACCTGCCGCGTCGCCACACCCAGCGCTACATCAGCCACCCCGCGCTGGCGCAGGCCGTCAAAGTCGACGCGGTGGCCGCCAACCTGCGCGAGCCCGCCTTCGTGCTGGTGGACGCCCGCTCGCCGGAACGCTACCGCGGCGAGGGCGAGACGCTGGATCCCGTCGGCGGCCATATCCCCGGCGCGCTGAATCGCTTCTTCATGCGCAACCTGGACGAAGACGGCCGCTTCAAGGACAAGGACAGGTTGAAACAGGAATGGATTGCGTTGCTGGGTGAGCGTGACGACTGGTCGGAGGTGGTGCACCAGTGCGGCTCCGGCGTCACCGCCTGCGTCAACCTGCTGGCGATGGAGCACGCCGGCCTCACCGGCAGCCGGCTCTATCCCGGCTCATGGAGCGAATGGTGCAGCGACCCCACTCGACCGGTGGAACGCTGAGCCTGCCAAGATGTAAAAAAAAGCCATCCGCTTCATCCCTGGATGGCTTTTTGCTGGCTCCGTCACCAGGAGGGCTCGCTCCCCTACGCCAGCATCAGCCGCTGCAACAGGCGCTGCCCCTCCTGCCAGCTACCCAGCCCCGCGGTGCTGCCCATGTGGCCGACGTGGCCGGCATCCACCAGCGTCACCCCCCAGCCCTGGGCCATGCGCTCGGCTTCGGCAAACTCGCAGAACAGGTCGTCGTGGCTAGCCACCATGATCGCCGGGCACGGCAGGCGCTGCGCCCAAGGTTGGCCGAAACCGGAGAAATCCGGTAGCGGCGCCCCCGCCGGCAATTCGCCGCTGGCCAGCGCGCGTTCCGGCGTAATCGGCAGCGCCGGCGGCGCCACCAGCAACAGCCCCTTGACCTTGCGCTGTTCCAGCAGCGACGCCGACAACAGCCAGGCCACCGCGGTGTGGCAGCCCAGGCTGTGCGCCGCGATCACCACCTTGCCGTCGATCTCGTCCAGCGTACGGGCGAGCGCCGCCACCCAGGCGTCGCGCTCCGGGTACAGCCAGTTCTCCTGCTCCACGCGGCGCGCCAGCGGGTAGCTGCGCTCCCACAACGTCTGCCAATGCTGCGGGCCGGAATTGCCCCAGCCCGGCACCGTGAGCAGGAAGATATCCTCGTCGTCGAACATCACAGCGTCCTGTCGTAGTCCACGATCAGCGGAGCATGATCGGAAAACTTCTCGTCCTTGTACACCGCCGCCGCGCGCGCGCGCTCCATCATCGACGGCGTAACGATATGGTAGTCGATACGCCAGCCGACGTCCTTGGCGTAGGCCTGGCCGCGGTTGCTCCACCAGGTGTAGCCGGGCACCTCGGGATAAAGCCGGCGCCACACGTCGTGCCAGCCCCCCTCCCCGAGCAACTCGCCCATCCAGGCGCGCTCCTCGGGCAAGAAGCCCGAGTTCTTCAGGTTGCCCTTCCAGTTCTTCAGGTCGATCTCGTTGTGGGCGATGTTCCAGTCGCCGCAGATCACGATATCGCGCCCGGCCGCGCGCAGTTCGTTCAGGTGCGGCATGAACACGTCGAGGAAGTCGAACTTCACCTGCTGGCGCTCGTCCGAGCTGGAGCCCGACGGCAGGTACAGCGACACCACCGACAGCTCGCCGAAATCGAGCTGCAGGTAACGCCCCTCGGCATCGATCCAGTCGATGCCCAAGCCTTCCACCACCGCGTCCGGCTCGTGGCGCGAGTAGATGCCCACGCCACTGTAGCCCTTCTTCTCGGCGCAGTGGAAATAGCCGGTGAGGCCGTCCGGGGCCTGCATGCGCGGCGACAGATCGCCCGGCTGCGCCTTCAGCTCCTGCACGCACACCAGGTCGGCCTGGCTGCCGGCCAGCCAGTCGAAAAAGCCCTTCTTGTCCGCCGAGCGGACGCCGTTGAGGTTGGCCGAAACGATTCGAAGCAAGACAGTCTCCCGTGTTATCCTTCCCGCCAAAGGCAGGTTTTTCAAATGGTTAATGTTTCAAAGAGGTCGATATGAGCGATTTCCGCCAGGATTTTATTCGTTTTGCGCTGGACAAGCAGGTACTGAAGTTCGGCGAATTCACCACCAAGGCGGGTCGGAAATCACCCTATTTCTTCAACGCCGGCCTGTTCAACGATGGTCTGTCCACATTGAACTTGTCGCGTTTTTATGCAAAAGCGATAATGAACGGCAAGGTCGAATTCGACATGCTGTTCGGCCCGGCCTACAAGGGCATCATACTGGCTGCCGGTGCCTCGATGGCGCTGGCCGAAGCCGGCCGTAACGTGCCCTTCGCCTACAACCGCAAGGAAGCCAAAGACCACGGCGAAGGCGGCGTGCTGGTCGGCGCCCCGCTCAAGGGCCGCGTGCTGATCATCGACGACGTCATCTCCGCCGGCACCTCGGTGCGCGAATCGGTCAAGCTGATCCGCGACGCCGGCGCCGAACCGGTCGGGGTCGCCATCGCGCTCGACCGCATGGAACGCGGCAGCGGCGCCCTGTCCGCGGTGCAGGAAGTCGAACAGGCCTACGGCCTGCCGGTGGTCGCCATCGCCACCCTGAAAGACCTGCTGGCCTTCCTTGAAGACAGCCCCGAGCTGGCGGCCAATCTGGACGCCGTACGCGCCTATCGCGCCCAATATGGAGTGAACGACTGATCATGCCACGTCTTGCCGGACTACTGCTCGCCCTGCTGCCGCTAACCGCCCTGGCCGGCGGCACGCTTTACAAATGGGTCGACGAATCCGGCAAGGTTCACTACAGCGATGCCCCGCCGCTGCAGACGCCGCGCGGCCTGGTCGAACTCAACCGTCAAGGCAACGTCACGCACTCGGTGGAAACGCCCCAGGAGCGCACGGCGCGCGAGGCTCGCGAAGCGGCCAGCCAGGCCGAGGCGGCGCGCCAGCGCTACCAGGCCCGCTACGACAAGGGGCTCGTCGAAAGCTACCAGTCGGCAGACGAACTGCGCAGCGAACGGGAAAGACAACTCGCCGTGCAGCAGAGCATACTCAACGGCCTGCTGGCCGACCGCAAAACGCTGCAGCAGAACATCGCCCAGCAGACGCGCCAGATCGAGGCGCTGCAGAAAGGCGGCAAGCCGCCCCAGCCCACCCTGACGGCCAACCTCGGGGTACTGCGCCAGCAAGCCGCTAACCTCGATGCCGCCATCCGCAGCCGGCAGAGCGAAATCGCCAGCCAGGCCAAGAAGATGCAGGCGGACCTGGAACGCTACCGCCAGCTCACCCAGCACTGATCGCAACGAAGGGGGCGCACTGACGCCCCCTTCCTTTTTTGATGCGCGCCGTCAGCGCAAGGCGCCTTCCTTGTGCTGCCAGGCCTGTTTCAGATTTTTCTCGGAGGCCTGCAACTGGCGCGCCGCACTCTCCGCGGCAGCCGACGCCTCGCCCACTTCCTTCTCGCGCCGCTGCAGTTCGTTCTGGGCGTCCGCCAGCCGTGCCTCGGCCAGCTTTTTGGCTTGCTGTGCCGCGTCCAGACGCCGCTGCGCCGCGTCGGCGCTGCGGCTCGCCTGCTGGTACGCCATCTGGGCCGACAGCACCTCCTCTTCCGGCGTCTGGGCCCAGACCAGTCCAGACAATAACAACAGGCAGCCGGCAGTGCGCTTCAACATGACAACTCTCTCTAATGGGAATATCGCGGAATTATGCGACAGTAGCCAATGACATAACAATGCCAAGGCGTCGCGTGCCGACATTGCCTGATGGCCTAATCTCGTCGTGGACAAACCAGGCAGTGAGCGCGCTCATGGAAGATTGAAGGTCTGCGTGCTGCGGGTATGGCTGACAGCGTCACAACGCGTGACACCAATCTGCGGGGTTAAAAAGCAAAAAGCCTAGTCTGATCGACTAGGCTTTTTGTTTTCGGCATCTGGTGGGTCGTGCAAGATTCGAACTTGCGACCAACGGATTAAAAGTCCGCTGCTCTACCAGCTGAGCTAACGACCCTTCGGCGTCGATGGTGGGTCGTGCAAGATTCGAACTTGCGACCAACGGATTAAAAGTCCGCTGCTCTACCAGCTGAGCTAACGACCCATCGAGCCTCGGTGGTGGGTCGTGCAAGATTCGAACTTGCGACCAACGGATTAAAAGTCCGCTGCTCTACCAGCTGAGCTAACGACCCCCGAGAGAGCGACACTATAAATATCCCGCTACGCGCTGTCAACGATTTTCTGGCCATTACCAGAAAGATTCTACAGTTTCATCCTGTTGGCAAGCGCCTCCCGCCATGTTACGGACTTACGTTCCGCGTCCTGTACTTGAAAGTACCTCCCCTGCCACCCATGTTAAATAGGCGGGCAGACCGCTGGCGACGTCGCAGGCCACGATTTCCGGTACCTCGTAAGGATGCAGCTCCACCAGCCGACGTTCCAGCCCGGCATAAGCCTGCTGTGTGGTCTTGACGAGCAGCGGCACCTCGCTCGCCTCTTCGATCCGTCCTTGCCAGCGGTACAGCGACTGCACCGCGGGCAGAATGTTGACGCAGGCGGCCAGTTGTTCCTCCACCAACTGCCGGGCGATCCGACTGGCGGTGGCATGGTCGGGCGTGTTACATAACACCAGCAAGCATTTATTTTCTGACATAAGTTGAACTCGATGCGCGGACTCTTACTGTTACTACTGTTATACCCCTTCGCGGAAATCGCCACCCTGGTGGCCATGACCGACGCCTGGGGGGGCGGCGTCACCATGCTGTGGATCATCGTCTCCGCGCTCATCGGTATCGCCATGCTGCGCAACCAGCAGTTGGGCGCGTTGCTGACGCTGGGCTCGTTGATGCACCAGGGCGACCGTATCCCACTCTATAGCCTGCTGTGGCCCTTGCGCTACCTGCTGGCCGGCGTGCTGTTCCTGATCCCCGGCGTGATCAGCGACATCCTGGCACTCCTGCTGCTGCTGCCGCTGAAGGGCCCCTCGATCAAACGGCCCACCATGCCGCCGTCGGCTGCCGACAACGTGATCGATGGCGAGTACACTCGAGTGGATGACCCGAAGGATCGCTCGCGTCACCTGCACTGAGGCCCACGGCAATCGGCCCCGGCGACGGCAGTGAGACTACAGACCGAGGCGAGCCAGGACGGTGGCCTCATCCAACCCCAGCTTGATCTCGACGATCTTGTGCCGGCTCTTGTCACCGCTCAGCAGCACGACGTCGCGTTTGGGCACCTCGAAACGCTCCGCCAGCCAAGCCAGCAACATCGCATTCGCCTTGCCCTCGACGGGGGGCGCGGCCAATCGCAGTTTGAGCGCCCCGCCGTGCTCGCCGGCCAGATCGGTCTTTTTCGCGCCGGGTTGCACATGCAGGGTGAGTCGAATCACACTGTCTTTACAGCTCAGCCAGGTTTTCATCACTTCTTTCGGGACATGACGACCGGGCATCATACAGGAGGATCAGCATGGATATCGGCATCAACGAACAAGACCGCCAGGACATCGCCCAGGGACTTTCTCGCCTCTTGGCCGATACCTACACGCTCTACCTGAAAACCCACAATTTTCACTGGAACGTCACCGGTCCGATGTTCCAGACCCTGCACCTGATGTTCGAGCAGCACTACAACGAGCTGTCGCTGGCGGTGGACATGATCGCCGAGCGCATCCGCGCCCTCGGCCACTACGCCCCCGGCAGTTACAGCGAATACGCCCGGCTGACCTCGATCGCCGAGGCCAGCGGGGTACCGCGAGCCCAGGACATGATCGCCCAGCTGGTCGAGGGCCATGAAACCGTGTGCCGTACCGCGCGCAGCATCTTCGCCGTGGTGGAGCGAGCCAGCGACGAGCCGACAGCCGACCTGCTGACCCAGCGCCTGCAAGTGCACGAGAAAACGGCCTGGATGCTGCGCAGCCTGCTGGAAGCCTGATCCTGTCGGGTGCGTGCGACACCGTCGCGCAAGGCGAGGCGCGCGGTCGCATCGGCATGCTACACTCGGTCGCAGTGAGAAAATGCCGCCATGCCCCGTAACCTGCGCCATCCCCCCAGCCCGCCGGCCAGTTCCTGGCTGTTCACCGTCACCCTGGCCGTGTCGGTGCTGGTGCATGTGCTGCTGTTCGCTGCCGGCCGCATCACCTGGATCCGTCCCATTCCCTTGCCGGAAACCAGCACCATCAGCGTCAAGCTGGCGCAAGCCCCCCAGAAAACGCCCCCGCCCACTCTGCGCCTGGCCGAACAGAACACCGTCGGCGCCGGCAATACCCCGGCCCCTGGCAAACTGGCGAGTCACGTTCCCGAGCGCATAACGCCCGGCACCGCCGGTCCGGCCCGCCATCAACAAGAGGCCGTCGCCGCCGCGCCGCAACCCCCTGCGGCCAACGAGCGGCTCACGGCGCCCAGCAACGACAAGCAGGCCCCGGTGCGCACGCCTGCCCCATCCTCCCCACCGTCACCCCCGATCACCGCCCAGGCCCTGCTGGCCCAGGCGAGCGTGGTGGCACGACAGCAGGGGGATGACGACACCGTCAACCGTCCGGACGAGAGCGGCCGCACCAAGGGGGTCTACGGCATCACGGCGCGTGGCGTGGAATGGGCTCGCTACGTTGACGACTGGCGCCTCAAGGTGGAGCGTATCGGCAACCTCAATTACCCGGACGAGGCTCGCCGTCAGCAGATTTTCGGCTCGCTGGAGCTGACCGTCGTTGTCAACGCCGACGGCACGCTGCGTTCGGTCACCGTGCGGCGCAGCTCCGGGCACGATGTGCTCGACAACGCCGCCAAGAATATCGTCCGACTCTCCGCCCCGTTTGCCCCCTTCCCGCCATCGCTGGCGGAAAAATACAGCGCGCTGGAAATCGTGCGGCGCTGGGCGTTCACCCAGGATAGCCGTCTGGCAAGCCCCTAACCCGAACAAGGATCGTCATGTACGAAGTCAACCGCAGCGTCGCCATCATCCGGCCGCGCCCTCCCTTTCTCGACTGGCTCAAGCAACTGCCGGGCGAGCTGAACGACAACGTCACGCTGGCGTCGTTGACCCGCGACTGCAACGCCCTGCTGATTCCCTGCGCCGATGATTACGACGTGGCCGAACAGGCCGTGCTGGAGCAGTATCAGCAGCTGTTCCAGGCCGAGCTGGCCGATTGGTGCGACGACGAGTCGCTGTGGCCGGCGCCGCTGACGCTGGAACTGTTCCAGGAGTGGTTCCAGCTGGAGATCCACTCGGTGCTGTCCGACATCGTCGACGAGCCGCTGGAACGTGCCGAATTCGTTCCCTTCGACCTTGGACAGGACGCCTGAAGCGCCCCGCCGGGCCGCTCCACGATAAAGGCAAAGCGATGAAACACATCACCCGCATCAAAGTGCGCGGCTACCATCTCGACCTGTACAGCCATGTCAACAACGCGCGCTACCTCGAGTTCCTTGAGGAAGCGCGCTGGACCTTCTTCGAAGAGCGCGGCGATTTGCCGTGGTTTCTGCAGTCGGGACTGGCGCTGGTCGTGGTCAACATCAATATCAACTATCGTCGCGCCGCGACGATGGGCGAAGAGCTGGCCATCGAGACTTCGGTCAAGACGATTGGCCACCGCAGCGCGGTGATGCATCAGGCGGTGAAACTGGCCGGTACCGAGACCCTCGTGGCCGAGGCGGACGTCACCTTCGTGGTGTACGATGCCAAGCTGGACAAGGCGGTGCCGCTGGAAGGCCACCTCAAGGAACTTCTGGCCGCGATGCAAGACCAAAAAGCGCTTTTCGCTTCTATTACCGGAACAGACAAGGCATGAAAAAAGGTTTGATGGCGTTGGCACTGGTGCTGGTAGCCGGCTTGCTGGCCTACACCATGCTGTTCAACAAGGACCGCGCTCCCGAAGTGCAGTACACCTCGATAACGGGACAACAGCTCAGTACCAGCTCGCTGAAGGGCAAGGTGGTGCTGGTCAACTTCTGGGCGACCAGTTGCCCCGGCTGCGTCGAAGAAATGCCGGAAATCAAGAAGATGTACCAGCAGTATGCGCCGCGCGGCTTTGAAACCGTGGCGGTGGCGATGAGCTACGATCCCCCCAACTACGTCAAGACCTACGTCGAGAAGAACCAGCTACCGTTCTTCGTGGCACTGGACCCCCAAGGCAGCATCGCCAAGGCCTTTGGTGAAATCCAGCTCGCCCCCACCACAATGCTGATCGACAAGCAGGGTCACATCATCAAGCGTTACGTCGGCGTGATGGACTTCAAGGAAGTGCGTCAGCTGATCGAGAAACAGCTCCAGTCCTGAACCACCTGGCCTGTGTCCATGAAAAAACCCGCCTCCCGGCGGGTTTTTTCATTCGGAACGCGCGCTTCGCCCGGAGCAGACCTGGCAGGCCGGATCCCGCGGCACCTTCATGCTGCGGAATGAACTCTCCAGCGCGTCGTACAGGGTGAGCCGCCCCAACGCGACGGGAATCCCCGCCAGCAGCTTGATGGCCTCCACCGCCTGCAGGCTGCCGATCACACCGACCAACGGCGCGAGCACGCCAAAGGTCGCGCACGGCCCGTCGTTGGCCTCGCCCTCTTCCGGGAACAGGCAGTGGTAGCACGGCGAGGCCGGCTGGCGGGTATCGAACACGGCAAGCTGGCCGTCGAAGCGCACCGCGGCACCGGACACCAACGGCACCCCCGCTTCCACGCAGGCACTGTTGACGGCATGGCGGGTAGCGAAATTGTCGGAGCAATCGAGCACCACATCGTGGCGCGCCACCTCGTCGGCCAAGGCCTGGCCGGAGAGGCGCTCGCCGATGACGCGCACCATCACCTCGGGATTGAGGGCCAGCATGCGCTGGGCCGCCGAATCCGCCTTGTTGCGGCCGAGACTTGCCATGTCATGGACGATCTGGCGCTGCAAGTTGGTCAGCTCGACCACGTCGTCGTCGGCGATGGTGAGCTGCCCCACCCCGGCACTGGCCAGATACAGGGCCACCGGGGACCCCAGCCCGCCGGCGCCGACGATCAGCGCACGGGCGCCAAGCAGGGCCTGCTGCCCGGCGATATCGAGTTCCGGCAACAGGATATGCCGGCTGTAGCGCAACAGCGCCTGGTCACTCAGTTCGGTCATGGGGGGGTCGATTCTGCCAGGGAAACCGCCGGGAGCGCCGGCGGTCGGGGATTACTCTTCTACGGTCTTGCGCGCGAACTTGATACCGAGCTGTTTGAGCTTGCGATACAGATGGGTACGCTCGAGGCCGACCTTCTGCGCCACACGGCTCATATTGCCGTTTTCCAGCGAGATATGGTACTCGAAGTAGCGACGCTCCAGCTGCTCGCGCAATTCGCGCAACGGCATGTTGAAGTCGAAGCCGGTTTCCTCTGCCGCTGGCTTCTCGTGACGGAATTGCGCCAGCACCTTGTTGACTTCGGGTGCATCGATATCCACCGATTCTGCCGTCAGCGCCAGGCTCTTGATGATGCTCCTGAGCTGCTCGAGATTGCCCGGCCAGTCGTACTGGCGCAGTGCGTTGAGCGCCGCAGTGGTGAGCTTGTGCGTCGACACCTGCTTGGATTCCACCAGCTCGGTAAGAATCTGTTCGGCGATGAAGATGATGTCTTCGGCATGCTCCCTGAGCGGTGGAATCGGCACGATCACGCTGGAGAGCGTGGTCAACAGGCGGTTGTCGCACTCCGGGTCGACCAGCAGTTCCTGCAACGGACGGCTGCACGAGCACAACAGGCGCACGTTGAAGCGGTCCAGCTTGGAGAGCAGGAACAGCAGCCCTTGCTGGATGCGGCGGTTGTACTGGCCGATCTCGGGCAGGAACAACACGCCGTTGTTGGCCTTCTGCAAGAGTTCCAGCGGGGCGTCGGCGAGTTGCTCCGGCTTGGCCGGCGTCACCCACGGAGTATTGCCCTGGTGGAAGAACCGGGCGACCAGCTCGAAGCCCGACCCGGGCTCGCCAGTCAGGAGCACCGGCGACTTGACCTTGGCCACCCGCTCGAGCTGACGTTTCAACTCTTGGATTGGTTCACTCTTTCCCAGCTTGTCGAGGTTGAGCGAGGTGTTGACCTGCATGTCGCCGTACTTGACGGCCCGCTGCACGGTGGTGAGCAGTTTCTGCAGGGCGATCGGTTTTTCGAGAAAATCGAAGGCGCCGATACGGGTGGCCTCGACGGCGGTATCGATGCTGGCGTGGCCGGACATCATCACCACCGGCATGTTGAGCTGACCCGACTTGGCCCACTCCTTGAGCAGTGTCACGCCGTCGCAATCGGGCATCCAGATATCCAGCAGCACCAGCGCCGGACGGGTCTGGTTGCGCAGTTGTCGCGCCACCTCGGCGTTCTCGGCCAAGGCGACGGTGTACCCTTCGTCCTGCAGTATTTCCGAAAGCAGTTCGCGGATGCCGATTTCGTCATCCACAATCAAAATGTCGCTGCTACGCATTAGGCCTCCAGCAATGGCAGGGTGAGAAGTATCCGTGCGCCCTGCTGCCCGGCATTTCCCAGTGCGATCTGACCATGGTGCTCCTCTATGATTTTCTTCACCACTGCCAGCCCAAGGCCTGTACCCTTGGGCTTGTTGGTCACATACGGCTCGAACGCGCGCGGCAGGATGTCGGCCGGGAAGCCGGCCCCGTTGTCCTGCACGCAGACGATCGCGCTTCTTCCTTCTTGTCGGCTGCTAATGTGAATCATCGGGATGTCAACGTCAAGGACCGCATCCTGCGCATTTTGCAGCAGATTATGCAACACTTGGCGCAACAGGGCGGCATCCCCCATGATCATCAATGGTTGTTCAGACAACGTCATCTTAACAGCGGCATTGGATTCGTACAGCGTCATCACCTCGCGTACCAGCTGGTTCAAATCCAGCGCCACCAGCTTGATGCGCGGCGAGCGGGCGTAGTCGCGGAAGGCGTCGACCATGCCCTTGAGCGCGGACACCTGCTTGACGATGGTGTCGGTGGCGCGCCGCAGAAGATCGGCATCGCTGCCTTCCAGCTTGTCGGCCAGCTTCATCGCCAGGCGCTCGGCGGCGAGCTGGATCGGCGTCAGCGGGTTGCGGATTTCGTGCGCCAGACGCTTGGCGACCTCGCCCCAGGCGGCGTCGCGCTGCGCCCGTGCCAGTTCGGTGATGTCGTCGAACACCACCACGTAGCCGCTGCCTGAACCCTCCGGCAAGCGCGCCCCCCGTACCAGCAGGATACGCTCCCCTTGCGCGGTAGTGTAATCGAGCTGGGTCTGCCACTCGGGCTGGCGCTCGCTGTCGGCATGCTCACAGACGTTGTCGACCAGCGGCACCAGTGCCGGCACCAAGCGGGTCCACTCGCGGAACGGGGCTTCGGCCAACTCGGCAAAGTCCACCCCGAGGATGCGCGAAGCACTGGTATTGGCGGCACGCAGGCGCCAGCCGTCGTCGAACGCCATCACCCCGGCACGCAGGTTGACCAGGATGCTTTCCAGGTAGAGCTTGCCCGACTCCAGCTTGAGTCGGTTCTCGTCGGCCAGTTGGCGCGCCTCGTCGAGCTGCTGAGTCATGCGGTTGAACATGGTGGTGAGAATGCCCAGTTCGTCACGCCGGTACACCGGGTGGCGCTTGGAGAAGTCGCCCTGCGCCACCGCGCGGGTCCCCGCCGCAAGTTCGGACAGCGGCGCCGACAGCCGCTCCGACAACCACAGCGCGAACGCCAGCGCGGCGGTCAGCGCCAAGAGACAGGCCAGCGTCAAGGTCAGGGTATAGAAGGTGCGCAGGCCGTCGCGCGAGAGCAGCAGCTGGCGATAGTCGGCACGGGCGGTGTCGATCAGCTCGGCATCGTGGGCGATGCTTTCCGGCGCGGCCTGGATCACCTGCATCACGCGGGTTTCATCATGCCGGTCGTGGTAGGCCATCAGCACCTTGAGCGCAAGCTGGTTGCGCCGATCGTTCTCGATGGTCTGCACCGGCTGGCGCGGCCGCAGCGTGCGCAAGGCCTCGCGCGAAGGGGTTTGCGGCAGCCCGGCCAGATCGCCGCTGGCGAACGCCAGCAACTGCCCCTGACGGTTGAAGATGGCAACCTCGTTGAGGCCAAGCTGTTCGCGCAACCGCTCCAGCCGTGCCGGCAGACCGCTGTCCGGCAGTGCGTCGATATCGTCCTGCACCACCCGCGCCTTGCGCCCGACGTCCTGCAGCACGTAGCCCAACGCGTTGCGCCCGAGCTCCAGCCCGCGATCCAGCGCCGACTCCACGCGCACATCGAACCAGCTCTCGATGCTGCGCGAGAGGAACTGGGTCGAGATGGTATACACCAGCAGGCCGGGCACCAGCGCCACCACGGCGAACATCATCACCAGGCGCTGGGTCAGCTTGGCGCCGAAGACGCGGCCCTTGACCCGGCGCCGCAGGCGTACCAGCTGGCGCCCGACCACGCCCAGCAGCGCCACCAAGAGCAGCGCGTTGATGCCGAACACCCACCAGTAGTACTCGGCCAGCTTGGAGGTGTTGCCGGTAGCGAGCGCCAAGAGGTAGAGCAGGATGGCGGCGAAGGTGGCCATGGCGATCATGGCGTAGCGCATCAGCCGCCTTCCTTCACATTCAGATCGATCCAGCCCGAGCCCAGCGACCAGTCGGCGCTGCCCAGCGCGTTGAGCTGGAACGGCTTGGGCAGCTGGCCGATGTCGAGCATCAGCCGCACCCGCCCCTTGACCTTGTCGGCCGGCACGCCGCTCAGCGTCCCCGCTTCAAGCACGCGCCAGCCGTGGATCGCGCCGAGCGCGCTCAGGGCCTCGGCCTGCGTCGCGTAATAGCGCGACAGACTGCCGATGCTGACGCGGTAACGGCTGGTCAGCGACTGGTAGGCGATCTTGAAGTGCAGCTCGGCATGCGGCTCGAACCACTCCCGGACGTTAAGCAGGTAGGCGGTACTGCGCGGACGGGTCAGCTCGAATTCCAGACGGAACGGCAGCGCTACCCCCTGGGTCAGCGCATCGCTGAGGCCGGGGGTGAGCTTGATGTCGAAGCGGGTGCTGATGGCGAGCTGGCCATCGAGGAGTTCGGCCTCGGAGCGGGTGGCCGAAATGGAATCGGCCCATGCCGGCAGTACGGCACAGGCGATCAGCCAGATAAGAAGGCTAGCGCTTCGCAAGCAGCGCGTAATAGAAGCCGTCATGTTGCTCGCTGGGGAGCAGTTGTTGGTCGTCGAGGCATACCGCATCCGCATGTCGCGCGAGGAAGGCCGCGAGCTGTTCGCGGTTCTCCTCGGGAAAAATCGAGCAGGTAGCGTATAGCATTTTGCCGCCGCTGGCGAGCAGCGGCCAGAGCGCATCGACCAGGGCGGATTGCTGCCGCGCCAGCTCGGCGAAATCGCCAGGGCGGCGCAGCCATTTGATGTCGGGATGACGGCGCACCACGCCGCTGGCGGAACACGGCACGTCGGCCAGGATACGATCGAACGGCACCCCGTCCCACCAGCTCGCCGTATCGCCGGCGTCGGCGGCGACGAGGCGAGCCGAGAGCTGAAGGCGGGCAAGGTTGTCGGCGACCCGCTCCAGCCGGGTTTCGTCGACATCGAGCGCGGTGACGTCGAGGTCGGCCAGTTCCAGCATGTGGCAGGTCTTGCCGCCCGGCGCGGCGCAGGCATCGAGCACGCGCTGACCGTTATGCAGGTCGAGCCGGTACGCCGCCTGCTGCGCACCCTGGTCCTGCACCGAGACGTCGCCGTCGGCGAAGCCGGGCAGTTCGCGCACACCGACCGGGCGGGCGAGTCGGATCGCCTCCTCGCCCAGGCACTCGGCCTCGATGCCCGCGTCACGCAGGCGCTGCAGGTAGGCGGCCGGTTCGACATGGCGGCGGTTGACGCGCAGGGTCATCGGTGGATGCTGGTTGTCCATGTCGAGAATGGCTTGCCAGTCCTGCGGGTAGTGGCGCTGCACAGCCTTGATCCACCAGCGCGGGTGGTTGTAGCGGGCCTCGTCGTCGGCCGCCACGGCGGCCTTGAGTTCGTCGCGCTGGCGCAGGTAGTTGCGCAGCACGGCGTTGACCAGCCCCTTGAACCGCCCGCGCGCCAGCCGTCCGGCCAGCGTCACCGCCTCGTTGACCACGGCGTACTGGGCGGCACGGGTGTATTCCAGCTGATGCAGGGCAACGATCAGCACACGCTCCAGCTGCGGCTCGGGCAAGGGCTTGGGCAGCAGCTGGCGCAGCACGCGACGCCACTCGGCCAGGTGGCGCAGTACGCCGTAGCCGATGTCCTGCAGCGCGCCGCGCTCGGCCGGCGTGAGATCGGGCGCCTGGCGCTGGGCGTCGGCCAGGGCCTCGGTCAGGGTACGGCCCCCTTCCACTTTTTCGAGCAGGCCGGCGGCCAGGAGCTGGATTCGATGCATTGCGGTCAGTTCCAAAAAAACCGGCCACAGCCGCGTATCACGGCTGTGGCCCGGGGTAGGTCGGTTTGCGCGGAATGATACGGCTAGACGCCGCCGCGCGCCATCTCGTTGAGGCGTGCGATGCGCTCCTCGGTATGCGGGTGGGTGCGGAACAGCGAGTCCATGCCACCGCCGGAGAGCGGATTGATGATCATCATCTGCGCGGTCTCCGGATGCGCCTCGGCGGCGGGCATCGGCAGCCCCTGGGCGTAGTACTCGATCTTGCGCAGCGCCACGGCGAGCGCCAGCGGTTCGCCGGAAATCTCGGCGCCGCCGCGGTCGGCTTCGAATTCGCGCGCGCGCGAGATCGCCATCTGGATCAGGCTGGCGGCCAGGGGGGCCAGCAGCGCGACCAGGATGCCGGCGATCGGGTTGACCGCACGGCCCTCTTCGTCGCGCCCGCCGAAGAACATGGCGAAGTTGGCGAGCGCCGAGATGGCGCCGGCCATGGTGGCCGAGATGGTCGAGATCAGCGTGTCGCGGTGCCGCACGTGCGCCAGCTCGTGCGCCATCACGCCGCGCAGTTCGCGGTAGTCGAGCATGCGCATGATGCCGGTGGTGGCCGCTACCGCCGCGTGCTCCGGATCGCGCCCGGTGGCGAAGGCGTTGGGCTGGTCCTCGTGGATCACGTACACGCGCGGCATCGGCAGCCCGGCGCGGCCCGCCAGTTCGGCCACCATGCCGTACAGCTCGGGGGCGCTCTGGGCATCGACCTCCTGCGCGTTGTACATGCGCAACACCATCTTGTCCGAGTTCCAGTAGGCGAAGACGTTCATCGCGCCACCGAACAGCAGCGCCAGCAGCATGCCGCTCTTGCCGCCGATCATGGCCCCGATGACGCCGAACAGCGCCACGATGGCGGCCATCAGCAGCGTCGTCTTGAACCAGTTGAATGTCATAGCCACAGCCTCCTTGCGTTATCCACCACCCTAGATATGGTTCACCGGCTTGGAATATCAAGCCCCGAGCCGGGTCCCCGTCAGATCCGGCCGGCCGGCAACGAAGTCGCGTGCCGCCAGGCGCTTGCCGCCGGCAGCCTGCAGCTGGGTGAGCCGCACCACGCCGCTCCCCGCCGCCACGCGCACGCCGTCGGCGTCGGCCGACAGGACCGTGCCCGGCTCACCGCGGCCTTCCTCGGCGGAGGCCAGCCACAGCTTGAGGGGTTCGCCGGCGAGACGGGTGAAGGCGCCGGGCACCGGGTTGTAGGCGCGGATGGCACGGGCGATGTCGGTCGCCGGCTGGCTCCAGTCGACCTCGGCCTCGGCCTTGGAGAGCTTCTGGGCGTAAGTCACACCTTCTGCCGGCTGCGCCACCGGGGTGACGGCGTCGAGCCGCGCCAGGGTGTCGACGATGGCGCTGGCGCCGGCTTCGGCCAACCTGTCGTGCAGCGTGGCGGCGGTTTCGTCCGCGGCGATCGGCAGCGGGTACACCGACAGCATGGCGCCGGTATCGAGGCCGACGTCCATCTGCATGATGGTGATGCCGGTTTCGCTGTCGCCCGCCAGCAGCGCGCGCTGGATCGGCGCCGCGCCGCGCCAGCGCGGCAGCAGCGAGGCGTGGATGTTGAGGCAGCCTTGCGCCGGCAGCTCGAGCACCGCCTGCGGCAGCAGCAGACCGTAGGCGGCCACCACCATCACCTCGGCGCCGACCTCGGCGATCAGCGCCTGCGCTTCCGGGGTCTTCAGCGTCAAGGGCTGCTCGACGCGCAGACCGTGCTGCAACGCCAGCGCCTTGACCGGGCTCGGCTTGAGTTTCATGCCGCGCCCGGCGGGGCGGTCGGGCTGGGTCAGCACCAGCGGGATGTCGTGCCCGGCGTCGAGCAGGGCCTGCAAGGCGGCGGCGGCGAATTCTGGGGTGCCGGCAAAAATCAGTTTCATGGCATTCCTGCAAAAACGAGGGGACACGGTGTGCGTGTCCCCGGGGTTCGGCCAACGCGGGTCGGGCCTGGAATCTGTTCACGATCTGTCGTGAGCGGCCCTCAGCGGGGTGAAGAGCAGCACAGAAACCGGAATGGACATGAAGTCCATGAGGATTTCCGATCGCTGAGCGAATCCCTGCGTGCCAATCTTCGATTGGCTCGGCGATAGATTCGCACGCAGTGCACCTGAGCCCCGATCAGGGACGCGCAGCAAGATCGGGACAGATTCTTACAGCGTGTGCTTCTCGCGCTTCTTCATCTTGGCCTTGATGCGGCTCTGCTTGAGCTGGGACAGGTAGTCGACGAACACCTTGCCGTCGAGATGGTCGATTTCGTGCTGGATGCAGATCGCCAACAGGCCGTCGGTCTCGATCTCGAATGGCTCGCCGTTGCGGTCGAGCGCGCGCACCCGCACCCACTCCGAGCGGTGCACCTTGTCGTAGATGCCGGGCACCGACAGGCAGCCTTCTTCGTACACGGTATCGCCACGACGCTCGACGATTTCCGGGTTGACGAAAGCGGTCAGGGCCGACTTCTCTTCGCTGACATCGATCACCACCACGCGCTCATGCACGTTGACCTGGGTGGCCGCCAGGCCGATGCCATTGCATTCGTACATGGTCTCGGCCATGTCGTCGATCAGTTGGCGGATGCGCTCGTCCACCGCGCCGACCGGACGCGCGACTTTGTGCAGACGCTCGTCCGGGTAATGCAGAATAGTTAGCAGCGCCATCTAATTCCGTTACTCCAGATTGTAGTTTTGCCATCAGCATGTCGATAATAGACCTGTCTGACGCAGATATCGTTACTTCGAGGGCGCCGGGAATGGCGCGCCCGTCCATGAATATTGGGGCATTTTCCATGCGCAAAAGCATTATATCGCTAGTCTTGGCTCTGGGCCTTGCGGCACCGGCCTTTTCCGACACGCTGACGCTGCGCCCTGACGCCCCGGCGCGCTACGTGGTGGTCAAAGGCGACACGCTGTGGGGCATCTCCGGCCGCTACCTGAAAAAGCCGTGGAACTGGCCCCGCCTGTGGCAGATGAACCGCGACGAAGTGAAAAACCCGCACCTGATCTACCCCGGCGACGTGCTGGTGCTGACCTGGGTCAACGGCCAGCCGCGCCTCGGCCTGGAGCGCAACCGCCGCGAGGTGAAGCTGTCGCCGCAGGTGCGCATCGAAGACCAGGACCGTGCCCTGCCGAGCATCCCGGCCAAGGCCATCGAGCCCTTCCTGTCGCGCCCGCTGATCGTCGACATCGACAGCTTCTCGCGCGCACCGCGCCTGGTCGCCGGCAGCGACGAGCACGTGGCGATGAGCAGCGGCGACCGTGCCTACGCCATGGGGCTCGACCAAGGTGGCAGCTGGCAGTCATACCGCCCCAACAAGCCGCTGCGCGATCCGGACAGCGGCGAGACGCTGGGCTACGAGGTGACCTACGGCGGCGATCTGGCGGTCGAGAAGATGGGCGACGAGGTACAGTCGTTGCGGGTGCGCAAGGTGGCCGAGGAAATCCTGGTCGGCGACCGCCTGGTCAAGGCGCCGCGCGACTATTTCGTCAGCTACGTGCCGCATCCGCCCGAAAAGATGGTGCAGGGCAAGATCATCTCCACCCCCAACGGCGTCGCCGGCGCGGCCCAGTACTACAACGTGGCGATCAACCTGGGACAACGTGACGGCCTGGAAACCGGCCACGTGCTCGACATCCTCAAGAACGGCAGCCTGGTCAAGGTCACGACGCCGGACAACCGCGCAACCAAGGTGCTGCTGCCGACCGAGAAAGCCGGCTCGCTGTTCGTCTACCGCGTGTTCAACCGCGTCGCCTACGGCCTGGTGATGGAGAGCGCGGTGCCGATCGGCGTGGGCGACGTGGTGCGCACGCCGGACGAGGAATGAGCAGCGAGCGCGCCGACTGGGCGCTGCTGGCGCTGACGCCGGGCATCGGCCCGGTCGGCGTGCTGCGCCTGATCGACACCTTCGGCAGCGCCGCCGCCGCGGCTTCGGCCAACCTTTCGCAGTTGCAGCGTTGTCTCGGCGACGAGGCGGCGCGCGCCCTGGCGGGACGCGTGGCGACAGCCGAGGTGGAGGCGGCGCTGGCCTGGGCCGACGCGCCGGGCTGTTTCCTGCTGACCCTGGCCGATCACGACTACCCCACCGCGCTGGCCGAGGCCGGCCACGCCCCGCCGCTGCTGTTCGGCCGGGGCCGGCGCGAATTGCTGGCGCGCCCGATGCTGGCCATGGTCGGCAGCCGCCACGCCACACCGCAGGGCCGGCAAACCGCCGAGGAGTTCGCGCACGGCCTGGCGCAGGCCGGCTACACCATCGTCAGCGGGCTCGCCAGCGGCATCGACGGCGCCGCCCACCGTGGCGCGCTGGGCACGGCGGCATCGACCATCGCGGTGATCGGGACCGGCATCGACCGGGTCTACCCGGCCAGCCACCGCCAGCTCGCCCACCAGCTGGCCGAAGGCGGCCTGATCCTGTCGGAATTCCCGCTCGGCACGGCACCGCTGGCGCACAACTTCCCGCGCCGCAACCGCATCATCGCCGGGCTCAGCCGCGGCTGCCTGGTGGTCGAGGCCAACGTCAACTCCGGCTCGCTGATCACCGCGCGCCTCGCCGCCGAGGTCGGGCGCGAGGTGCTGGCGGTTCCCGGCTCGATCCACAACCCGCAGGCGCGCGGCTGCCACCGCCTGATCAAGGACGGCGCCAAGCTGGTGGAAACGGTGGACGACGTGCTGGACGAAATCGGCCGCCCCGCCCCCGACGCACCAGGGGCGGCCA
Source organism: Pseudogulbenkiania sp. FW507-F1 (assembly GCF_058781125.1). Taxonomy (NCBI): domain Bacteria; kingdom Pseudomonadati; phylum Pseudomonadota; class Betaproteobacteria; order Neisseriales; family Chromobacteriaceae; genus Pseudogulbenkiania; species Pseudogulbenkiania sp. FW507-F1. The sequence goes on along the minus strand of NZ_JBYSWM010000009.1, from coordinate 34,710 downwards.
GCGCCAACGCGGCCGTGGCGGACGGCACGGCAACGGCGGAGGCGGAGACGCCGCTGCTGGTCCAGCTGGGCTACGATCCGGTCGACGTCGACAGCCTGGCGGCGCGGCTCGAGTTGACGGCGGGGGAGGTTTACGCGATGCTTCTCGAGCTGGAACTGGAAGGCCGGGTGGCAAGCCTGCCGGGCGGTCGTTTCCAGCGCCTGTCCTGAAGCGGGACGCGCCCTGCCAGCATCCTTAAAAGTCTCTGCACCATGTTTGACGTTCTTGCCTATCTGTTTGAAGAATACCAGGACCCCGAAGCCTGCAACGACCGCGAAGGCGTGATGCGCACGCTCGCCGCGGCCGGCTTCGAGGACGCCGACATCAACGACGCCCTCGACTGGCTCGACATCCTCTGCAACATCAACGAGGGTGCCTTCGCCGCGATGGACGAGTCCTACGGCCTGCGCGTCTACAGCGACAGCGAACAGAAACGCCTGCCGACCGAAGTGCGCGGCCTGCTGCAGTTCCTCGAGCACCACGGCGCCCTCTCCCCGGCGCAGCGCGAGATGGTGATCGACCGCCTGCTGGCGATGCCCGACGACGAGGTCAACGTCGCCTCGGCCAAACTGGTCACCTTGCTGGTGCTGTGGGTGCAGAAGGCCGAGCTGCCGATCCTGCTCGGCGAAGAGCTGCTCGACGTGGTGAACGGCGAACCGACCATGCAATGAGCTTGTCACGGCGTTGCGACAGGCTTACCATCGCGCCCTTCCGACGCCTTAACGACACGTCCGACAAGAGCGCCCCCTTGCGCTCTTGTTTTATTTGATAGATACACAAGATGTCAGCCCGGGACTGCCGGGTTCACGATTGAACAAAACATGCCCTCGAGCCTATTGATCGTTGAGTCGCCGTCCAAGGCCAAAACGCTGAAAAAATACCTGGGTCAGGACTTCGAAGTCCTCGCCTCCTACGGCCACGTCCGCGACCTGGTGCCGAAAAGCGGCGCGGTCGACCCGGACAAGAACTTCGCCATGAAGTACCAGCTGATCCCGCGCAACGCCAAGCACGTGGACGCCATCACCCAGGCGGTGGCCGAGGCCGATCACATCTATCTGGCAACTGACCCGGACCGCGAAGGCGAGGCCATTTCCTGGCACCTGGTGCAGATCCTCAACAACAAGAAGCTGCTGAAGGGCAAGACCGCGCAGCGCGTGGTGTTCCACGAGATCACCAAGAACGCGGTGCTCGACGCCATCGCCAACCCGCGCGACATCTCGCAGGAGCTGGTCGACGCGCAGCAGGCGCGCCGCGCGCTCGACTACCTGGTCGGCTTCAACCTGTCGCCGATGCTGTGGAAGAAGATCCGCCGCGGGCTGTCCGCCGGCCGCGTGCAGAGCCCGGCGCTGCGCCTGATCTGCGAGCGCGAGAACGAGATCCGCGCCTTCACCGAGCAGGAATACTGGTCGATCCACCTCGACAGCCACAAGGGCCGGCAGAAGTTCGGCGCCAAGCTGTTCGAGCTCGGCGGCAACAAGCTCGACCAGTTCGACATCCCGAGCGAGGCCATCCAGGCCGACACGCTGGCGCGCCTGGCGGAGCAGCCGGCGACCGTCAGCAACGTCGACAAGAAGAAGAAAACCCGCAACCCGGCCGCGCCGTTCACCACCTCGACGCTGCAGCAGGAGGCGGTGCGCAAGCTCGGCATGACCACCGACCGCACCATGCGCACGGCGCAGCAGCTGTACGAGGGCGTCGACATCGGCCAGGGCACGGTCGGTCTGATCACCTACATGCGTACCGACGCCGTGGTGCTGTCGAACGAGGCCCTGACCGAAATCCGCGGCTACATCGAGAGCCAGTTCGAACCGGCCTTCCTGCCCAAGGCCCCGGTCACCTTCAAGAACAAGTCGAAGAACGCCCAGGAAGCCCACGAGGCGATCCGCCCGACCTCGATCGAGCGCACCCCGGCGGCGATGAAGCCGTTCTTGACCACCGACCAGTTCAAGCTCTACGAGATGATCTGGAAGCGCACCCTGGCCTGCCAGATGGCGCCGGCCAAGTTCGACACCACCAGCGTCGACATCACCGTCGGCGAGGGCGTGTTCCGCGCCACGGGCCAGGTACAGACCTTCGCCGGCTTCCTCGCGGTGTACGAGGAAGACGTCGACGACGCCGAGGACGAGGACAACGCCAAGCTGCCGGTGCTGGAGGTGGGCGACGTGCTGCCGGTGGACAAGCTCTACGGCGAACAGCACTTCACCCAGCCGCCGCCACGCTTCTCCGAGGCCAGCCTGGTCAAGGCGCTGGAAGAATTCGGCATCGGCCGCCCGTCCACCTACGCCAGCATCATCTCGACGCTGAAGGACCGCGAGTACGTGGTGCTCGACAAGAAGCGCTTCCTGCCGACCGACACCGGCGAGATCGTCAACAAGTTCCTCACCGAGCACTTCGGCCAGTACGTCGACTACAACTTCACCGCCAAGCTGGAAGACCAGCTCGACGAGATCGCCAACGGCCGGCGCGAGTGGGTGCCGGTGATGGAGACGTTCTGGAAGGGGCTGGCCAAGCAGCTGAGCGAGAAGGAAAGCCTGTCGCGCGCCGAGGTCACCACCGAGAGCCTGGACGAGGCCTGCCCGAAGTGCAGCAAGCCGCTGCAGATCAAGTTCGGCAAGCGCGGCCGCTTCATCGCCTGCACCGGCTACCCCGAGTGCGACTACACCCGCGACATCGGCGAGACCGCCGAGAGCGCGGCGGCAGCGGCGGAAGAGCCGACGGTGATCGAGGGGCGCACCTGCCCGGAATGCGGCGGCGCGCTGCACATCAAGAAGGGCCGCTACGGCAAGTTCATCGGCTGTGCCAACTACCCCAAGTGCAAGCACATCGAACCGCTGGAGAAGCCGCGCGACACCGGCGTGACCTGCCCGGAATGCAAGACGGGCAGCCTGATCGAGCGCAAGAGCCGCTACGGCAAGCTGTTCTACAGCTGCAATACCTATCCCAAGTGCAAGTACGCCACCTGGAACCCGCCGGTGGCCGAGCCCTGCCCGAAGTGCCACTGGCCGATCCTGACCATCAAGACCACCAAGCGGCGCGGCACCGAGAAGGTCTGCCCGCAGAAGGAGTGTGGCTACAGCGAGGTGATCGCCCCGCCGGAAGCCAAGGAAGCCTGAGCCGCATCCACCCTCACCCCCGACGCCACCGCCAGGTGGCGTTTTTCATGCCCGGTCGGCCCGCGATATCGCCCGTTCGTCATAACCCGGCACCGGCTTTTATTCAGCATTTCCCGGCGCAATGCTTATACTTCGAGTCAAGGGCGAAGTCAGCCCGATTTCACTGCCAGATTCGTTCTGGCGAGTACGGTACCTGCGACGGACCGGAATGCCCTCCGGGGCAAAACGCCGCCTGCCCCCAGGCGGCGTTTCCATTGGGCCAGAACGCCGCGCGCATTCCAACTGACAGCCGCAGCGCCTCGAGCAGATGTCCGCAAGCCGCACTGGAATGCGGTTGCGGCGGCGCTGGCGACGCTTCGGGCACGGCGCAGACAGGGCGGGGTACCCGTTCCCCGGTTTGTCCGGGGTGGGTGTTGTGCCGCAGTGCCTGCAAGGCGGGCTGGAGGTAAAGAGCGGATCATGAAAGCCGACAGCAGCTTCTACTTCACCGGCAGCGCCGTGCTGACCTTGCTGGCTTTCGCCTCCACGACCTGGCCGCTGCTGGCCGTCTCCTTGCTCGTCACGTTCTGCGGCATGATGGTGGCGGACCGCGAGCAACTGGCGGCACTCGACAGCCACGCGCTGGCGATGTTCCTGATGCAGCACGAACGCCCGCTGCTGCCGCTGGATGCCTTTCGTGGCCGCGAGCTGCTGTTCTACTACGCCGGCCAGCCGGTGTACCGCTACCTGATCGCGCGCGACTCGCGCTGGCTCCTGGTCGGCAAGCAGGGCGAGGTCAAGGAAGGCCCGGGCATGATCCGGGTGACGCCGGGCTACCTGTACCGCCGCCTCGACGATTGATAGCCTGATCCATTAGGCGGCTGCGCCCTTGCATCTTGAGCGCCGGCAATGCTCTGAGCGTGCGAATCTCTGATTCGCTCAGCCATGATCCTCATGTACTCCGTGTACATTCCGGTTCCTGTGCGTTGGCGGCACTCAACCTGCTTTGGCTCGCTCTCCCACTGAAACAGGCTACCGTCCCGCCCAATGCAAAAACGGCAGCGCGCCACCAGGCATGCTGCCGTTTTGTCCCGTGCTTCGGCCAACCTTGTCAGCCGAACAGCACCAGCCCCCACACCACGGCCAGGTTGACCAGACCGATCAGCTGCGCCGCGCTGCCCATGTCCTTGGCGCGCTTGGCGAGCGGATGACGCTCCAGCGAGGTGTGGTCGACCGCCGCCTCCACCGCCGAATTGAGCAGCTCGATGATCAGCGTGGCGAGCGAGCTGGCCACCAGCAGGGCGCGCTCGAGCGCGCTGGCGTGGATGACGAAGGCCAGCGGGATCAGGATCACGGCCAGCAGCAGCAGCATGCGGAACGCGTCCTCGTGGCGAAAGGCGGCCTTGAGACCGTCCAGCGAGTACCCGAAGGCGTTGATCAGCCGGGTGATTCCGGTCTTGCCCTTGAACGGGCTTTCCTGCAGCTTCATGCGGCTCCCAGAAGATGGATACGTGGCGCTTCGCCCAGCCAGTGCAGGCGTGCCTGCATCGAGCGCGACAGCCAGACCTCGCCGTGGCCATCGACCAGCAGCACGTCGCGGATGCCGAAGCGGCTGGCATAGTAAGAAGCGCGCGCGGTGTCGGCAAGATAAATCGGCTTGGTGGCGACATCGGAGCGCAGGCCGGCGTCGGCGGCCGGCGCCACCACCACGGTGGCGGCCTGGGCGCGGCAGTCGCTGCTGCCGTCGCGCGGGTCGATCAGGTGGCAGTGGCGCCGCCCGTTCAGCTCGAAGTAGCGCTGGTAATCGCCCGAGGTCCCCACCGCCTCGCCGTCGGCCAGCTCCACCACCGCCATCGCCTCGTTGCGGCGCGGGTGCTGGATGCCGACCTTCCACGGCGTGCCGTCCGGCTTTTTGCCCAGCGCGATGACGTTGCCGCCGATGTTGATCAGCGCGGCACGGACACCGGCGGCCTTGAGCTGGTTGCGCACCCGGTCGAGCGCCCAGCCCTTGGCGATGCCGCCCAGATCGAGCTGCACCGCCGGGTTGCGGCTGGCGATGCGGCCGTCGGCGAGGCTCAGGTCGGCCATACGCGGGCGGGCCTCGACCAGTTGCCGGAGCGCCGCCGGGTCGGGCGTGACCGGGGCGAAACTGTCGGCGTGGAAGCCCCACAGCGCCACCAGCCCGCCCAGCGCCGGCGAGAACAGGCCGTCGGAGAGCGCCTCGTCGCGCTGCGCGGCACGCAGCAGCTCGGCCAGGTCGGGCGCCAGCGTTGCCGATTCGCCGCGCGCCAGGGCGCGGTTGATGGCGACCAGCTCGCCGTTGCCCTTCCAGGCGTGCAGGCGCAGGTGCAGGCGGTCGAGTTCGGCCATGGCCTGCGCCACCGCGGCCTGGGCGCGGGCCTCCGGCTCGCCCAGCACGGTGACCTCGACGCGCGTGCCGAACACGTAGCTTTCCTGGCGGAACGGTTCGGGCTCGCGGCTGCACGCCGCGAGCCCGATCAGCAGACACAGGGCCAGACAGGTTGGCCGAAGCCGCGAGATCAGTGCGCGCACCGCCGCTCCAGCGCGTCGATGTACAGCCCGGCGACGTTGATGCCGGTCTGATCCATGATCTCGCGGAAGCAGGTGGGACTGGTGACGTTGACTTCGGTGAGGTAGTCGCCGATGACGTCGAGACCGGCGAACAGGATGCCGCGCCGCTGCAGTTCCGGCCCCACCGCCGCCACGATCTCGCGGTCGCGCGCGGTGAGCGGGCGCGCCTCGCCGCGGCCTCCGGCGGCGAGGTTGCCGCGCGTTTCGCCGGCCATCGGGATGCGCGCCAGGCAGTAGTCCACCGCCACGCCGTCGATCACCAGGATGCGCTTGTCGCCGTCGCGGATTTCCGGGATGAAACGCTGCGCCATCACGGTGCGGGTCTCGCGCTGGGTGATGGTTTCCAGGATCACCGACAGGTTGGGGTCATCCGGCGTGACGCGGAAGATGCTGTCGCCGCCCATGCTGTCGAGCGGCTTGAGGATGACGTCCTGATGCTGGCGCACGAAGGCGCGCAGGCGGGCCGACTCGCCGGAGATCAGGGTCGGCGCGATGCAGTCGGGGAAGTGCAGGATCGCCAGCTTCTCGTTGTAGTCCCTGAGCGCCTGGCCGCTGCTGAACACCTTGACGCCCTGGGCTTCGGCCAACGTGAACAGCTGCGAGGCGTACAGGTACTCCATGTCGAACGGCGGGTCCTTGCGCATGATCACCGCGCTGAACGCGGTGAGCGGCTGGCGCTGCACCTCGGCGAGGCGGAACCAGTCGTGTTTGTCCCCGGTCAGGGTCAGGCCGCGCGCGTCCACCAGCAGCCGTCCGCCTTCTACCGACAGCTGGCGCGCTTCGGCCACCGCCAGCGCATGGCCGCGTCGCGCCGCCTCCTCCATCATGGCGAAGGTGGTGTCCTTGTAAATCTTGAAGTGGTCCAGCGGGTCGGCGATGAACAGGATTTTCATAGGCGGGATCCAGTGCGCTCAGGCGTTGTCGGGGTCGGTGGCTTCCAGCTCCAGCGAGGCGGCCAACAGCGCCAGGCGGGCGATCACGCCGTAGGAATAGAACCGGTTGGGCGGACAGTCCGGGGTGCCGCTCTTGTCCGGCAGACAGGCCGATTCGAACGACAGCGGCACGAAGTGCATGCCCGGCGCGTTGAGGTTCTCGTCGACGCCGCGCCCGGTGTGGACGCGGTAGAAGCCGCCGATGACGAAGCGGTCCATCATGTACACCACCGGCTCGGCCACCGCGGCGTTGACCGTCTCGAAGGTGTACACGCCTTCCTGCACGATCACCTCGGACACTTCCAGCCCTTCCTTCACCACCGCCATCTTGTTGCGCGCCTTGCGGTTGAGGCCGATCACCTCGTCCGGCGACTTCACGCTCATCACGCCCATGCCGTAGGTGCCGGCGTCGGCCTTGACGATCACGAACGGATCATGGGTGATGCCGTACTCGCGGTACTTGACGCGGATCTTGTCGAGCAGGCCGGAGACGCTGTCGGCCAGCGCTTCTTCGCCCTGGCGCGACTGGAAATCCAGCCCCTTGGTGGCGTTGAAGTAGGGATTGATCAGCCACGGGTCGATCGAGATCAGGCGCGCGAAATCGTCCGCGACCTGGTCGTAGGCCTTGAAATGGTGGGTCTTGCGCCGCACCGCCCAGCCGGCGTGCAGCGGCGGCAGCAGGGTCTGTTCCAGGTTCTGCAGGATGTCCGGCGCGCCGCCCGACAGGTCGTTGTTGAGCAGCACCACGCACGGGCTGAAGCCATCGGCCAGCACCAGACGGTTGCCGCGGCGCTCGATCGGCTCCAGCCGCACCGTGGCGCCGTTGGCGGCGGTCAGTTCGGTCGGCTCGGTGATCTCCGGGTTGAGCGAGCCCAACCGTACCTTGAGGCCGGCCTGCTCGAAGATGTGCACCAGCGCCGCCACGTTCTGCAGGTAGAAGGTGTTGCGGGTATGGTTCTCCGGGATCAGCAGGATGTTCTTGGCTTCCGGACACACCTTCTCCACCGCGCTGGTGGCGGCCTGTACCGCGAGCGGGGTGAATTCCGGGTTGAGGTTGTTGAAACCGCCGGGGAACAGGTTCATGTCCACCGGGGCCAGCTTGAAACCGCTGTTGCGCAGGTCGACCGAGCCGTAGAACGGCACCTGGTGGGCGTGCCACTGGCTGCGGAACCAGTGCTCGATATGGGGCTGGGCGCCGAGGATGCGGCTTTCCAGCTCCAGCAACGGGCCCTTCAGGGCGGTGGACAGGTAAGGAACGGTCATGTCTTCCCCTTTGGGATGATCTTGGGTCGAATTGCACAATGGTGGGGATGACAGGCGCCTTATTCAACCCTGGGTGGCGGAGCGGCGCGGGCTCAGTCCGGCCATGCTTCGTTATAGGCCGCCTGGTAGCGCTCTTTCAGCCCGGCCCAATCGAAGACATGGTTCTGCGCGCCGCGGCTGACCACCTTGATGGCGCCCAGCAGATTGGCCAGGCGGCCGGTGAGGTGCCAGTCGAGGCCGTGCCGGATGCCGTACAGCAGGCCGGCGCGGAAGGCGTCGCCGCAACCGGAGGGGTCGAGTGCGGGGCCGTCCAGCGGCACCGCCGGGATGTGGAGCAGCGTGTCGTCGACGTGGATCTCCGCCCCCTGCGCCCCGCGCGTGATGATCAGCGCGCGCACCTGGCGGCGCATGTCGTCCAGCGTGAGCCCGGCGCGCTCGCGCATCAGTTCGGCTTCGTAGTCGTTGAGCGTGACGTAGCTGGCCATTTCGACCAGCGCGCGCAGCTCGGTGCGCGAGAACAGCGGCAGCTCCTGGCCGGGGTCGAACACCAACGGGATGCCGGCCTCGGCCAGCTCGCGGCAGTGCTGCAGGCAGCCGAGGTAGCCCGACGGCGCCACGATGGCGAGTTCCACCGGGCTCTCGACCTCGCTCAGGTGATTGTCGGTGGCGTGCTCCATCGCGCCGGGATGGAACGCCATCAGCTGGTTGCCGCCGCTATCGCTGATGATGAAACATTGCGCGGTATACTGGCCGGGAACGGTGCGGATATGGCGGTCCGCCACGCCGAGGCGCGCCAGATGCTCGCGGTAGGGGTCGAAGTCCTCGCCCACCGTGGCCATCACCAGCGGCCGCTCGCCCAGCAACGCGAGGTTGTAGGCGATGTTGCCGGCACAGCCGCCGAACTCGCGGCGCATCGTCGGCACGCGGAAGGTGGTGGAGATCTTGTGCAGCTGGTCTGCCAGGATATGCTGGTCGAAACGGTCTTCGAAGGTCAGCAGGGTATCGTAGGCGAGCGATCCGCAGACGAGGATGGACATGCCGGCTCCGCTATGAAATCAAGCGCTTAAGTGTAGCACGAAACGCCGCCCTCCCCCGTGGCGAACCCTGGCTGCGCCGCCCGCTCCAAGCTGTTGCCACGTTTTTACAGGATGATCCGATGACACCCACCACTCTGCGCCGCGGCGTGCTGCCGCTACTGTGTGCCGCGCTGCTGACAGCGCTGCCGGCCGCCGCCAACCCGGCGCTGGAACGCGCCCGCTTCACCGACCTGGCCGGCAAGAACGCCGCGCTCACCCAGTACAAGGGCAAGGTCACCGTGGTGAATTTCTGGGCCACCTGGTGTTCGCCCTGCCGCGAGGAGATGCCGATGCTCAACGCCGTGCGCACCCGCCTGGCGCCGCGCGGCGTCGAGGTGGTCGGCGTGGCGCTCGACGACAAGGTGTCGGTCGGCAATTACCTGCGCACGACCCGGGTGAGCTATCCCATCGTGCTGGGCGACGGCAACACGCTCGACCTGATGCGCGCCATCGGCAACCCGGCCGGCGGACTGCCCTACACCGTGGTGCTGGACCGCTCCGGCAAGCAGGTCGCCACGCTGATCGGCAAGCTGTCGGAACAGACCCTGCTGCAGGCGGTCGAGCCGCATCTCTAGGCACCTGTTCACGATCCCTTGGCCCCCGTGCCGGGCCTCGTCGCCCGACCTGCCGCCACGACGAAAAAAAGCCCGGCCTAGGCCGGGCACAAGCTGACAACAACAGGGAAAATCTCAGAAGGTCACCTTGACCGGCGCCCACTTGGCCTGGCGCACCTGATAGACGGTGATCGGCGCCTGGATCAGGTCGCCACGGCTATCGAAGCGGTAGCTGGCGTTCACCCCCTCGTAACTGATCTTTTTCAGCGCCGCCGTGACCTTGCCGGGCTCGGTGCTGTTGGCCTGCTGCATGGCCTTCGCCACCAGCATCACCGCGTCGTAGTGCTGCGGGCCGTAGGACAAGGGCGGCTTGCCGTACTTGGCCTGATAGCGCTTGATGAAGTCCTGGCCCTGGCTGCGCTTTTCCAGCACGTTGCCGGCCACCGCCGCCATGAAGCCTTCGCTGTTGCTGCCGGAGAGCTTGATGAAGTTATCGGTCTGGATCATGTCGCCACTGAGCACCTTGGTGGACAGGCCGAGCTGCTTCATCTGCAGCGCCAGGGGAGCCGCCTGGCTGTCGGACATGGCAACGAACAGCAGGTCCGGCTTGGCGGCACGGATCGTGGTCAGGATCGGACTGAAGTTGTTCTGCCCCGGCGTGGTGTATTCGCGGCGGATCACCTGCGCCCCCAGGCGCTTGGCCTCGGCCTCGAACTTGTCGGCCAGGCCCTGGCTATAGGCGGTGCGGTCGTCGATCATGGCGATGCGCTTGGCCTTCAATTCGCTCAGCGCGTATTGGGCGATAGCCGGTCCCATGCGGGTGTCCACCGCGCTCAGGCGGAAGGCGTTGCCGTAGCCCTGGTTGGTGTAGGTGGCGTTAACCGCCACCGAGAACTGCGGCAGACCGGCCTGGTTGATGATGCGCGCGGCGGGAATGGTGGTGCCCGACGTGAACGGGCCGACCACCGCCTTCACTTCTTCATCCAGCAGTTTTTGCGCGGCCAGGGTGGACTGCTTGGGGTCTTCCTGGTCGTCCTGCGATACCAGTTCGAACTGCACCGGCTGGCCGTTGATCCTCAGCGCACTGCGGTTGAGGGTGTCGACGGCGAGCTGGGCACAGTTCTGGTTGTCCTTGCCCCAGTGGGCGTCCGGCCCGGTCAAGGGGCCGATGAAACCGATTTTCACCACCTCGGCGGCAGAAGCGGCGCTGATGCCCCCCAGGGCCAGCAGGGTAACGAGCAGGGTGTGTTTCATGTTTTGCATCCTGATGAGGTTGTTGAATCGACAAGGGCACAGCAACAGCTTGATTGCGACAGCGTTGGCACCGACCGGGCCGCTAACGAAACCGGTCGGGCCAGAACTCTGGCGGAATGGCCGCCACCCCGGTGAGGTGGTCGCGCAGCAGCGCGCCGGTGGTGGCGGCGAGGGTCAGGCCGAGATGGCCATGACCGCAGGCGAAGAGCAGTTGCCGCAGGTGCGAGGACGGGCCGATCACCGGCACGGTATCCGGCACCGACGGGCGGTTGCCCATCCAGGCGCTCATGCCCTCGGTACCGAGCTCGCCCAGCATGGCCTGCGCCTTGTCCAGCAGCAGGTGGGCGCGACGGTAGTCCGGCGGCGCGTCGCGGTGCGCCAGTTCCACGGTGCCGGCCAGGCGCAGGCCACCGTCGGCCATCGGCAGGATGACGAAGCTTTCACTGGCGTTGAGCAGGAAATGCCGCAGCGGACGGCCGGCCCTGGGCAGGGTCAGGTGGTAGCCGCGCTCGCTCTCCAGCGGCAGCGCCTGGCCAGCCTGGCGTGCGAAACGGTCGCTCCACACGCCGCTCGCCACCACGACCTGCCCCGCGCTCAGCGCGCGGCCGTCGGCCAGGGTGATGCCGCTGACGGCGCCGTGCTGCTGACGCAGCGCCGTCACCGGCTGCTGCAGGAACCGGCCGCCTTCGCGCAGGAACTGCTGGAACAGGCCGAGGCTGAACAGATAGGGATCGTCCACGTGCGACCAGTCGGGAATCAGCACCCCCTGCTGCCACGGCGCACGCAAGGCCGGCTCCAGCCGTGTCAGTTGGTCTTTGTCGCAGCGCCGCCAGCGCACGCCCTGCTCGCCGCGCCGCTGCCAGCGCGCCAGGTCGGCCTGCAGGGCGCCCTGATCGGGATAGAGCGCCAGTGCGCCGTGGCGACGCCAGCTCCCTTCCAGACCGCAGCGGGCGATAAGCGGGGCGTAGTCCTGGTTCACCCGGGCCAGCAGCTGTCCCAGCTGCCGGCTCAGCGCCGCCACCCGCGCTGGCCGGCTCGCCAGCACGAAACGGCCGAGCCACGGCATCAGACCAGGCAGATGGCGCCAGCGTATCGCCAGCGGGCCGAGCGGATTGAGCAACCAACGTGGCACCTGGCGCAGCACGCCAGGCTCGGCGAGCGGGAGCACCTCGCTCACCGCCAGCGCCCCGGCGTTGCCGGACGAGGTGCCGGACGCCGGCGGATCGCGGTCGAGCAACAGCACGTCGAGCCCGGCCAGGCGCAGTTGCAGCGCGCTGGCGATGCCGACCACGCCGGCGCCGACCACGATGACGTCGGCGCGGCTCATGCCCCCTCGCCTACGCCGAGGCGCCAGTTGGCCAGCGCGCATCGCGCCGCCGCCAGATCCCAGGCGGCGGTACCGACGCTCTTGAACAGGCGCGGGCGGGCCGCGTCGAAGCGTCCGGCCACGGCGTCGGCCAGCGACGCCACGGTGGACCAGTCGATCCCGGCCTGGATCAGGTCGCCGGCCTCGTGGCGCGCGCCGACCGGGTCGTCGGAAAACAGCTGGCTGCCGGCGATGGCGTGCGGCCCCAGCTCGGCCATGTCGGGACGGAAGGCGCCGACCCCGATCAGCAGACGATCGGGACGCGCCGGCTGGTCGTACACCGGAACCTTGCTGGTGGTCAGCATGATCACCACTTGCACCGCCTCGGCCACGTCCCCCGTGGCAGGCTGCAGATCCAGGCCGAGCGTGCCGTGCTCGCGGCAGAACGCCTCGGCGGCCGCCCTCTGGTGGCCATGCACGTCGACGCGCAGTCCCGGATACAGCGCCGCCAGCGCCTCGGCATGGCCGGCCGCCTGCTTGCCGGTGCCGATCAGCGCAACGTGGCGCGGAGGCGCCGCTTGCAGCGAGCGCATCGCCAGCATCGAGACCGCCGCGGTACGCCGTGCGGTGACGGTCGGCCCGTCCAGGATCAGCAGCGGCACGCCGCTGGCGGCGTCGTAGACGCTGACCACGCCGTGGATGGTGGGCAGGCTGTGGCGGCTGTTGTGCGGGCAGACGTTGACCAGCTTGTGCATGGCGACATCGTGGGCGGAGGCCGGCATCGAGAGCAGCACGCCCTCCCCCTGTAACGGCAGCACCTGGCGTTCCGGGCTGCTGATGCGACCGGCCTGGTATTCTTCGGCGGCGTCCGCCAGCACGTGGCACAGGGAATCGAAGGGCAGCAGCTCGGCGGTTTGGCGGGCGGAGAGAACCGGTAGCGGTGTCGACATGCTCATGGGGCGTCAGACCTCTGAATTGGTAGAATTTCGACCAGATTTTGGTTGCTTCCACATCAACCAATCCAAAACTGGCCAGATGCAGGACTGCAACCACACTATTCATGTCAAAAAAATTACCAATTAGCCACGCAAGGCACAACCCTATCGCGTCATCGCCAGGGAATTTGGTAAACTTTGTCACCAATACGCAACACTCATGTCCGCTTTTAGACCAATTTGAGTGACCACCATGCAAGAGACCAACCACTTCCAGCCGCGCCCGATCTACCAGCAGGTGGCCGAGCAAATCCAGCACAGCATCACCAACGGCGAATTCCTGCCGGAATCCCGCCTGCCGTCGGAGCGCGAGCTGGCGGCACGCTTCCGCGTCAGCCGCCCCGCCGTACGCGAGGCCATCGGGTCGCTGCAGAACCAGCAGCTGGTGATGACGCGCCGCGGCTCGGGCACCTACGTCTGTGCCGATGCCTTGCAGCGGCTGCAGCAGGCCCAGCTCGCCGACACGGACCGACGCGCCGACGACAGCCCGCTGTCCACGCTGGAAGTGCGGCTGCTGCTGGAGCCCGCCATCGCGCGGCTGGCCGCGCGACGCGGTCAGCGCGACGACAAGGCCGAGCACTACTTGGCGCTGATGAAGAACGTCAAGAACATCGACATCCAGGCACAGCAGGCGCTGTGGAGCGAGAGCGACCGGCTGTTCCACCGCCAGCTGGCCGTGATGACCGGCGATGCGCTGATGGTGCGCATCGCCGACGAAATCGCGAAAGCCATGGAGCAGCCGCTGTGGCAGCGGCTGCGTGACGACGGGATCTACGACGAGGAACGCATCAGCCTGTACGTGGCGGAGCACCAGCTGATCTACGAGGCGATCGTCAGCGGCGACGAGCAGGCGGCGGCCTTCTACGTCGAGCAGCATCTGCGTCGGGTGGGCCGGGACATTTCCACCGGCGACGCCTCGCCGCCGAAAACGCCGGCCTAGCCAGCCGCACGCCCACCCGCGCAGCCGCTGCCTGCAGACGGCCCCCTCACCAGGGGAAAGGACGCCTCCGCGGGGCGGAGGCGGCACGCCTAAGCACTACTCACCCGCTGCGCCAGCCGCAGCGCGGCGATACGGCCGATCTCGCCAAGACAGCGGGCGAATTCCTGTTGCGGGGGGTCGTGCAGGCGCTGCTCGAGCTGGGCGAGGATGTCGTCCCGGCCGAGCCCGGCCACGGCGACGATGAAGGGATGGCCGAAGCGCGCGCGATAGTGGGCGTTGAGTTCGGCCAGCCGCGCGGTGTCGGCGCTCTCCTGGCGCAGGCCGGCGGCCTGCTGCTCGCCGCCCGAGGCCGTGCTCAGCGGGGCACGCGTCCCCAGTTCGGGGTGGGCGCGGATCAGCGCCAGCTGTTCCTCGTGGGAGGCTGACAGCATGGCGGACACCAGCGCCTGCCACAGCGCAAAGCGCGTGCTGAACGGGCGTTGTTCCCAGGCGCGCTCGGCCACCCACGCCGTCTGTTCGAACACGCCGTCGAGCGCGGCGACGAAAGCGTCGCGCTCCAGGGCCGACAAGTCCGCCGGCGTCCAGCGCCGGTTGTCAGGGCTATCCATGGCGTCCTTCCTGCCGCCAACGCGGCGAATCATCACCATGCGGTTATAACCATAATAGAAGCTGGCCACTGCGCTGCTTTCCCGACAGCATCGTCATGACCGACAGAAAGGCCACGCCATGGGCCGTCTCACCACGCATGTGCTCGATACCGCGCGCGGCTGCCCCGCCGCCGGGCTGGTCGTGAGCCTGTACCGCATCGACGGCCTGCAACCACGCCGGCTGCTGGTTACCCGCACCAACGCCGACGGCCGCTGCAATGCCCCGCTGCTGGAAGGCGCGGCGCTGCAGCCGGGGGTGTACGAGCTGCACTTCGCCGCCGGCGACTACCTGCGCGCGCAGGGCCATGCCCTGGGCGACCCGCCCTTCCTCGACGTGGTGCCGATCCGCTTCGGCATCAGCGATACCACGGCGCACTACCACATCCCGCTGCTGCTGGCGCCGTACGGCTACAGCAGCTACCGCGGGAGCTGAGCGTGGTTGCCTACCTGCTCGACTGGCTGGCGCTGTTGCTGCGCTGGCTGCACTTCGTGGCCGGGGTGGCGTGGATCGGGGCGTCGTTCTACTTCGTCTGGCTCGATAACCACCTGACCCCGCCCACCGACCCGGAACTGCAGCGGCGCGGCGTCGGCGGCGAGCTGTGGGCGGTGCACGGCGGCGGCTTCTACAACCCGCAGAAGTACCTGGTCGCTCCAGCCGTGCTGCCGTCCAGGCTGCACTGGTTCAAGTGGGAGGCCTACACCACCTGGCTGTCGGGCTTCGCGCTGTTGGCGCTGCTGTATTTGGCGCGCGCCGAGGTGATGCTGGTCGATAGCGCCGTGGCGCGCTTGAGCCCGGCGCTGGCGGTGGCCGTAGCGTTGCTGACGCTGGGCGGGGCCTGGCTGGTCTACCACGGCCTGTGTCGCAGCCCGCTCGGACGGCGTGACGGCAGGCTCGGTCTGAGCGTCTACCTGCTGCTGGTGGCACTGGCCTGGGGGCTGTCGCAGCTGTTCGCGGCGCGCGCGGTGTATCTGCTCTGCGGCGCGGTGATCGGCACGCTGATGGCCGGCAACGTGTTCTTCGTCATCATCCCCGGCCAGCGCGTCATGGTGGCGGCCCTGACACGCGGCGAAACGCCGGACCCGGAGCCGGGACGGCGCGGCAAGCAGCGCTCGGTGCACAACAACTACTTCACGCTGCCGGTGCTGTTCATCATGATCAGCCCGCACTTCGCCTTCACCTACGGCCACCGCTACGGCTGGGCGCTGCTGGCCGGCATCGGCGCCGCCGGGGTGCTGATCCGCCACTTCTTCAACCTGCGCCACCGTGGCATCGTCGACTGGCGCTTTCCCGCCGCCGGCGTGGCGCTGTTGCTGCTGGTGGCGCTGGCCGGCGCGCCGTCCGGCGTGCTGTCCGGCGTGCTGTCGGCCGGGGAAAAACGGTCTTCGGCCAACCTGGAGCAGGTGCGCGCCATCCTGGCGCAGCGCTGCGTCGCCTGCCATGCCGCACGGCCGAGCTTTGCCGGGTTTTCGGCACCGCCGGCCGGGGTGCGGCTGGACGAACCGGCCGAGATCAAGCGCAACGCCGCGCGCCTGGCCGCGCAAGTGCAAAGCAGGACCATGCCGCTCGGCAACCTGACGCACATGACCGACGCCGAACGCCGCCTGGTCGTCGAATGGGCCGCCGCCGGGGCGCCGGACTGAGCGCCGGCCCGGCGCCCCGGGCCCCGGAGAACCCGGCCGCAGCGGCTTCGGCCAACCTGGGCCGGCGGGACCGACCAGCGACACGGCATGGCCGGAGCGCGGGCTCCGCCTTGGCGACCGCGGCGCGGGGGAAGTGGGTAAGGAGGGACGGAGGAGTGGCGACACCAGCGGCAAGCGGGCCGTCCGCCGAAGCGGGCAGCGGCGCGCTGGTCACACTCAGGACGCCTCGGCCGCGTCGATGATGCCCCACCAGCGCAGCGTCTGGCGGAAATGGTTGCGCACTTGGCCGGCGGCCTCCTGCTCGTCGCCGCCGGCGATCGCATCCATGATCGCCAGGTGCTCCTGCATCGCCGGCACGATGCGGTCGGGCAGCAGCGGGCGGGAATGCTGCATCACCAGGATGCGATCGCGGTTGCGTGCGTAGATCTCCCGGATGCTGGCGTTGTCGAGAACATTGGACAGGGCGCTGTGCAAGGCCCAGTCCACCGCCATCGCCTCGCGCTGCAGCGAGGGCGTGATGCCGGCGCGCGCGGCGTCGAGCACCTGCTGATGCTTTTGCCGCAGTTCGCCGAGCGTGTCCGCGGCGTGCCGGCGCACCAGCAGCCGGGCGCCCTCCTGGTCGAAGACGGTGCGCAGGTGGAAGCACTCGCGCACCAGCTCCGGCGTCGCCTCCATCACCGCCACGCCGCGCTTGGGCAGGACGCGGACGTAACCGGCCGACTCGGCGCGCTTGACCGCTTCGCGCACCGGCGCCAGCGGCAGCCCGATCACCCCGACCAGGTCCGACATCGAGACGAACTGCCCGGCCCGCAGGCCACCGCCGGTCAGCAGCTCCCGCAGCGCCAGGAAGGCCTTGTCGGCCAAGAGCAAACCTTCAGGCTCCTGCATGTTTCTCGTCCCCATCCATTTCGTCGAGCGGCAATTGTCACATCAGGCTTCGCCGGCAGCAAATTCCACCTGCCACACCAAGCAAACCCATAAAGACATTTTTGTTGCAAAACTCGAAAAATTCAAACTAACATGTCAGAAAGAATATAACACCACGTCCCCGGTGCCGCTGTACTCCGGCCGGCGGGTAACGGTGAGTCGTCCGACGCGGAATCCGTCCCGCTTCGGCAAGCACCAGGTGGCTCAGCACCCCCTCCCGGCCGGCTCGGGAGGAGAGGCCTACCGGCCGGGAGTCGATAGCAAAACTATCGACAGAACCGATGCCGGAGGGAATTCAAGCGCTTGCGCTTTATCCCTAAGCTGTCCCAACCAAGCTAATAATTATTTACACCAAGGAGAAGCAGATGGCCCGAACAAGAGCAGCGCATGCCGCCACCGCGGCGTTGCGCAACAACCCCGTGAGCATGGAACTCACCCCCTCCCGTCATCCCTTCGACAAGACCCCGGTTGCGCACGGCAACCCCCTTTCGATCCGGTTTGCGAGGTGAACCATGTACAAACGCTTCCATAAGACCCTGTTCGGGCAAGTCGTCATCGCCCTGATTCTCGGCGTGATCGTCGGCATCGTCTGGCCCGATTTCGCCACCAAGCTCAAGCCGATGGGCGACGGCTTCATCAAGCTCATCAAGATGCTGGTCGCGCCCCTGGTGTTCTGCGTCGTGGTGCACGGCATCTGCAGCACCGGCGACCTGAAGAAGGTCGGCCGCGTCGGCGTCAAGGCCCTGCTCTACTTCGAGATCGTCACCACCTTCGCCCTGGCGCTGGGCGTGCTGCTGGCCGAAACCCTGCGGCCGGGCGCGGGCATGAACATCGACCCCCACACCCTCGATGCCTCGGCGCTGGCCGACTATAGCGAGCGGGTGTCCCAGGTGGGCCACCTGACGGCGGTGGACTTCATCATGAAGCTCATTCCCGCCACCTTCGGCGACGCCTTCGCCAAGGGCGACATCCTGCAGGTGCTGCTGATCGCCATCCTGTTCGGTTGTGCCGTCGCGGCGCTCGGCGAGCGCGGCCGCCCGGTGACCGTCGCCATCGACCACCTCGGCCAGGTGTTCTTCAAACTGATCGGCTTCATCGTCAAGCTCGCCCCCTTGGGCGTGATGGGCGCCATCGCCTTCACCGTCGGCAAGTACGGCATCGGCTCGCTCAAGCAGCTCGGCCTCTTGGTGGCGCTGTTCTACCTGACCTGCAGCATCTTCGTGGTCGGCATCCTCGGCATCATCCTGCGCCTGGCCGGCTTCAACATCTTCAAGCTGCTGGGCTACCTGCGCGAGGAACTGCTGATCGTGCTGGGCACCGCCTCGTCCGACGCCGTGCTGCCACAGGTGATGCGCAAGCTCGAGCTGATGGGGGTGAAGGATTCGACCGTGGGCCTGGTGATCCCCACCGGCTACTCCTTCAACCTCGACGGCTTCTCGATCTACCTGACCCTGGCCGCGGTGTTCATCGCCCAGGCCACCAACACGCCGCTGTCGCTGACCGACCTCCTCACCATCCTCGCCATTTCGCTGGTGACCTCGAAGGGCGCCCACGGCGTGCCGGGCTCGGCCATCGTGATCCTGGCCGCCACCTTGAGCGCCATCCCGGCCATACCCGCCATCGGCCTGGTGCTGGTACTGTCGGTGGACTGGTTCATGGGCATGGCGCGCGCGCTGACCAACATGATCGGCAACTGCGTGGCGACCGTGGTGGTCGGCGTGTGGGAAAAGGATATCGACCGCGAACGCGCCACCCAGGTGCTCAACGGCGAAATCAAGGTCGATTTGCGCGCCCCGGCCCGTGCCGAAATGTTGGCCGAAGCCGCGCCCCAGACACGCCTCTGATCGAGCGCTCGACACCCCGAGGGACACGCCAAGCCGGCGCGTCCCTCACGAACTTTCACTGAACACTGCAAGGAGAACCCATCATGGCCCACGCCACCGGACCCACCGTCATCGCCCCGCCCGCCGAGCTGCCCGATTGGGCGCGCCGCTCGGTGGACCTCGCCAACCCGCGCCTGGGCGCCCAGGCCCTGTACGCGTCCGACGATTTCTTCGCCGACGTCTCGCGCATGCTCAACCCGGAACCGGCCCAGTTCGTTCCCGGCAAGTTCGACGAGAACGGCAAGTGGATGGATGGCTGGGAGTCGCGCCGCAAGCGTGTGGCCGGCTATGACTGGGCGCTGGTGAAGCTCGGCGTGAAGGGCGTGATCCGCGGTTTCGACGTGGACACCAGCCACTTCACCGGCAACTACCCGCCGGCGGTGTCGATCGAGGCCACCGTGTCCGCCAGCGACGACGTGGAAGCGCTGAAGGCCGCCGCCTGGACCGAGATCCTGCCCGCCACCGCGCTGGGCCCCAATAGCCATCATCTGCTGCAATGCGCCAACGGCGACGTCTGGACCCACCTGCGCGTCAACATCTACCCGGACGGCGGCATCGCCCGCCTGCGCGTGTACGGCCAGCCGGTAGGCGGCCTGGAGAGCGCCGGCCCGGACCAGCTGGTCGACCTCGTCGCGCTGGAAAACGGCGGCCGCCCGGTGGCCTGGAACGACGCCAGCTTCGGTTCCTCCGCCAGCAATATGCTGCTGCCCGGCCGCGGCCTGAACATGGGCGACGGCTGGGAGACCCGCCGCCGCCGCGAACCGGGCAACGACTGGTGCGTGCTGGAACTGGGCGCGCCCGGCATCATCGAGAAGATCGAGCTGGATACCGCCTTCTACAAAGGCAATTATCCCGATGCCTTCTCGCTGCAGGCGGCCTTCGTCAGCGGCGGCACCGACCAGTCCGCCACCACCCAGAGCATGTTCTGGCCGGTGCTGCTGCCAGAGCAGAAGCTGTCGATGGACGCGGTGCACACCTTCACCGACCTGGCCAGCCTCGGCCCGGTGACGCACGTGCGCCTCAACATCTTCCCCGACGGCGGCGTCTCGCGCCTGCGCCTGTGGGGCCGGGTGGCCAAATGAAGACCCTCGACCTCAGGGTGGAGCCGCTCAGCCGGGAAGCCTTCGCCCCCTTCGGCGACGTCATCGAGGCGTCGGAGGCGGTGCGCCACTTCCCCATCAACGGCGGCAACACCGAGCGCTACCACGACCTGGCCAGCGTCGAGCCGGGGCCCGAGGGCCGGGCCATCGTGTCCATCTTTCGCGGCCAGCCGCGCGCGCTGCCGTTCCGGGTGGAGATGATGGAGCGCCACCCGCTGGGCAGCCAGGCCTTCATTCCCCTGTCCGGCCGCCCCTACCTGGTGGTGGTGGCCCCGGCGGGAGCGCCTCCGGCGGCGGCAGACCTGCGGGTCTTCCTCGCCCGCGCCGACCAGGGCGTCAACTACCGCACCGGGGTGTGGCACCACCCGCTGCTGGCGCTCGACGCGGTGTGCGACTTCCTGGTGGTGGACCGCAGCGGCCCCGGCCACAACTGCGACGAAGTCCAGCTCGACGCCGTCGGGGTGATTCCCTCCGTGGCCTGAGCGGCGGGAGCACCGATCATGCCTGACATCGTTGCCGACGGCGTCCGCGCCAGCCCCGCCCGCCAAGGCGGGGGCGCTCCGGGCGCAGGTTGGCCGAACCGCGAAAGGTAGCGCGCCATGTTGCTCGGTCTGGCGCTCCTCTACGTAGGAGCCGTGCTGATTCTCAACGGGCTGTGGATGCTGGGCCGCATCGGCGACAGGGAGATCTCCGTGATCAACCTGTTCGCCGGCGGCCTCACCCTGCTGGTGGCCCTCAAGCTCGCCTTCGGCGAGGGGGCTAACGCCGCGTCGATCAAGGCGGGCGCCCTCTCCCTGCTGTTTTCCTTCACCTACCTGTGGGTCGCCATCAACCGCCACAACGGCGCCGACGGCCGCGGACTGGGCTGGTTCAGCCTGTTCGTGGCGATCACCGCGCTGCCGGTGGCGGTGGATACCCTGCGCCTTGCCGCGTCCACCTGGGACTGGTGGTTCGGCCTGTCCTGGCTGGCGTGGGCCGTGCTGTGGCTGCTGTTCTTCCTGCTGCTGGCGCTGCAGAAACCGGTGGCCAGGCTCACCGCCGGCATGGCCATCGTCCAGGGCGTGCTGACCGGCTGGCTGCCGGGCTACCTGCTCCTAACCGGGGCAATGCGCTAAGAACCTGTTCACGATCTTGCTGCGCATCCCTGATCGGGGCTCATGTGCTGCTCGGAATCCTCATGTACTCCAGTACATTCCGGTTCCTGCGCTGCTTTTCACCCCGCTGAGGGCTGCTCGCGACTGATCGTGAACAGGTTCTAAGGACAACGGCACCCGACGCCGCCCGCAGGCCAAAACAAAGCCGGCCCGTCTCGCGACGGCCGGCTTTTTCCTTTCGACGGCGGGAACTCAGCCCTGCGGCGCGTAGGGATGATGCTGATGCCAGTGGCGGGCGATGTCGACGCGGCGGCACACCCACACCCGGTCGTGCTTCTCGATGTGGTCGAGGAAGCGCTGCAGGGCGCGGAAGCGTCCCGGACGGCCGAGCAGCCGGCAATGCATGCCGACCGACATCATCGCCGGACGCTCGTCGCCTTCGGCGTACATCACGTCGAAGGCGTCGCGCAGGTAGTCGAAGAACTCGTCGCCGTGCGAGAAGCCCTGCGGCAGGGAGAAGCGCATGTCGTTG
The DNA here is from genome assembly GCF_058781125.1 of Pseudogulbenkiania sp. FW507-F1. NCBI lineage: Bacteria > Pseudomonadati > Pseudomonadota > Betaproteobacteria > Neisseriales > Chromobacteriaceae > Pseudogulbenkiania > Pseudogulbenkiania sp. FW507-F1. The sequence continues at coordinate 12,843 of NZ_JBYSWM010000009.1, read as the reverse complement.
GTGTCGAGGGTGTAGGGCACGATCAGTTGTGGCACCGTCGCGCCGTCGGTCTTCTGCACCTCCATCCAGAACGGCAGATCGTCGCCGTAGTAGTCCGAGTCGTACAGGAAGCCGCCGTAGTCGGCCACCAGGCGGCGGGTATTGGGGGAATCGCGCCCGGTGTACCAACCCAGCGCGCGCTCGCCGGTGAGGCGTTCGATGATCTCCATGCCGATGCGCAGGTGCTCGCGCTCGGTCGCCTCGTCGACGTTCTGGTAGTGGATCCAGCGCCAGCCGTGACCGGCGATCTCGTGCCCCAGCTCGCGGAAGGCCGCGGTGACCTCGGGGTGGCGCTCCAGCGCCATGGCGACCCCGAACACGGTCAGGGGCAGGCCGCGCCGCTCGAATTCGCGCAGGAAGCGCCACACCCCGACGCGCGAGCCGTATTCGTAGACGCCTTCCATCGACATGTGGCGGTCAGGGAAGGCCGGCGGGCTGAAGAGTTCGGACAGGAACTGCTCGCTCCCCGGGTCGCCGTGCAGCACGCAGTTCTCGCCGCCCTCCTCGTAGTTCAGCACGAACTGGACGGCGACGCGGGCGCGCCCGGGCCAGTTGGCGTACGGCGGGTTGCGGCCGTAGCCGACCAGGTCGCGGGGGTAATCCTTGGTGATGGCCATGTGTTTCTCCTGCATTGTTTTGCGCCCGGCACCGTGCGGTGCCCGGCGTCATGATTGCCGTTGCCTCAGGTGCGCCGCGCGGCGCGCATCGCCGCCAGGTAGATCAGCGCGCCGGCCAGCGCGCCGATCACCCAGCCGAAGTTGTTCTCGGGCAACAGATGGAAAAATTGCGTCGCCAGCTCCCAGCCGACCGACAGCGTGCCGGACAGCGCGAGCGCCGCCAGGCCCACCTTGTTCCAGCCGCCGTCGTAGTGATAGCGCCCGCTGGGCGCCATCGTGTACAGCTCGGCCTCCTGCACCACCTGCTTCTTGACGAGGTAGAAGTCGGCCATCATCACGCCGTACAGCGGGGCGAGGATGGAGCCGAACACGCTGACGAAGACCGTGATCGCCTTCGGGCTGTCGACGAAGATCCACGGGCACACCAGCACCGCGAGGATCGACGCGATCAGGCCGCCGCGCTTGAAGTCGACGTGCCTGGGGAACAGGTTGGCGATGTCGTAGGCCGGCGAGACGAAATTGGCGACGATGTTGATGCCCATCGTGGCGACGACGAAGGTCAGGCTGCCGATCACGACGGCCAGCTTGTTGTCGATGCGCGAGACGATCTCGACCGGGTCCATGATCATCGCGCCGAATACTGTCGAGCTGCCGGCGGTCACGATCACGGTGATGATCGAGAACACGATGAAATTCACCGGCAGGCCGAGGAAATTGCCGATCTTCATCTGGCGCTCGTTCTTGCCGAAGCGCGAGAAGTCGCCGAAGTTGAGCAGCAGCGCGGCGAAGTAGCTGACTACCAGCAAGACTGCGCTGCCCATCGCGGTGACCGATTCGCTGCCGCTGAGCACCTTGTCGCCGAGCGTCAGGTCGAGCGCGCCGAGGCCGGCCTGCGACAGAATCCAGCCCATCAGCACGAACATCACGACATACACCGCCGGGCCGCAGAAATCGACGAATCGGCGGATCGTTTCCATGCCGCGCTGGAAGATCACCAGCTGGAAGAACCACATGAACATGAAGCAGGCCCAGCCGAGCAGGTCGAGCCGCAGAAAGCTTGTGTCGCGCAGCGCCACGGCGCCGGGGAAGAACAGCAGCACCAGCGTCGCCACCGCCTTGGAGGCGAAGTAGGTCTGCACGCCGTACCACACGATGCCGACCACGCCGCGGATGACCGCCGCCAAGTTGGCGCCCATCACGCCCATGCTGACGCGCGCCATCACCGGGAAGGGGATGCCGTGCACCAGGCTGGGCTTGCCGACCCAGTTCATCAGCAGGTTGACGAGCAGGATGCCGAGCGTCAGCGCCGCCAGCACCTGCCAGCCCGACAACCCGAGCAGGAACAGGCTCGCGGCAAAGGTATAGCCGCCCACGCTATGCACGTCGGACATCCACATCGCGAAGATGCTGTAGCCGTTCCAGGTGCGCGCGCTCTGCGGCACCGGCGCGAGGTCGTCGTTGTAGAGGCGCGGGTCGGCGCCGGCGATGACCGGTTGCGGCGTGCTCCGGGTGGCACTGTGGGCGGTGGTGGTCATGAAGGGTTCCTCCTCGCGATGCGTCGTCGTGGTACCGATGGGGCCGGGGCCGGCACGCTGACGCGTACAGGCTCATACCGTGTTAATAGACGGCGGAGACGGCAAATGCTGGCCCCGTTGACGACAGCCTCGACGGGAAAGGCTCAGGAACCCGGTTAGGAGCTGAGGTGTTCGAACTGCCCGGTGAAGCGCTTCGCAGGCGGGAAAGCCAGATCGCCGTGCTTGCTGGTGCCGAGCCGGAGGCTCACCAGCGTCTCGGCGAGCTTCACCGCGGCGGTAACGCCTTCGACGATCGGCAGGCCGACCGCCTCGCGGATCTCGTCGGCGAGATCGGCCATGCCGCCGCAGCCCAGCACGATCGCGCCGATGCCGTCCTCGGCCTTGGCGCGGCGGCATTCCGCCACGATGCGGTCGAGCGCGCAGGCGCCGTCGTCCTCGAGATCGAGCACCGGGATCTCGGCCGCGCGCACGCGCCGGCAATGGTGGGCGAAACCGTAGGACTGCAGCAGGTGCTCGGCGATGATGCCAGTGCGCCCGAGCGTGGTGACTACCGAGAAGCGCGTCGCGATCATCGTCGCCAGGTGAAAGGCAGCCTCGGCGATGCCGATCACCGGGGCGCGCGTCAGCTCGCGCGCGGCGAGCAGGCCCGGATCACCGAAACAGGCGATGACGTAGGCGTCGGCTCCTTCGCGCTCGCCCTTGCGCACCTCCTCGGCGACGCCGACCGTGCTGATCGCCTCGTCGAAATGGCTCTCGATCGAGACCGGACCGCTGTCCGGGTTCACCGCGACGATGCGCGTGCCGGGCGCGGCCACGCGCTGGGCAGACGCGCCGATCTTTTCGGTCATGCTGCGGGTGGTGTTGGGGTTGATAACGCGTATCAGCATGGTTGTCTCCTTGGTATGTAGGCGGGACCCCGTCCTCGGTCGGCGAAAGCCGGTTTTCCCATCTTCCGCCTCCCAGTGGGACAAGCTCGGACGGTCCATCGTTGCCAACAGTCTAGAATTGCCTTGTACACAATTCAATGATTTTTTGTGTACACACACTAGTTACCCACGATACGCGGTGCCAGTGTGCACCCCCTGCCTCGTGCCGTGCTCGATACCAGCCCGCAATGGACACGCCGCAAGCCGCCTGCTCAGCGCAGGCAAAAAACAATTTCAGTCCTATACGTATACAATTTTTCACGCACCCCCTTCCCCGACGATGGCAACGCTCGAGCCGACAGCACGCGCTGGAGCGGTATCGCCAGCAAGGGCGGGCGCCCCGCATCGCAGGACGCCTCCCGCCGCAGGACGACGCCTGCGGCGGCAAGGCGGCCGCACGGCGTTCACGGTGCGCGACAGCAGCACCGGCGTTTTCACCGACACGGGGAGGCGCGGCCGGGCGAGTAAATACTAAAAGTATCGACAGAACCGAGACCCCCGGCAATTCAACCACTTAGTCTTTCTCCCTATGCTGTGACCATCAGTCAAGCAAACCCACCCCAGGAGGAAGACAAATGGCCCGAATGAGAGCAGTGGATGCCGCCGCAGCGGTATTGCGCAAGGAAGGTGTTGCCACCGTGTTCGGCGTACCCGGCGCCGCCATCAATCCCCTTTATTCGGCCATGAAGAAGGATGGCCGCTTCCAGCACGTGCTGGCGCGCCACGTGGAAGGCGCCTCGCACATGGCGGAGGGCTACACCCGCGCGCGCGCCGGCAACATCGGGGTGTGCATCGGCACCTCCGGCCCGGCCGGCACCGACATGATCACCGGCCTGTATTCGGCGTCGGCGGATTCGATACCTATCCTGTGCATTACCGGCCAGGCGCCGCGCGCCCGCCTGTACAAAGAGGACTTCCAGGCGGTGGACATCGAATCTATCGCCAAGCCGGTCACCAAGTGGGCGGTGACGGTGCGCGAGCCGGCGCTGGTGCCGCGCGTGTTCCAGCAGGCTTTCCACATCATGCGTTCCGGCCGTCCCGGCCCGGTGCTGATCGACCTGCCCTTCGACGTGCAGATGGCCGAGATCGAATTCGACATCGAAACCTACGAGCCCCTGCCCTTGCACAAGCCGGCCGCCACGCGCGCCCAGGCCGAGAAGGCGATGGCGATGCTCAACGCCGCCCAACGCCCGCTGATCGTCGCCGGCGGCGGCGTGATCAACGCCGACGCCGCAGCGCGGCTGCAGGAATTCGCCGAGCTAACCGGCGTGCCGGTGATCCCCACCCTGATGGGCTGGGGCACCATCCCCGACGACCATCCGCTGATGGCCGGCATGGTCGGCCTGCAGACCTCGCACCGCTACGGCAACGCCACAATGCTGGCGTCGGACTTCGTGATCGGCATCGGCAACCGCTGGGCCAACCGCCACACCGGCTCGGTGGAGGTCTATACCGAAGGCCGCACCTTCGTGCACATCGACATCGAGCCGACCCAGATCGGCCGGGTGTTCGGCCCCGACTACGGCATCGTCTCGGACGCCGGCGCGGCGCTCGACCAATTGCTGGAAGTGGCGCGGGGGATGAAGCTGGCCGGCTGGCTCCCCGACCGCAGCGCCTGGGTCGCCGAGTGCCAGGAACGCAAGCGCACCCTGCAGCGCAAGACCCACTTCGACGCCGTGCCGATGAAGCCGCAACGGGTATACGAGGAGATGAACCGCGCCTTCGGCCGCGACACCTGCTACGTCAGCACCATCGGCCTGTCGCAGATCGCCGCCGCCCAGTTTCTCCACGTCTACCAGCCGCGCCACTGGATCAACTGCGGCCAGGCCGGCCCGCTGGGCTGGACCATCCCGGCCGCGCTGGGCGTGTGCGCCGCCGACCCCGAGCGCAAGGTGGTGGCGATCTCCGGCGACTACGACTTCCAGTTCATGATCGAGGAGTTGGCCGTCGGTGCCCAGTTCAAGCTGCCCTACCTGCACGTGGTGGTGAACAACGCCTACCTGGGGCTGATCCGCCAGGCCCAGCGCGGCTTCGACATGGACTTCTGCGTGCAGCTCGCCTTCGAGAACATCAACGCTCCCGAGACCGAAGGCTACGGCGTGGACCACGTCGCCGTGGTCGAGGGCCTTGGCTGCAAGGCGATCCGCGTGCGCCGGCCGGAGGAAATCCAGCCCGCCTTCGCCCAGGCCCGCGCCTGGATGGAAGAGTTCCGCGTGCCGGTGGTGGTGGAGATCATCCTGGAACGCGTCACCAACATCTCGATGGGCACCGAGATCAACGCCGTCAACGAGTTCGAAGAACTGGCCGCCCGCGGCGCCGACGCCCCGACCGCCATCGCGCTGCTCGACTGAGCCGCGCCCAGACATCAGGAGGACACCATGCCGAAATTCGCCGCCAACCTCACCATGCTCTTCACCGAGCTGCCTTTCCTCGAGCGCTTCCAGGCCGCCGCCGAGGCCGGCTTCCAGGGGGTCGAGTACCTCTTCCCCTACGCCTTCGCCAAGGAGGTCCTGGCCGAGCAGCTGGCGCGCCACGGCCTGGTGCAGGTGCTGCACAACCTGCCCGCCGGCGACTGGGAAGCCGGCGAGCGCGGCATCGCCTGCCATCCGGACCGGGTCGACGAGTTCCGCGACGGCGTCGGCCGCGCCATCGACTACGCCCGCGCCCTGGGCTGCACCCAGCTCAACTGCCTGGCGGGCATCGCCCCGGCCGGGGTGCCGCAGGACACGCTGCACGAGACCTTCGTCGCCAACCTGCGCTTCGCCGCCGCCCAGCTGCAGCGGGCGGGCCTGCGCCTGCTGATCGAACCGATCAACACCTGGGACATTCCCGGCTTCTACCTCAACCGCACCGCCCAGGCGGCGGCGATCCTCGACGCGGTGGGCTCGGACAACCTGTTCATCCAGTACGACATCTACCACGCCCAGCGCATGGAGGGCGAACTGGCGGGCACCATCGCGAAATACCTGCCGCGCATCGCCCACATCCAGCTCGCCGACAACCCCGGCCGCCACGAGCCGGGTAGCGGCGAGATCAACTACTCGTGGCTGCTGCGTCACATCGATGAGCTCGGCTACGACGGCTGGATCGGCTGCGAGTACAAGCCCGCCAGCAGCACCCGCGACGGGCTGGGCTGGATCAAGGCCCTTGCCGCCTGACCCCCCAGCAGAGAACCGGAACATCCCGATAACAGGAGACACATCATGGCAAACATCGGCTTCATCGGCCTCGGCATCATGGGCGCCCCCATGGCCGGCCACCTCATCGCCGGCGGTCACACCGTCTTCACCTACACCCGCGGCCACACCCCGGGGGCCATCCTCGAGGCCGGCGCCAGGGTCTGCGCCAACGGCGCCGAGGTGGCGCGCCAGGCGGACATCGTCATCACCATGGTGCCCGATACCCCGCACGTGGAAGACGTGCTGTTCGGCGCCAACGGCGTCGCCGCCGGTCTCAGCGCCGGCAAGATCGTGGTGGACATGAGTTCCATCTCGCCGGTGGCCACCAAGGAGTTCGCGCGCCGCATCAACGAGCTCGGCTGCGAGTACCTCGACGCCCCGGTGTCGGGCGGCGAAGTCGGCGCTAAGGCGGCGACGCTGACCATCATGGTGGGCGGCAGCGAAGCCGCCTTCGCCACGGTCCAGCCGCTGTTCGAGCTGATGGGCAAGAACATCACCCTGGTCGGCGGCAACGGCGACGGCCAGATCACCAAGGTGGCCAACCAGATCATCGTGGCGCTCACCATCGAGGCGGTGGGCGAGGCGCTGCTGCTCGCCGCCAAGGCCGGCGCCGACCCGGCCAAGGTGCGCCAGGCGCTGATGGGCGGCTTCGCCAACTCGCGCATCCTGGAGGTGCACGGCGAGCGCATGGTCAAGCGCACTTTCGAGCCGGGCTTCCGCATCGAGCTGCACCAGAAAGACCTCAACCTGGCGCTGACCACCGGCCGCCAGCTCGGCGTGTCGCTGCCCAACACCGCCACCGCGCAGGAGCTGTTCAACGCCTGCGCGGCGCACGGCGGCGCCAGCTGGGATCACTCGGCGATGGTGCGCGCGCTGGAGAAGCTGGCCAACTTCGAGATCGCCCAATAAGTGTTGTAAGAACCTATTCACGATCTGTCGCGAGCAGCCCTCAGCGGGGTGAAGAGCAGCGCAGGAACCGGAATGTACTGGAGTACATGAGGATTCCCGATCGCTGAGCGAATCACTACGTGCACATGAGCCCCGATCAGGGATGCGCAGCAAGATCGTGAACAGGTTCCAAGAAGGGCCGGCATCGACCGGCTCCATAGCCCCCAGGAGACCCCATGCGTTACCTGTCCATCGATGTCGGTTCCTACCGTTTCGTCGCGCGGCTGGAAGAGGAGGCCGCGCCGCGCACCTGCGCCGCCTTCCTGAAGCTGCTGCCCTTCTCCAACCAGGTGATCCATTCGCGCTGGAGCGGCGAGGCGGTGTGGGTGCCGCTCGGCGACTTCGACACCGGGCTCGGCTTCGAGAACCACACCAGCCACCCTTCGCGCGGCGACCTGCTGCTCTACCCGGGCGGCTTTTCCGAAACCGAGATCCTGTTCGCCTACGGCAGCAGCCAGTTCGCCAGCAAGATGGGCCAATTGGCCGGCAACCACTTCCTGACCGTGGTCGAAGGCGCCGATCAGTTGATGGACATGGGCCGCACCGTGCTGTGGAAAGGCGCGCAGCCGATCCGTTTCACCGACCTCGGTGAGCTCTGATAGCAAAGGACCCCCGCCGATGAACACGCCTCCCCGCGACCTGCTGGCGAAGATGTTCGCCGCCGCCGTCAACGCCGCCCAGCCCGAGCACTGCCTCCCGCCGTTCCTGCCCGAGCCGCCACGCGGCCGCACCATCGTCATCGGCGCCGGCAAGGCCTCGGCCGCCATGGCCCAAGCGCTGGAGCGGCACTGGCCGGGTGAGCTTGCCGGCCTGGTGGTGACGCGCTACGGCTACGCCGTGCCGTGCCAGCGCATCGAGATCGTCGAAGCCGCCCACCCGGTGCCGGACGCCGCCGGGCTGGCCGCGGCGGGCCGCCTGCTGGACACGGTGCGCGGCCTGACGCCCGACGACCTGGTGATCTGCCTGATCTCGGGCGGCGGCTCCGCGCTGCTGCCGCTGCCGGGCCACGGCGTCAGCCTGGAGGACAAGCAGGCCATCAACCGCGCCTTGCTGACCTCCGGCGCGACGATCGCCGAAATGAACTGCGTGCGCCGCCACCTCTCGGCGATCAAGGGCGGACGGCTCGCCGCCGCCTGCCATCCGGCGCGCGTGGTGAACCTGCTGATCTCGGACGTGCCCGGCGACAACCCGATGGACATCGCCTCCGGCCCGACGGTGGCCGATCCCACCACCTGCGCCGACGCGCTGGAGATCGTGCGCCGCTACGGCATCGCCCTGCCCGCCGGCGCGCGCCGCCTGCTGGAGTCCGGCGACGGCGAGACCGTCAAGCCGGACGACCCCCGCCTGGCGCGCGTCACCACCCACCTGGTGGCGACGCCGCAGATGGCGCTGGAAGCCGCCGCCACGGTTGCCGCCGATGCCGGGCTGCCGGCGCTGATCCTGGGCGACAGCATCGAGGGCGAGGCGCGCGACGTCGGCAAGGTCATGGCCGGCATCGCGCTGCAGGTGAAGCACCGCGGCCAGCCGGCGGCGGTGCCGTGCGTGCTGCTGTCCGGCGGCGAGACCACGGTGACGGTGCGTGGCCAGGGACGCGGCGGCCGCAACGTCGAGTTCCTGCTGTCGCTGGCGGTGGCGCTGAACGGCACGCCAGGCATCCACGCCGTGGCGGGCGATACCGACGGCGTCGACGGGCAGGAGGAGATCGCCGGCGCCTTCATCACCCCCGACACCCTCGCGCGCGCCTGGGCCGCCGGCATCCGCCCGCGCGACCGCCTCGACGACAACGACGGCCACGGCTTCTTCGAAGCGCTGGGCGACGCCCTGATCACCGGCCCGACGCTGACCAATGTGAACGACTTCCGCGCCATCCTGCTCACCTGAGCCAGCCGCAGGAACGCGCCCAATATCATAAAGAGGAGACTGATGATGAGAGACACCAAGGCACTGACCCTGGACGAGGTCAAGCGTATCGCCGCCGCCGCCGAAACCGAGGCGACGGCACAAGGCTGGGCGGTCAGCATCGCGGTGTGCGACGCCGGCGGCCACGCCCTGTGGCTGCAGCGCATGGACGGCGCGCCGCTGATGAGCGCCGCCGTGGCGCCGGAAAAGGCGCGCACCTGCGTGCTCAGCGGCAAGCCGAGCAAGGCGTTCGAGGAGATGGTGAACAACGGCCGCTTCGCCGCGCTGGCGATGCCGGTGGTGCCGCTGGAAGGCGGCGAGCCGATCGTCGTCGGCGGCCAGGTGATCGGCGCGGTCGGGGTTTCCGGCGTCAAGGCCGGCGAGGACGCCCAAGTCGCCCGCGCCGGGGTGGCCGCCGTCATCGGCCAGTGGGAGGTCGCATGAGACGCCAGCGTCGTGCCCGCATCCTCGCCACGCTCGGGCCGGCGAGTTCTACCCTTGAACGCATCCGCACGTTGGCCGAAGCCGGCGCCGACGTGTTCCGGCTCAATTTCAGCCACGGCAGCCACGAGGACCACGCCGCACGCCTGCGCCTGATCCGCGAGGTCGAACAGGAACTCGGCCGCCCGATCGGCGTGCTGCTCGACCTGCAAGGCCCCAAGCTGCGCATCGGCCGCATGGCCGGCGGCAAGGCACTGCTCGAGCCCGGCGCCCGCTTCCGCCTCGACCTCGACCCCGCCGAGGGCGACGCCGGCCGCGCCAACCTGCCGCACCCGGAAATCTTCGCCGCGCTCGAGGTCGGCACCGAGCTGCTGCTCGACGACGGCAAGCTGCGCCTGCGCGTCGAGGCCTTCGGCCCCGACTTCGCCGACACCACGGTGCTGGTGGGCGGCACGCTGTCCGACCGCAAGGGCGTGAACGTGCCCGGCGTGGTGCTGCCGATCTCGCCGCTGACGGCGAAGGACCGCGCCGATCTCGCCTTCGGCCTGGAACTGGGGGTCGACTGGGTGGCGCTGTCGTTCGTGCAGCGTCCCGAGGACATCAGCGAGGCGCGCGCGCTGATCGGCGACCAGGCCTGGATCATGGCCAAGCTGGAAAAGCCGGCCGCCATCGAACATCTGGAGGAAATCGTAGCGCTGGCCGACGGCGTCATGGTGGCGCGCGGCGACCTCGGGGTGGAACTGCCGCCGCAGCAGGTGCCGGTGCTGCAGCGGCGCATCGTGCGCGCCGCCCGCGCCGCCGGCCGGCCGGTGGTGGTGGCCACCCAGATGCTGGAGTCGATGATCGTGGCCCCGGTGCCGACCCGCGCCGAAGCCTCCGACGTCGCCACCGCGGTGTACGAGGGCGCCGACGCGGTGATGCTGTCGGCCGAATCCGCCTCCGGCCAGTACCCGGTGGAGGCGGTCGCCATCATGGACCGCATCATCGCCGAGGTGGAGCACGACCCGGCGTGGCGCCACGAACTGGCGGCCGGCCACACCCCGGCCCAGCCCAACACCCCGGACGCCATCTGCTGCGCCCTGCGCCGCGTCGCCGAACTGCTGCAGCCCGCCGCCACGGTGGCCTTCACCTCCTCCGGCTTCAGCGCGCTGCGCGCCAGCCGCGAGCGCCCGGTGGCGCCGATCCTGGCGCTCACCCCGCAGCTCGCCACCGCGCGCCGCCTGGCCCTGGTCTGGGGGGTCCATCCGGTGCCGTTCGACGAGGTGCAGGACGTGGGCGAGATGATCGCCCACGCCAGCGACGCCGCGCTGCGCGAGCAGGTCGCCGCGCCCGGCGATACCGTGGTGGTGATCGCCGGCATTCCCTTCGGCCAACGTGGCAGCACCAACCTGCTGCACGTGGTGCACCTGCCCGGCGGCGTGGCAGGGGAAGGCTGACATGGCAGCGCAGGACAACACCCCGCAGCCGCTCGTCATCGCCGGCCGGGCCTACGCCTCGCGCCTGCTGGTGGGCACCGGCAAGTACCGCAGCCTGGAGGAAACGCGGCAGGCGGTGGAGGCCTCGGGGGCGGAAATCGTCACCGTCGCCGTGCGCCGCACCAACCTCGGCCAGGACCCGGCGGCACCCAGCCTGCTGGAGGTGCTGCCGCCGGAGCGCTACACCTACCTGCCCAACAGCGCCGGCTGCTATACCGCAGAAGATGCGGTGCGCACCCTGTGCCTGGCGCGCGAGCTGCTGGACGGCCACGCGCTGGTGAAGCTGGAGGTGCTGGGCGACGAGCGCACCCTCTACCCCAACATGCCGGAAACCTTGCGGGCCGCCGAGGTGCTGGTCCGTGACGGCTTTCAGGTGATGGTGTATTGTGCCGACGACCCGATCCAGGCGCGCCGCCTGCAAGATATCGGCTGCGTGGCGGTGATGCCGCTGGCCAGCCTGATCGGCTCCGGCATGGGCATCCTCAACCCCTGGAACGTGCGCCTCGTGATCGACGCCGTCTCCATCCCGGTGCTCGTGGATGCCGGGGTGGGCACCGCCTCCGACGCCGCCATCGCCATGGAGCTGGGCTGCGACGGCGTGCTGATGAACACCGCCATCGCCCAGGCCCGCGACCCGGTCGCCATGGCGCGGGCGATGCGCCTGGCCGTGGCGTCGGGACGGCTCGCCCACGAGGCGGGACGCATGCCGATGAAGCATTACGCGGCCTCGCCCAGTTCGCCCGGCGACGGCCTGATCGCGGTTGGCCGAAGCCGCTAGCCCCCGAGGAGAGGTGAGGATGGACCGATACACGGAACTCAAGAGCTTCGTGCTGGTGGCCGAAAAAGGCAGCTTCGCCGCCGCGGCGCAGGCCGAACGGGTGACGCCGGTGGTGATGGGGCGCCGCCTCGACAGCCTGGAGGATCGCCTGGGCGTCAAGCTGATGCACCGCTCCACGCGCGGCCTGCACCTCACCGACCTCGGCGAGCAGTTCCTCGACCAGGCGCGCCAGCTGCTCAAGGACTTTGACGACATCGAGTCCTCGCTGCTGGCCGGACGCAACCTGGTGCGCGGCCACCTGGTGGTGTCGGCGCCGGCGGCGTTCGGTCGCCGCCACGTGGCGCCGCTCGGCCAGACCTTCCAGACCCTCTACCCCGACCTGAAGCTCTCGTTCAACCTCACCGACAGCGTGGTCGACCTGGTGCGCGAAGGCTACGACATGGCGATCCGCATCGGCGAAGTCACCGACCCCAACTACGTCGCGGTGAAACTGGCCAGCAACCGCCGCGTGGTGTGCGGCACGCCGGCGTACTTCGCGCAGCACGGCGTCCCGCACAGCCTGGAAGACCTGGCCCAGCACAACTGCCTGGCCTTCAACCTTCAGGGCGGCCAGCCGCGCGGCTGGTCCTTCCTGAAGGACGGCCGGCTGGTTGCGGTGAAGGTCGGCGGCAACCTGGACTGCAACGACGGCGAGCTGCTGTACAACTGGGTGAAGCAGGGCCTGGGCATCGGCTGGCGCTCCACCTGGGAGATCGAGGGCGAGTTGAAGCGCGGCGAACTGGTCACCGTGCTCGACGCGTTCGCGGTGCCGGCCTACGACATCCAGGCGGTCTACCCGCAACAGCGCCACCTGCCGGCCAAGGTGCGCTTCTTCATCGACTACCTGAAAAAGACCTACAACACCCCCGGCTATTGGGAACGATAGACGGCGCGATGCACGCCGCCGCGGTGTCTATAGTGAGGGAAACCCCTCTGCGGATGGCCCCCCATGCCCCTCTCCCGCCGC
>NZ_JBYSWM010000008.1:110617-149172 GCF_058781125.1 Pseudogulbenkiania sp. FW507-F1 | reverse complement strand
CGGATATACGTGAGCAGTCGATCCGACGACCTGAACTGTGAAATGCTAGCAAGCCGGGAGGAGTCCATATACGCCCCTCCTTTCCTAGACACCTCAAGAGCCTCACTGGACTGCCCCGGCTCCTGTAGGCAATCCTGCCCTATGATTTGAGCATAGGAGGATGTCCATGAGCACACTGCGTTTCACCCCTGAATTCAAAGAAGAAGCCGTCAAACAGGTCACTGAGCGCGGCTATCCCGTCGCCGAAGTAGCCACTCACCTTCGCCCATCATCTTGATGCCGGTGCTGTCCACCAGGAGATGCAGACACCCCTACTTCTTCTGTACCGGGATACGCACCTGCAGATCTTTCTGCCGGCGAGAAAGCGTGCTGAAGTCGGGAACGGCCCAGTCAAGCCCCGCCAGGCGAAGCATGCTTTCAACCATGCCTGTAGCTTGCCGTAACGCCAAGCCAAAGAGACATTTAATGGTGAGACAGAACTGAATGGCAGCGTCGGAGAAAGTTGGCTGACGTCCCCGCTTGCCTGTGGCAGGCGCCAGCCAGTTCATGTCTTTGTCGAGCCAGAGGAGTAGCTGCCCTCGCTGCTTGAGGGACTGGTTGTAGGCATGCCAGTTGGTGGTCTGGTACTTGGGAGGGCGGGGCTTACTCATGCCGTCATTCTACCGGGTGTGAGCAAGTCCCGATTAATGCAACAAAGCCATGACGTGGAAAGAACTAACTCAGCGAGTGTCTGTGGTTGGTCGCAGGCGGATGGTCTTGACGATAGCTTCGTATAGGGCTTGGATTTGTTTGGTGGACATAGTGGATACGCCGGTCACTCCAGCTACACCTTCACCTGAAGTGATGGCCAACTCAATCTTTGGCTTAAGTGGGTTGCCGATCTCTCCTTGTGTTTCCCATGTGAAACTTTGCGCCTCTCCCGTTCCATCATCAGATGGAAAATGGACTAGAGACTCTTCCCCTGCCATTCCATTTATAGTGAGCAGCCCTTCTCTCACCCTCTTGATCTTTCCTGGAAACCTTGAATCAACTTTACTTTCTTTGATACGGGTTAGCAAGGATGGCTGACTCCTGGATAGAACAAAGCTTTCTACACTAAACCAGACATCATGGTTTTTCTTTAAGGAAAATGTTATGGAGGCTCTTTCAAAGTGCGAGGTCTTGCCATCGTTGGCAATAAAACCATTTTCGATACAAAACCCTGCCTCGGTAGGAATTTCCCGATCAGAACGATAACGAACGTTCTTCAAGTAATCATTAAATCTAGCAATTATTGAATCAATCCTTTGATCATCATAAGGTCTCTTCGATGTCGTAAATATCCACCCTCGATCCCACTTGAATGAGTCAATGCTGTACATCGGGCTGCCAAATGCTTCCTTGTAGCCAAGCAACAAATGGCTTGTCTTGCTTGGCGCAATCTCTCGATTGAACTGGAACCGCTCTGAGGCGGTCTTCCCTTCTTTCAACTCATTTAATCTCTTTTCAATTTTCTGTCTGAGCAAATTTTCACCGCCACGTTCAGTTTTTATCGTTGTGCTCAGGTAAGTATTTCCTTGCCCTTTCAGTTCGGCCTCATAGGGCACATCCACCAGGTAACGGCCAAAGCAGTAGGTTTTCATTTTGTCGAACATCTGGGACTCCGCGGCGTAAACAGGGATGCTGGCCAGCAGCATCAGCGCTAGAAAGTATCGAGGGCTAGGCATGATTGGCTCTTCTCACAATGGGGTGGCCGGTGCAGCCAGTTGCACCAGTTTGGCGATGCCATAGACCGTGGCCTGGATGGCGTAAGGGTCCTTGTAGCTCATCTGGTGATTGAAGCCCGCGATACGAAATACCGCCTTGGGCTGAGGTTGCAGCCGGTCCAACACTTTGGCGGAATCCAGCGGTACCGTACCGTCCCCCCCCTGGTCACGATCATTGCCAAGCTTGAATTTGACTTCAGGAGAGCCGGCCTCACCATACAAAGGTACGGTGCTTTTGCCAGTCAAAGACCGCTGCCTGTCCCGCTGGTAAATCAATGGCAGCACATCATCATTGGGGATGTCGCCGGAGGTTTGCCAATGGATATGACCGAAGGTGCGGTATTTCTTTTCGTCGATACCGTAATAACCATAAGTCTGCGGGTGGGCATAAAGATCAAGGGTATCGTGGAGATCTTTAGCGCTGTCTAAAGCATTCCGGTGCACCTGCAGGGGCGTACTATCTTCCGAGGTTAACTTGTTGGCCGGATCAATCAGCGCGGGATCCAGCATCCCCCACCAGCAGTCGTCAGTGGTCTTGCTGTAAATTTCCTCGTAAGGGTCGGCCTGCGGCAAGCTGAATAGCACTTCTTCACTGCCTTTCTTGGCGACTTTCAGCCAACCGGGAGGGTAGTGTCGGGTCGGCAGTAGTTCCAGTGGACCGGGAGAGCAGGCCAAGGTCGGCGTGATGTCGGCTGCATTCCAGCCGATGATGGCGGCAACCGCCGCACCTTCGATGTCGAAGAAGCCACCGACCTCGGTACCAGCCCGGAAGCGGCGGTAGACCACTGGTGCTCCGGCCACGGGCTGCACACCGTGCACTACGCCCAACACTTTGTCCGGGGCAAGTTGGGCAGCACGGCGACCTACAAGGCCCCCCATCGAGTGGGTGACCAGGATCACCTTGCCTTCGCAGTCGAAGTAGTCTGTCTTTTGGTAGTGTTCGATGACCTGGTCGATTTTTTCTACCAAGGATTTTGCCGAGTCTTCGTTACTTTGCAGCCAGTTGTAACCATGCGCCCATACCGGGTAGTAATAATCGTCCAGGCGCAGAATTTCTTCTTCGGATAAGGCCGGCGGCGTCGTATTCCAGGCCTTCACGGCTGCTGCCGCCACTGTGGCATAGTCTGGCTCGCCAGACGTACGAGATGCAGCCTGCTCTCCGCCATTGAGATGGCTGAGCAGACCTATTTCAGGAAGCAGGAAATTACCATGTTCCTGTGGCCGACCGGGCTTGCTGTACTGGTCGTTGAGACTGACTTCCAGCTGCTGCAGGATAGAGTGGTAGCTATCCGCGTGCAGTGCGCCCCAGCCACGACGTTTGGCCTCTTCTGTCGTGACCCAGTGCAGATCGCCAGAAACCTGGCAGGGGCCGTCGGGGTTGACTTCGGTGCCGTTGGGGTCGAATAGGACTTGGCGCGTCTCGGGACTTTGGCGCGCCCCTGTCCATGCCCCTCCTATGCCCTCCAGCGTACCATTTGGTGGTGCCCAAGCCTGGACTTGCTTTTTATCCTTGAGCCGCAAGTTCGTTCCCATAATTCCTGGCACAAAGATCACCGGGATCACGTTATGCGGTGGTTTCACGCACAGCGCACGCTGCTTGAAGCTTTCCGGACTTTTAACCGATTCGAAATACGGGTTGCCCTGCTTGTCGAATTGCAGAGGTATGCGGCGGGTTGCACTGTTCAGGACGTCTGCCATTATCCGTTCCGTTTAAGGGTCATCTTCAACTGATCCATGAGCTTGCCGCTCAAGGTGGCGGTGGCGCCGCTGCCATCGGTGCTACCGGCGCCTTCCTGCTTGCCCAGGCTGTTGAGAACCTCGTGTGGGAGCGAGGGCTGCGCTTTGCCGGAACGGCCGGCCACCCCAAATTGTTCATTGGTGGTCAGCGAGCTTTGCGGCATGCCGGGTAGCCGGGCGCTGACACTAGCCGGACCGTCCATGACATGGTTGCCGGCGTGCTGGGTGTGGCTGGCTGTGGTTTTAGTGACGATGCCGTTGCTGTAGACGGCACTGCCGTTCTTACCGCGGATTTCCACCTCTGGCGCTTCCATCACGATCTTTTCCAGCGAGTACAAGTGCAGCAGTTTGGCGGCACCGATTTCCACACCGTCGCTTTGTGCCTGGACCCGGATAGGGCCTGCGGCGGCGATCAGCTTCATGCCCAACTGTTGCACGAAGATGGAGAGCGACTGGCCGACGCGCATGCGTAGCATCTGCCCGACGCTGACATTACTGTCCTTGGCGGCCACCAGGTCGTGGTTGCTGCCAGCTGCCACCGCAATATTGGCCTCACTGGCCAGTGCGATGCCTTCCGGCGCTCCCAGCGCCATGATGGCTTTATGACCTACCTTGGCTTGGGTTGCGGTGTTGCCGCCATTCTCCCACTGCTGGATATGCTCCAGGAGCTGTTGCTGTGGCTGGGTATCCGTGCTCTCTGCTTCGTGGGTTTCGGCTTGCTTGGCCAGTTCTTGGGCAATGGACAGGGCCATTTGTAACTGGCCAAGTAGCTCCTCTCGGTCCAGCTGATTGCCACTTGCTCCCTGGCGGGCATGGGCACTGAGCAGCAAGCCTTGAGCCGCGCGCAGTGCGCCGGTGAGGTCGGTGCGCAGCTCGAAGCCTTCGCCGCGGGGTTCGGCTTTGCCGTCCGCGCGCGGGTGGGTGAGGTAGCCCTGGTTGAGCTGGGTCTTGCCGTGTTCGGAGGACAGCTTGGCGCGCACTTCGCCCGGGGTGTCGTCGAACAGCAGTTCGTTGTACTGGCCGCCGTGGTGTTCCTTGCTCTTGATGCCGGACAGCGTGCGGTTGGCGGGCAGGCTGCCGGCGCCGCTGAACGCCGGCGGCGGGTGGCTGCCGTTGTACAGCACGCCGGTAATCACCGGGCGGTCGATGTCGCCTTCGATGAAGTCGACCAGCACTTCCTGGCCGATGCGCGGGATGAACTGGTGGCCCCAGCCGGCACCGGCGCTGGGCATGGCGACGCGCAGCCAGCAGCTGGAGCGCTCGTCGAGGTTGGCGCCGCTGTCCGGGTGTTCGTCCGGCCGCTGCCAGTGGAACTGCACCTTGATGCGGCCGTGGGCGTCGGTGTGGACTTCCTCGTTGGCGGGGCCGACCACGGTGGCGGTCTGCGCACCGCGCGCGGTGGGCTTGGCGTCGTTCGAGCCGGCATACAGCGGCGTCAGCGGAATGCCGCGACGCTGGGCGTCGAAGGCGGTGCGGAACGGCGCGTCATCTGCTGCTGCCAACGTTGGCCGCAAGGCTGCCGGCAGGCTGCGCGCCAGCTCGGCCGGCAGGTTGTTGCGTACATTCAGCGTCTGGCGGGTGACCACGAATTCGCGCTGCTCGGCGCTGTCACCGTCGTGCGCCGGGTGCTCGTCGAGGCGGAACCACTGCCCGGCGGTGAGGCCGCGCACCGCGCCGCTACCGGTAAAGGTCTTGGCCTGCGCATCGTACGCCTGCTGCCGCAGCCGCGCGTAGTGGCTGAGCTGTTCGGCATCGCTGGCGTAGTAGGCGCCGGGGGCATCGTAATGCTGCAGGCTGGCTTGCAGACGGCTGCCGTCCAGCCCCTGCTCGACGGCAGTCTCGTCGCCGCTGTGGCCGGTGGCCACCGGCTGGTAGTCGTAGCTCGCCAGCGCCACGCTGCCGGGCACGATCTGCCGCGCGCCGTCCCAGCGGGTGAGACCATCCTCCTCTTCCGTCGCATCGCTGCGGTGGAAACGCACGCGGCCAACATCGGCCGCCGGCAGCGCATACGGATCATCGAAGGCCAGCAGCTGCACCTGCGGCGTGTCGCCGTCCAGGTGGGCATAGCGCCAGGACAGCCCCTCTTCGCGCAGCAGGCGGCAGATGAAATCGTGGTCGGATTCGCGGTACTGCAGGCAGTAGCTGCGATTGGGCAGCGGGCCGGACAACACGAAATCCAGCCCCTGCACCGCGGCGAACACCGGGTTGGCCGCAGCGTGCTCGGCAAAGATCTGCCGCACGATGGCGTCTACGCTCTGATCCTGAAACACCCGCGAGGTCTGCCGCAGGCGCAGCAGCGCGAACGGCGGCTCGACGGTCAGGGCGTACTTGGCGAAGCCGCCATCGCTGCCCAGCGCCTCGGCGGCGCTGACCACGCCGCAGCGCAGGCTCTCGCTGCCGTCGGCGGCGGCGATGCCGAGCCGTACCGGCAGGCCGAGCAGCGACTTCAGTTCAATGCTGTCACTGGCGGACAGGCACTCGACGCGGAAGCGGTAATCGCCGGCCAGCGCCTCCTCGCCGGTCAGCCCCAGCGGCAGCAACGCCTCGCCCCAGCGGCTGCCGTCGCCCAGCTGCAGGCTGAGCAGGCGCTGCTCCTGGCTGAAGGCGGACGCGAAGCTGGCGAGCAGGTCGGGGAGGTTCATGGCAGTCACGCCGCAGGGAATAAAGCGCGCAATTATGCCAAAGAATTATCTATTTGTCCTTGCTGGCTGGGCATGCTTTGTCCGCAAAGCACCGCAAACCAGCTATTAGTTACAGATGTGGGGAAGGACCGCTTCAGCCGACGAGCAGCCCCTCCGACCCTCTCCCTTGCGCATCCTCAATCCCAACAATCTCAAACGAAAAGAGGCCCTTCCGGGCCTCTTTGCTTACTACTACTGGCAACAAGCTGATCATGTCATAGTCGTGACAGACTTTATTACCTCGTGACAGACTTTATTCTTTCTGATCACAAATCAAATATGACAAAGTCATTCTACCGTTACGGATTTGGCTAGATTGCGTGGCTTGTCCACGTCGGTGCCGCGCGCCAGCGCCGCGTGGTAGGCCAGCAATTGCACCGGGATGGCATGCACCACCGGGCTCAGCACGCCGACGTGACGCGGGGTGCGGATCACGTGTACGCCCTCCGACTCGCTGAAGTGGCTGTCGAGGTCGGCGAACACGAACAGTTCGCCGCCGCGTGCGCGCACTTCCTGCATGTTGGACTTCACCTTTTCCAGCAGGCTGTCGTTGGGCGCAATCACCACCACCGGCATGTTGCTGTCGACCAGCGCCAGCGGACCGTGCTTGAGCTCGCCCGCCGGGTAGGCTTCGGCGTGGATGTAGGAGATTTCCTTGAGCTTGAGCGCGCCTTCGAGGGCGATCGGGTAGTGCAGACCGCGGCCGAGGAACAGCGCGTCGTTCTTGGCGGCGAACTTGTCGGCCCAGGTCTTGATCTGCGGCTCGAGGTTGAGGGCGTGCTGCACGCTGCCCGGCAGGTGGCGCAACTCGTCCAGGTATTGTGCCTGCTGCTCGTCGCTGACGCGGCCGCGCACCTTGCCCAGCGTCACCGCCAGCGCGAACAGGGCGACCAGCTGAGTGGTGAAGGCCTTGGTCGAGGCGACGCCGATCTCGGCGCCGGCGCGGGTGTAGAACACCAGTTCGGAGGCGCGCGGGATGGCCGATTCACGCACGTTGCAAATAGACAGGGCAGCTGTGTGGCCCAGCGACTTGGCGTACTTCAGCGCCTCCATGGTGTCGAGCGTTTCACCCGACTGCGAGATGGTGACGACCAGGTGCTTGGGGTTGGCCCAGGCGTCGCGGTAGCGGTATTCGCTGGCGATCTCGACATCGCACGGCACGCCGGCGATGCTCTCGATCCAGTATTTGGCGGTCAGGCCAGCGTAATAGCTGGTGCCGCAGGCAAGAATCTTGACGCCTTCCAGCGTCGGCAGCAGCGCGGCAGCGTTGGGGCCGAACAACGCAGCGGTAAAGCCGGCGTCGAGTACCGCTTCGATGGTGTCCGACAAGGCCTTGGGCTGCTCGTGGATTTCCTTCTGCATGAAGTGGCTGTACGGGCCTAGCTCGAGCGAGGCCAGCGAGACGTCGGAGACGTGCACGGCGCGCTCCACCGGCTGGTCGTCCTTGTCGATCAGCTTGACGCCGTCGCGGGTGATATAGCCCAAATCGCCCTCTTCCAGGAAAATCACGCGGCGTGTGGCGGACAGGATCGCCGAGACGTCGGAGGCGATGAAGTTCTCACCGTCGCCCAGGCCCACCAGCAGCGGACAGCCCATGCGCGCGCAGATCAGTTCGTCCGGACGGTCCAGCGCGATCACGCCGATGGCGTAAGCACCGGTCAGTTCGCGCACGGTACTGCGCACCGCCTCGAACAGGTTGGCCGAAGCCTGATAGTAGTGATGCACGAGGTGGGCGATGACCTCGGTATCGGTCTGCGATTCGAAGCGGTAGCCCAGCTCCTTGAGCCGTTCGCGCTGCGCCTCGTGGTTTTCGATGATGCCGTTGTGGACCACGGCGATCTGGCCGTGCGAAATATGCGGGTGAGCATTGGGTTCAGTCACGCCGCCGTGCGTCGCCCAGCGGGTATGACCAATGCCGAGCTGACCATCGAGGCCTTCGGCCAGGGTCGCGCTTTCCATTTCGGCGACGCGGCCGACACGGCGCACGCGGCGGATCTCGTTCCCCGCCAGCACGGCCACGCCGGCCGAGTCGTAACCACGGTATTCGAGGCGCTTCAGGCCTTCGACCAGAACCGGAACCACATTACGCGCTGCAATCGCGCCGACAATGCCACACATATCAGTCTTCCTTGCGGGGTCGCACCCCAAGCCTCCTCCGGCCATTCCCGGCCGAAGGTTACAGTTATCGCGATGTCTTCACTACCCGGGCTGCACGGTGCCGTGCCTCAGCCCTTCTTCAGCGGGCGCTGCCAGCCGGCGACCGTGGTCTGGCGCGCCCGCGCCACGGTCAGCGCCTCGGCCGGCGCGGTCTTGCTGATCACCGAACCGGCGCCGATGGTGGCGCCGTCCTCCACCGTCACCGGCGCTACCAGCATGGTGCCGGAGCCGATGAAGGCGTTGTCGCCGATCACGGTCTTGAATTTGTTGACGCCGTCGTAGTTACAGGTCACCGTGCCGGCACCGATGTTGCTGCCGCTGCCGATTTCGGCGTCACCGATGTAGGTCAGATGATTGACCTTGGAACCGACGCCGATGCGGCTCTTCTTCACCTCGACAAAATTGCCGATGTGCACCTGCTCGGCGAGTTCCGCCCCCGGACGCAGGCGAGCGTAGGGACCGATCTTGCAGCCGGCGCCGACCACCGCGTCTTCCAGGTGCGAGAACGGCGCGATCTTGCTGCCGGCCGCCACCTTGACGTTCTTCAGCACGCAGTGGGCGCCGATGGAGACACCCTCGCCCAGCTCGACCTCCCCCTCGAACACGCAGCCGACGTCGATGCTGACGTCCTGGCCGTGGCGCAGCACGCCGCGGATGTCGATGCGCGCCGGGTCGGCCAGCGTGACGCCGGCTTCCAGCAGGGCACGCGCCTGGTTCTGCTGCAGGATGCGCTCCAGTTCGGCCAGCTGCACCTTGTTGTTGACGCCAGCGGCCTGCCACGAGGCCGGCACCTTGACGCCATGCACGCGCACACCGTCTCGCACGGCCAGTTCGATCACGTCGGTCAGATAGTATTCGCCCTGGGCGTTGCCGTTGGACAGCGCGCTGAGCCAGCCGGCCAGACGGACATTCGGCAGCACCAGCATGCCGGTGTTGATCTCGCGGATGGCCTGCTGCTCGGGCGCACAGTCCTTGTCTTCGACGATGGCGCGGATGCTGCCATCGTTATCGCGCACGATGCGGCCGTAGCCGGAAGGGTTGTCGAGAACATCGGTCAGCAGGGCAACCTCGTCACCGGCGGCCGCCACCAGATCCAGCAGCGTCGACTGGGTAATCAACGGAACGTCGCCGTACAGTACCAACGTCTTGCCGTCGGCCGGCAAGGCCGGCAAGGCCATCTTCAGCGCGTGCCCGGTACCCAACTGCTCGGCTTGCTCGGCCCAGCTCACCGCCGTTTCGCCAATCACCGCCCGTACCTTGTCGCCACCGTGGCCGTATACCACCACCAGCGTTTCCGGGTCGAGTGAGCGGGCGGTGCGGATCACCCGCGCCAGCATCGGTTCGCCCCCGATCGGATGCAGCACCTTGGGCAGGGAGGAGTACATGCGCTTGCCTTTGCCGGCAGCGAGAATGACGATACTGAGTCGGGCCATGAGCGTTGACTATGCGTTAAACAATGAAAAAAGGCTGCCACAGATGTGGCAGCCTTGCACTATACACGATTTGCTCGCGTGCTTTTAGTGGACACGCTTTCTGAGGTAGTCGAGCGCCTTCAGCTCGGCAATCGCCACCGCCAGCGCGGCGTGGGCTTTTGCCGTGTCGAGGTCGTCGACCGACTTCTTCAACGTTTCCTCGGCGGCACGCTTGGCCTCGTTGGCACGAGCCTCGTCGATATCCTCACCGCGAATCGCCGTATCGGCCAGAACAGTGATGTGGGTCGGTTGCACTTCCATCATGCCGCCCGACACCGCCACCAGTACCTCGTCCTTGGAGCCCGGCACTGTCAGACGCAGTACGCCGGGCTTGATACGGGTCAGCAGCGGCACGTGTCGCGGATACACACCGATCTCGCCTTCCTGGGCCGGAGCCACGAGGAATTCTGCCTCACCCGAGTAGATGAGCTGTTCGGTGCTGACCACTTCCACATGCATCTTGGCCATGAGCCCTCTCCTTGGTTACAGGGACTTGGCTTTCTCAGCAGCTTCGTCGATGGAGCCAACCATGTAGAACGCTTGTTCCGGCAGGTGGTCGTACTCACCGCTGAGAATGGCCTTGAAGCCCTTGATGGTGTCACGCAGCGACACGTACTTGCCCGGCGAACCGGTAAATACTTCGGCCACGTGGAACGGCTGGGAGAGGAAGCGCTGGATCTTACGAGCACGCGCCACAACCAGCTTGTCCTCTTCGGACAGTTCATCCATACCCAGAATCGCGATGATGTCGCGCAGTTCCTTGTACTTCTGCAGGGTGGTCTGTACACCACGCGCCACAGAGTAGTGCTCGTCCCCCACCACCAGCGGATCCAGCTGGCGGGAAGTGGAGTCGAGCGGATCCACCGCCGGGTAGATACCCAGCGAAGCGATGTCACGCGACAGTACCACGGTCGCATCCAGGTGGGCGAAGGTGGTGGCCGGGGACGGGTCGGTCAAGTCATCGGCAGGGACGTAAACGGCCTGGATGGAAGTAATCGAACCTTCCTTGGTCGAGGTAATACGTTCCTGCAGACGGCCCATTTCCTCGGCCAGCGTCGGCTGGTAACCCACCGCGGACGGCATACGACCCAGCAGGGCGGACACTTCGGTACCGGCCAGGGTGTAACGGTAGATGTTGTCCACGAAGAACAACACGTCACGGCCCTTGCCGTTTTCGTCCTTCTCGTCACGGAAATGCTCGGCCATGCTCAGACCGGTCAGCGCCACGCGCAGACGGTTGCCCGGCGGCTCGTTCATCTGGCCGTAGACCATCGCCACTTTGTCGAGGACGTTGGAGTCCTTCATTTCGTGGTAGAAGTCGTTACCTTCACGAGTGCGCTCACCCACGCCGGCGAACACGGACAAGCCCGAGTGCGCCTTGGCGATGTTGTTGATGAGCTCCATCATGTTCACGGTCTTGCCCACACCGGCACCGCCGAACAGGCCCACTTTACCGCCCTTGGCGAACGGACACAGCAGGTCGATCACCTTGATGCCGGTTTCCAGCAGTTCGGTGGCGCTCGACAGTTCGTCGAACTTCGGGGCCGGCTGGTGGATGGCGCGACGGGCGTCGGTGGCGACCGGGCCTGCTTCGTCCACCGGGTTGCCCAGCACGTCCATGATACGACCCAGGGTGGCGGCACCTACCGGCACGGAGATTGCTGCGCCGGTGTTGACTACTGCCATGCCACGCTTCAGGCCGTCCGAGCTACCCATTGCAATGGTGCGCACCACGCCGTCGCCCAGCTGCTGCTGGACTTCGAGCGTCAGATCGGTGTCGACCAGCTTCAGGGCATCATAAACCCTTGGCATGGCATCGCGCGGAAACTCCACGTCGAGTACCGGGCCAATGATTTGTACGATTTTGCCTTGGCTCATTATCGGTTCCTAACTCAATAAACTTTTACAGTCTGTTACCGGCTTACACCGCTGCGGCACCGGACACGATTTCGGACAGTTCCTTGGTAATCGCTGCCTGGCGCGACTTGTTGTACACGAGTCGCAGCTGCTTGATGGCGTTACCCGCGTTGTCGGTGGCGGACTTCATCGCCACCATACGGGCAGCCTGTTCGGAAGCCATATTTTCGGCTACCGACTGGTACACCACCGATTCGATGTAACGCTTGACCAGGAACTCCATGACGTCGAGCGCATTCGGCTCGTAGAGGTAATCCCACGAGTGTGTGTGCTCGACCACCATGTTGTCCGGGGACAGCGGAAGCAGCTGTTCCAGGGCCGGCTCCTGCTTCATCGTATTGATGAAACGGGAATACACGATGTAGACCGCGTCCAGTTCGCCATCGGCGTACTGCTTCAACATCACTGTAAGCGGGCCAATCAGTTTGTCCATCTTGGGCACATCGCCCAGATGGACCGCGCTCGCCGTCACGTTCAGGCGGGTGCGCTGGGCGGCAGAAAGACCTTTCTGACCGAGGCAGCACACGTCGACCTTGACATCGGCATCTTGCAGTTCTTTCACCTTGGAGAAGAAGCGCTTGAGGATGTTGGCGTTCAAACCACCACACAAGCCCTTGTCCGAGGTGACGACAATGATGCCGGCACGCTGGATGACGTCGCGACGGGCAAGCAGTGGATGCTCAAGATCCGCATTAGCCTGAGCGAGGTGCGCCATGACGGTACGCACCTTCTCGGCGTAAGGACGGGCAGCGCGCATACGCTCTTGCGTTTTGCGCATCTTGGAGGTTGCCACCATTTGCATCGCGCGGGTGATCTTCTGCGTGTTCTGCACGCTTCGGATCTTGGTGAGAATCTCTTTTCCGACTGCCATTTCCTGAACCTTTCAGTTGACTACAACGTTGGCCGAAAGGCTCAGTTGAAGCTGTAGCCAGCCTTGAACGATTCGATCGCCTTGGCCAGTACCTTCTCGTGGTCGTCAGACAGGTTACCGGAGGCGTCGGTCGCCTTCAGAACGTCGGCGTGGTTAGCACGGACGTAGGCCAGGAACGCGGCTTCGAATGCCAGCGCCTTCTTGACCGGTACGTCTTCGTAGTAACCCTTGTTCACCGCCCACAGCGTCAGCGCCATTTCGGCGGTCGACAGGGTGGAGAACTGCTTCTGTTTCATCAGTTCGGTAACGATCTCACCGTGCTGCAGCTGCTTGCGGGTGGCTTCGTCCAGGTCGGAAGCAAACTGCGAGAACGCAGCCAGTTCGCGGTACTGGGCCAGCGCCAGACGGATACCGCCGCCGAGCTTCTTGATCACCTTGGTCTGAGCCGCACCACCGACGCGCGATACCGAGATACCGGCGTTGATGGCCGGACGGATACCCGCGTTGAACAGGTCGGTTTCCAGGAAGATCTGACCGTCGGTAATCGAAATCACGTTGGTCGGAACGAAGGCGGACACGTCACCGGCTTGGGTTTCGATGATCGGCAGAGCG
This sequence comes from Pseudogulbenkiania sp. FW507-F1, assembly GCF_058781125.1. Classification (NCBI taxonomy): domain Bacteria; kingdom Pseudomonadati; phylum Pseudomonadota; class Betaproteobacteria; order Neisseriales; family Chromobacteriaceae; genus Pseudogulbenkiania; species Pseudogulbenkiania sp. FW507-F1. The sequence continues at coordinate 135,980 of NZ_JBYSWM010000008.1, read as the reverse complement.
GTCAGCGAACCGGTCTTGCCCTTCACGGCACCCTTGGTCAGCTTCTCTACTTCGTCTTCGTTGATACGCGAAGCGCGTTCCAGCAGACGGGAGTGGAGGTAGAACACGTCGCCCGGGTAGGCTTCGCGGCCCGGCGGACGGCGCAGCAGCAGCGAAATCTGACGGTAGGCAACGGCCTGCTTGGACAGATCGTCGTATACGATCAGCGCGTCTTCGCCGATGTCGCGGAAGTATTCGCCCATGGTGCAGCCGGAGTACGGTGCGATGAACTGCAGCGCGGCGGCTTCGGAAGCGGCAGCGGCCACCACGATGGTGTGACCCATGGCGCCGTGCTCTTCCAGCTTGCGCACCACGTTGGCGATCGACGAAGCCTTCTGGCCGACGGCGACGTAGATACAAATGACGCCGGTGCCCTTCTGGTTGACGATCGCGTCCAGTGCCACGGCGGTCTTGCCGGTCTGGCGGTCGCCAATGATCAGCTCACGCTGACCGCGGCCGACCGGAACCATGGAGTCGATCGACTTCAGGCCGGTCTGCATCGGCTGGTCGACCGATTTACGGGCGATCACGCCCGGGGCGATCTTTTCGATCGGGGAGGACAGCTTGGCGTTCAGCGGGCCCTTGCCGTCGATCGGCTGACCCAACGCGTTCACCACGCGACCTACCAGTTCCGGACCTACCGGGACTTCCAGGATGCGGCCGGTACACTTGACTTCGTTGCCCTCGGAGATGTGCTCGTATTCGCCGAGAATAACGGCGCCCACGGAGTCACGCTCCAGGTTCATGGCGAGGCCAAAGGTGTTGCCCGGGAATTCGAGCATTTCGCCCTGCATCACGTCTGCCAGGCCATGGACGCGAACAATGCCGTCGGTCACGGAGATCACGGTACCTTTGGTACGGGTCTCGGAGCCTTCGGCCAGGTTCTGGATCTTGGCTTTGATCAGATCGCTGATCTCAGAGGGGTTCAACTGCATGATCTCTCCTAATTCTTGAGGCTTGCTGCCATGGTGTGCAGTTTGCCGCGCACGGACGCGTCGATGACGTCGTCGCCGATCAGCACCCGCACCCCGCCAAGCAGCTCGGGGGCCACATGCACGTCAAGACGTACGGACTTGCCGTATTTCTTGGAAAGCATGCTGGTGAGTTCGGCAGCTTGCTCGTCGGTGAGAGGGAAAGCGCTTTCGACAGTCGCGTCGATGGCACCTTCAGCCTCGGCCTTGAGCAGCTCGAACTGGTCGGCGATGAACGGCAGCAACGTCAGGCGATGGTTCTCGACCAGCGTGCCGACGAAGCGTTTGACATCTTCGCTGGCGCGCTCACCGAGTACGCCCAGCATCAGCGCCTCAACCTCTTGTGCGGTATGTTTCGGATTGGTAACCACCTGGGCTACGTCCGGGTTGCTCACCATGGCAGCCAGCCAACCGAGCGCCTCGGACCAGGCATCCAGTCGCTGCTGCTCGGTGGCAAGGCTGTATACCGCTTGGGCGTAGGGCCTTGCTACGGTAATGAGTTCTGCCATGAGTTAATTAAAACTCCGCTTTGATGGAGGCAAGCAGTTCAGCGTGCTTGGCCTTGTCGATCTCATGGCGCAGAATCTTCTCCGCACCGGCTACGGCCAGCGAAGCCACATGCTCGCGCAAGGTCTCCTTGGCACGCAGCACTTCCTGATCGATATCGGACTTGGCATCGGCAACCAGACGGGCACCCTCGGTGCGGGCCGTTTCTTTCGCCTCTTCCACGATCTGGGAGGCACGCTTTTCAGCGGCCATCACGATTTCGGTCGCTTGCTGCTTGGCTTTGCGCAGCTCGTCGCCGGCACGCTTTTCAGCTGCTTCCAGATCCTGTTTGCCACGCTCTGCCGCGGCCAAGCCATCAGCGATACGCTTGGCACGCTCTTCCATCATGTTGGTCAGCGGAGGCCAAACAAACTTCATGGTGAACCATACCAGGATGGCGAAGGTAATCGCCTGGCCCAGTAGTGTCGCGTTGAATTCCACGCTTGTTTTCCTCCAGTGTGGTGACTACAACAACCGTTTACGCTTAAGAATTAAGCGCCAGCTTTCAGGGCAGCAACAGCAGCGGCCAGGAACGGGTTGTTGAAGGTGTACAGCATGGCAACACCCACACCGATCATGGAGATCGCATCCAGCAGACCAGCGATGATGAACAGCTTGGTTTGCAGAACCGGGATCATTTCCGGCTGGCGAGCGGAGGACTCCAGGAACTTACCGCCGAGGATGGCGAAGCCCAGAGCAGTGCCGATAGCGCCGAAGCCAATGATCAGGGCAGCAGCCAGAACGGTCATCGACTGGATCTGAGAAACGAGAGCTTCCATTTATATATCTCCTAAAAGGTATTACAAGGATGGTTGGTAAAAGGGTTTGAAAAATCGTTTAGTGGGCTTCGACCGCCAGGCTCAGGTACACCGTGGTCAGCATCATGAACACAAAGGCCTGCAGCGTGATCACCAGGATGTGGAAGATGGCCCATGGTGCGCCGAGCAGCCACTGGGCGCCCCACGGCAGCAGCGCGATCAGGATGAAGATCAGTTCGCCGGCGTACATGTTGCCGAACAGACGCAGAGAGAGCGAAATCGGCTTGGCGGCCAGTTCGACCATCTGGAAGGCGAAGTTGATCGGCGCCAGCACCAGCGCCAATACCGGGTTGTGTGCGTGGAACGGTGCGGTCAGCAGTTCCTTGCCCCAGCCGCCCAAGCCCTTGGCCTTGATCGAGAAGCCGATGATGTAGAGCACCACCGACAGCGACATGGCAAACGTGGCGTTGACGTCGGCGGACGGCACCACGCGCAGGTAGACGTGATGCGGATCGTGACCGAGGGCGGCGCCGATGTTGGCGGCGATCCACGGCAGCAGGTCGACCGGCAGCATGTCCATGGCGTTCATCAGGAACACCCAGCAGAAGATGGTCAGCGCGAGCGGCGCCACCACTTTGCTCTTGCCATGGAAAATTTCCTTGACCTGGGTATCGACCATCTCGATCAGCGCTTCGACGAACAACTGCAGACGGCCCGGATTCTCCAGCTTGGCGTTGCGGGCCACCGAGGCGAATACGCCGAGGAAGACGAAGCCGAGCAGCAGCGAGATGGAGAAGGTATCAACGTGAATGCTCCAGAAGCCGCCTTCATGCGACGAGTTCCAGAACGTCAGGTGGTGCTTGATGTACTCTGTTGCGTTGCTTGCCATTGCGCTTTCTCAATTTTTGATTAGAAGCCCGAACCAGTAGCCGGAAGTGGCTGTCATATATCCACCAAACAGTCCGACTACGGATAAATCCTTGAAAAACACCAGGGCCGCCCCAAACATCAGGAGTGTGGTGAAAAACTTCACCGCCTCGGCCTTGAAGTGCGCCTTCATCAATACCGCCGGAGGCTCATGCCGGCGCGCGAAGGCGATCTTGCCGTAGAGCAGGGCCGGAATAATGGCACACAGCCCGCCGATCACGACCGAAACCGGGAGAATCGGAGCAAAACCGCCGATCACCGCCGCCACCAGTACCGCCACCAGGGTCAGCACCACCTGCAGGCGCACGACTCGCTTTACTTCCCGATTGATCATGTCAGCAATGCAAAAAAATCGACCGATTATAGGCTTGGGGCTTGATGCCAGTCAACAAAATCCCCAATTGACATACCCGCGCCGTTGCGAATCAGGCGCTTGATTTTGCTTGCAGTTTTGCCAGCACGACGTCGAGCTCGTCGAGACTGGCGTATTCGATCGTCAACTTGCCGTGGCCACGAGCGCCATGGCGGATGCTGACGGCGGCGCCGAGCGACTCGGACAGGGTTTCGGCGAGACGCTGGATATCGGGGTCGTGGCGGGGTTGCGGCTTGCCCTCGGGGCGAGGTGCGTTGAGGCGCTGGATGCGACGCTCAACTTCGCGCACCGACCAGCCCTGCTCTACCACCTGCTGCGCCAGCGCGATCTGGTCGATCACCTCGAGCGGCAACAGGGCGCGGGCGTGCCCCATTTCCAGCTGCCCCTGGTGCACCAGGGTCTGCACCGGTTCCGGTAGCGCCAAGAGGCGTAGCAGGTTGGAGACGGCGCTGCGCGAGCGGCCGACGGCGTCGGCGGCGGCTTCGTGGGTCAGGCCGAATTCGTCGATCAGGCGCTGCAGGCCACGCGCCTCCTCGATCGGGTCGAGTTCCTGACGCTGGATGTTCTCGATCAGCGCCATCGCCAGCGCGGCTTCGTCCGGCACCGACTTGATCACCGCCGGTACCTCGCTGAGGCCGGCCTTGCGCGAGGCGCGCCAGCGCCGCTCGCCGGCGATCAGTTCGTAATCGCCAAGCCCGATCTCGCGCACCACCACCGGCTGGATCACGCCCTGCACGCGGATCGAGGCCGCCAGTTCGTCCAGCGCGTCTTCGCTCATGTGCGTGCGCGGCTGGTATTTACCCGGGCGGATGCTGTCGATGGGCAGGGTTTGCAGGCGGTCGTCCGCTCCGTCAACGGTGGCTAGGAGCGCGTCCAAGCCGCGCCCGAGTCCTTTGAGTTTGGCCATGTGTCAGTGCGAGAGTGAGGGGGTTGCGGATTCTAGCCGAGCCGTCAGCTCGGCGGCCAGCGTCAGATAGGCCTGGGCGCCGCGCGAGTTGCGGTCGTAGATCAGCCCGGGCAGGCCGTGGCTGGGCGCTTCGGCCAACCTGACGTTGCGCGGGATGACGGTGTCGAACACCTTGTCGCCGAAATGGCGCGCCAGTTGTTGCGACACCTGCTGCGACAGGTTGCTGCGCGCGTCAAACATGGTGCGCAGCAGGCCGAGGATTTCGATCTTGGGATTGACCGCGACGCGCACCTTGCGCAGCGTGGTGACCAGGTCGGACAGACCTTCCAGGGCGTAGTATTCGCACACCATCGGGATCAGCACGCTCTCGGCGGCCACCAGGCCGTTCAGGGTGAGCAGGTTGAGCGACGGCGGGCAGTCGACGAAGATGTAGTCGTACTCGCCCAGCACCTCGCTCAGGGCATTCTTCAGCCGCGCCTCGCGCGCCAGCTCGTGCACCAGTTCCAGCTCGGCACCGCCGACATCACGGTTGGCCGGCAGCACGTGGTAGCCGCCTTCCTTGGCCGGCTGGCGCGCCTCGGCGACACCGGCGTCGCCCAGCAGCACCTGGTAGACCGAGGTGGCGAGCGAGCCCTTGGCGATGCCGCTGCCCATGGTGGCGTTGCCCTGCGGATCGAGGTCGACGATCAGCACGCGCCGCCCCATCTCCGCCAGGCCGGCGGCCAGGTTGACCACGGTGGTGGTCTTGCCGACGCCGCCTTTCTGGTTGGCGACTGCGATCACGCGGCAGGTCATTGCGCCACGATCCTCACCAGATGACGCTCGGCGTCGAGACCCGGCACGGTGAGCGGCAGCACTTCCGCCACGGCGAAGCCTTCCGGCAACAGCGCGATTTCCTCGTAGGGGTAGACACCCTTCATCGCCACGTACTGGCCGCCCGGAGCCAGCAGGTGGCGGGTGAGCTTGACGAACTCGGCGAGCTCGGCGAAGGCGCGACTGGTGATGCGGTCGAATTTCTGGTCCGGCTGGTAGGCTTCGACGCGGTTGGTCACCACCTCGACGTTGTCGAGCTTGAGCTCGATCACCGCCTGACGCAGGAAGGTGGTTTTCTTGTGGTTGGAATCGAGCAGCACGACCTGGAGGTCGGGACGGGCGATCGCCGCCGGGATGCCGGGCATGCCGCCGCCGGAACCGACGTCCAGCAGGCGCGTGCCGCCGGCCAGCTGCGGCACCAGCGTCAGGCTGTCGAGCAGGTGGTAGCTGACCATGCGCTCTTCTTCGCGCACCGCGGTCAGGTTGTAGGTCTGGTTCCACTTGGCCAGCAGCGCGAGGTAGGCCTCGAGCCGGGCGATTTGTTCTTGGGTCAGGTCGAGCTTCAGCTCGGCCAGGCCGTGAGTCAGTTCTGCAGTATGTGTCATGCGGTTTTTTTCGCGTCGGCAAAGCCGCGTTTAAGGTGAACCATGAGGAGGGCGACCGCGGCCGGGGTGATGCCCTGGATGCGCGAGGCCTGGCCCAGGGTTTCCGGGCGCTGGCTGTTGAGCTTCTGCTGCACCTCCTTCGACAGCCCCTTGACCAGGCTGTAGTCGATGTCGGCCGGCAGGCGCACGTCCTCGAGATTGTCGCGGCGGGCCAGCTCGTCGTTCTGGCGGTCGATATAGCCCTGATATTTGACCTGAATTTCCACCTGCTCGGCAACCGCGCCGTCATTCACGCCGCCACCGGCTTCGGCCAACGTCATCAACGCGGCGTAGCTGACGTCGGGGCGCTTGAGCAGGTCGTGCAGGTTGTATTCGCGTTCGATCGGCTTGCCGAGCAACTGTGCCACGGCGGCCATGTCGACCTTGGCCGGGTGCAGGTAGGTGGTTTTCAGGCGTGTCTTTTCCGCCTCGACCGCATCGCGCTTGCGGCAGAAGGCGTCCCATTGCGCATCGCCGACCAGGCCGAGCCGGCGGCCGGCCTCGGTCAGGCGCAGGTCGGCGTTGTCCTCACGCAGCTGCAGGCGGAATTCGGCGCGGCTGGTGAACATGCGGTAGGGCTCGGACACGCCCTTGGTGATGAGGTCGTCGACCAGCACGCCGAGGTAGGCTTCGTCGCGGCGCGGGCACCAGCCGTCCTGGTCGCGGCTGTACAGCGCGGCGTTGAGGCCGGCCAGCAGACCTTGCGCCGCGGCCTCTTCGTAGCCGGTGGTGCCGTTGATCTGACCGGCGAAGAACAGGCCCTGGATGCTCTTGGTTTCGAGCGTGGACTTCAGTCCGCGCGGGTCGAAGTAGTCGTATTCGATGGCGTAGCCGGGACGCAGGATGTGGGCGTTCTCCATGCCGCGGATCGAGCGCACCGCCGCCAGCTGGATGTCGAACGGCAGGCTGGTCGAGATACCGTTGGGGTAGAGCTCGTGGGTGGTGAGCCCTTCCGGCTCCAGGAACACCTGGTGGCTGTCCTTGTCGGCGAAGCGGTTGATCTTGTCTTCGATCGACGGGCAGTAACGCGGGCCGACGCCTTCGATCACCCCGGTGAACATCGGGCTGCGCTCGAAGCCCGAGCGGATGATGTCGTGGGTGCGCTCGTTGGTATGGGTGATCCAGCACGGCAGCTGTTTAGGGTGCAGGCTGCGGCTGCCGCGGTAGGAAAACACCGGTTCCGGGGTATCGCCCGGCTGCTCTTCCATCACCGAGAAATCGACGGTGCGGCCGTCGATGCGCGGTGGGGTGCCGGTCTTGAGGCGACCCACCGGCAGGTCGAGTTCGCGCAGACGCGCGCCCAGCGTCGAGGCCGCGGCATCGCCGGCGCGGCCGCCGGTGTAGTTTTCCAGCCCGACGTGGATCTTGCCGGAGAGGAAGGTGCCGGCGGTGAGCACCACGGTTTTGGCGCGGAAGGTGATGCCGATCGCGGTGATGGCGCCGGCGACACGGTCGCCCTCGATCAAGAGGTCGTCCACCGGCTGCTGGAACAGCGTCAGGTTGTCCTGGTTTTCCAGCACGTGGCGGATCGCCGCCTTGTACAGCACGCGGTCGGCCTGGGCACGGGTAGCGCGCACCGCTGGGCCCTTGGAGGCGTTCAGAGTACGGAACTGGATGCCGCCGATATCGGTGGCGAGCGCCATGGCGCCGCCCAGCGCGTCGACTTCCTTGACCAGGTGGCCCTTGCCGATGCCGCCGATCGACGGGTTGCACGACATCTGGCCCAGCGTCTCGATATTGTGGGTCAGCAGCAGCGTGCTGCACCCCATGCGGGCCGCCGCCAGGGCCGCCTCGGTACCGGCGTGGCCGCCGCCTACCACTATTACATCGAAGGTTGTCGGATAAATCATGGCTGGTGAGCGCGCTGCGAACGAAAAACGGCGTATTTTACGTCAAAACCGCTGTTCTGATAAGTGATTGATTTGCTTGATTCTCCCTGTCACGGCGGCGACCACGCACCGTCACGCCACTGTCATCGCGACGACACGGCTTCGTCAAACAGGCGCTTTAGCATGGTCCTCACGTCACGAGGGAGACCACCCCATGCTGCTCAACGAAAGCCTCGCCACCCGCAGCAAGCCACGCCTGAGCGTGCGGCTTGCCGATAACCCGCAGGACATCCGCCGCGCCCAGAAGCTGCGCTTCGACGTGTTCGCCGGCGAAATGGGCGCTCGCCTGAGCTCCCGCCACCTCGGCATCGATTGCGACGACTACGATGCGTTGTGCGCCCACCTGATCGTCGAGGACGCCACCAGCGGCATGGTGGTCGGCACCTACCGCATGCTGCCGCCGGCGGCGGCGCGGCGCGCCCCCCGCCTCTACTCCGAACACGAGTTCGATCTCGGCCGGCTGGCGCATGTGCGCGACCGCCTGCTCGAAGTCGGCCGCTCCTGCGTGCACCCGGACTTCCGCTCCGGCGCGGTGATCGCTTTGCTGTGGGCCGGACTCGCCGACTACGTGCAGCAGCAGGGCTGCGATTACCTGGCCGGCTGCGCCAGCGTCAGCCTGGCCGACGGCGGCCACCAGGCGGTCAGCCTGTACCGGCAGATCGAGGCCAAGCACCTGGCGCCGGCGGAATGGCGCGTCACCCCGCACCTGGCGCTGCCGCTCGACCGCGTGCGCGACGACGCCGCACCGGCGCCGCTGCCGCCGCTGATCAAGGGCTACCTGCGCGCCGGTGCCTTCGTCTGCGGCGAGCCGGCCTGGGACCCGGACTTCAACTGCGCCGACTTCTTCATGCTGCTGCCGATGGACCGCCTCAACGGCCGCCACAGCCGCCACTTCGTCGGCTGAGACCGCCGCATCGCTCCCACAGGTTGGCCGAAGCCGCTTCGGCCAACCTTTTGCGCCTGGGGCGGTGAAAGCGCGCGCGCCAGGGCCTACAATGGCGCCATGCAGCCCTACACCTTCACCCCCATCGGCCTGATCCGTTCGCCGTTCAAGGAAAAATTCGGCATCCCGCGCCAGCCTGCGCTGGCCAAGTCGGCCCGCATGACGCTCCAGCTGCTGCCGCCGTTCGACCAGCCCGACACCGTGCGCGGCCTCGAGGCGTTTTCCCACGTCTGGCTGCAGTTCGTGTTCCACGACACGCTGGCGCGCGGCTGGTCGCCGCTGGTACGCCCGCCACGCCTGGGCGGCAACGCCAAGGTCGGCGTCTTCGCCAGCCGTTCCACCCACCGCCCCAACCCGCTCGGGCTGTCGCTGGTGCCCTTGCTCGGCATCGACACCACCGACGGCGTGACGCTGCAGCTGGCCGGTGCCGACCTGCTCGACGGCACGCCGGTGCTCGACATCAAGCCCTACATCCCCTTCGTCGAGGCGGTGCCCGACGCCCTCGGCGGCTTCGTCGACGGCCCGCCACCGACGCTGACGGTGCGCTGGAGCGACACCGCACGGCAGCAGCTCGCCAGCCAGCCGGCCGCGCCCGAACTGGCCGCCCTGATCGAAGACGTGCTGGCGCAGGACCCGCGCCCGGCCTACCAGGACGACCCGGAGCGGGTCTACGGCGTGCGCCTCTACCACAGCAACGTGCGCTTCCGCATTGCCGCGAGCGTCGCCGAAGTACTTGAAATCGCCACCGTCGCCCCGAACTAACGGATGTTGCATTGGTCATATCGAGGCAACACACCCCCTCTCACTGGAGAAACAGACATGACACCGCGTGCGAAGACGACCGTACTCGCCTTCACCCTGGTTACCCTGCTGGCGGCCCCGTTCAGCGAAGCCGCCCGCCTCGGCAAGAGCCGCAGCTCCGGCATGATGCGCTCGGCGCCGACCCCGTCCTATCAAGCCCCCGCGCCGCGCCCGCTGCCGAGCGCACCGGCGCCAGCCCCGGTCAAGAAAGGCCCGGGCATCGGCACCGCCATCGCCGCCGGTGCCGCCGGCGCCGCCGCCGGCTACATGCTCGGCTCGGCCATGCACAACAACAACGCTCCCGCCTCGGCGCCGGCCACGCAACCGGCCGGTTCCAGCATTCCGTGGGGCACCATCGCCCTGCTCGGCCTGCTGCTGGTCGGTGGCCTGATGCTGTTCCGCCGCAAGGCCGGCAATCCGTCCGGCCAGCTGCCGCAAGCGGCCGGCGTGCCAAATGGCATGACCCAGGAAGCGGCCCGCTTCGAGCCGATTCCGAAGATCGGCTCCGGTTTCGGCACGACGCCGTCGTACGGCGGCGCGCCGCTGGCGGCCTCCAGCCTGGCCCGCCTGCCGGACGGCACTGAAACGCCGAACTTCCTGCGCCAGGCCAAGGCCACCTTCCTGCACCTGCAGAGCCTGAACACGCCGGACAGCCTGGAAGAAATCCGCAAGTACCTGACCCCGGACCTGTTCGAGGCCCTGCGCGCCGACATCGCCGGCAACGACGACGTGGCCGACTTCCCGCAGCTCGATTGCCAACTGATCGAGGCGGTCGAAGAAGGCGGCCGCTACATCGCCAGCGTGCGCTTCTCCGGCAGCGTCAGCGAGACGGTCAACGCCGCCGCGGTGCCGTTCGGCGAAACCTGGCACTACGTCAAGGACAAGAGCGGCAGCCGCTGGCTGCTGGCCGGCATCCAGCAAGACTGAGCGGTCTGAATCGCCAAGCAGAACGGGCGCCATGCGGCGCCCGTTTTTCATTTGCCCCCCGACTGGGCTAGACTGGAATACCGTTTGCTTGATAGCGCAGACAGGAACCAAGGATAGTGCTCGATGACCCTCTCTGCCCCCCCGACACCCAGCTTTGCCGGCCTGACCCTCGGCAGCCACTTCCAGCCGATCTACAGCTTGCCGCACCGCCGTACCGTGGGCATGGAGGCGCTGCTGCGCGCCAGCCGCGACGACAAGCCGCTCAACCCGATTGACGCCTACCAGGGACTCGACTCGTTCGAGCAGCGCCACCAGCTGGACCTGGCCGTGTGCCAGCACCACATCCGCGGCTTCAACACTTTCCCGCACGAAAACCGCTGGCTGTTCCTCAACATGGACGCGGCCTCGCTGGCGCAGCCGGCCCATGCCGAAGCGCTGGCCAGCCGCATCATCCAGGCCGGCCTGCCACCCTCCAGCGTGGTGCTGGAAGTCCCCGAGCACGCGCTGGAATCGCAGGAGCGGCTGATCGACTGCGTCAAGCTGCTGCGCCACGCCGGCTTTCTGATCGCCATCGACGACTTCGGCGTCAACCACTCCAACCTGGACCGGGTGTGCATGCTCGAGCCCGACCTGGTGAAGTTCGACCGCAACCTGCTCAGGAGCGCGGCCAACCAGTCGCGCACGCGCAACCTGCTGCCCCGCCTGGTCCACTTGATGCACGAAATTGGTGCACTGGTGGTCGAGGAAGGCATCGAAACCGAGAAGGACGTGCTGATCGCGCTGGAATCCGGCTGCGACCTGGTCCAGGGCTACTACATCTCGCGCCCGCACGAACAGCCGGAAAACGATAGCGTGATCACCCCGCGCATCGATGCGCGCTGGGACGAACTGATGGTGCGCGAGCTGCTCAAGCGCAAGCTGACGCGGCGACAACTGGAGCTGGCACGGCAATCCTTCGTGCAGACCGCCATCGCGCTGATGCAAGGCACGCCGTTCCTGCACGCCGCCACGCCGATGCTGAACATGCCGGACGTGATCCGCTGCTTCCTGCTCGACAGCGCCGGCCGCCAGATCGGCCAGAACCTCAACTCGCTGCAGCCGCCGGCGCCGGAAGACCCCAAGCTGGCCCCGCTGACCGACACCACCGGGGCGATCTGGTCTCGCCGCGCCTACTTCCAGCACGCCATCGACCAGCCCGGTGTGCTGTACATGAGCGATCCCTACCTGTCGATGACCGACACCCGCAACTGCGTGACGCTGTCGATGGCGATCGAGATCGACGAGGCGATGCACGTGCTGTGCGCCGACGTGCTGGTGGCGCGCAACTGAACGGATCGGCCCTGCCGACGCAAAAACGGACCGTCACGCGGTCGGTTTTTCATGGTGAAACCGTGCCGCCTCAGGGCTGCACTTCGCTGATGTATTCGAACAGCGTCACCACTTTCTGCACCCCGGAGGTCTGGCTCACCACCTTGGCAGCGGCCTCGCCCTCGGCCTGGGTGACCAGGCCCATCATGTAGACCACGCCGCGCTCGGTCACGATCTTGATGGTCTGCGGCGAGAAGCCCTTGCCGTCGAACAGGCGGGTACGGACCTTGGTGGTGATCCAGGTGTCGTTGTTGCGCTCGGACAGCGCCGAGGAACCTGCCACCACGGTATGGTTGTAGACCTTGCGCACGTTGGGCGTGCCGCGCACGATCAGCTCGGCCTGCTCGCGTGCCGCTTCCGAGGGCACTTCGCCGCTCATCAGCACGGCACGGTTGTAGCTGGCGATGTTGACGTGGGCCGAGGGCAGCTTGGCGTTCACCTGGTCCGAGGCCTTCAGCTCGATGGCCTGGTCATCGATATAGGCCCCGCTGGTACGGCGATCGGTCGCCACCGCCGCCCCCGCCGCCGCGCCGCCTACCACGAGCGGCACGCAGGCGCTCATCCCCACGCTCAGCAGGGCAACGCTGGCCAGCAGCACGAGTTTGCGTCGCATGTCATTCTCCTCCCAGCAGCATGTAGTCGATGGCGTCGCACAGGGCGTGGATCAGCAGGATGTGAACTTCCTGGATACGCGCGGTACGCGAAACCGGCACGTTGAGCTGGATGTCGTCGGCGCTGAGGATCTCGCCGATCTTGCCGCCGTCCTTGCCGGTCAGCGCGATCACCCCCATGCCACGCTCGTGGGCGGCGTAGATGGCCTCGATGACGTTGGCCGAATTGCCGGAGGTGGAAATCGCCAGCAGCAGGTCGTTGGTATGGCCCAGCGCGCGCACCTGCTTGGAGAACACCATGTCGAAGTCGTAATCGTTGCCGATGGCGGTCAACGCCGAGCTGTCGGTGGCCAGCGACAAGGCCGCCAGCCCCGGACGCTCCTTCTCGAAGCGGCCGACCATCTCGGCGGCAAAGTGCTGGGCGTCGGCCGCGGAACCGCCATTACCGCAGGCCAGAATCTTGCCTTCGTTCATCAGGCAGGCCACCATCCGCTCGGCCGCGGCGGCGACGGCCGGCGACAGCTGCTCCATCGTCTCCTGCTTGGCCGCGATGCTTTCCAGAAAGTGTCCGTTGACGCGTTCGATCAGGTCCATGTCCATCCTTTTGTATCCGACGTAGCTTACGCCAGTATGTTCTTGAGCCATTCGGGGGCTCCGTTACCGTGCGACAGCACGGCGTCAAAGCGGCAGGGGGCGTCGATACCCCTGGAACTGAGGTAGACCCCTGCCGCCAGCGTGAGTTTCCGCAATTTGGCCGGCGTGATGCTGGCGCCGGCGCCGCCGAAGCGCTGATCGGCACGGTGACGCACCTCGACGAATACCCAGTATTCGCCCTCGCGCATCACGAGGTCGATCTCACCGCCCTTGCACTGCCAGTTGCGTTCGACCAGCCGCAGCCCCTGCTGCTGCAGGAAAGCCAGCGCCCGGTCTTCTGCCTGCCGGCCCAGTTCGTTCATTGCAGGCCACCCGCGCCGAGCACCGCCAGCGGCAGCTGGCGGGTGAACTGGCGGTCGCGCCCGAGCTGGAGGTCGCCGGTCACGCCGTCCAGACGCAGCGCAGCCGGACTCGCCTTGGGGTTGGCCAGCAACACTGCCAGCCGGTAGGCGTCGATGCCCAGCGCGTAGAGGCGCTCGGTCTGCATCGTCAGCGCGCCCTCGGGACGCGGGTAGCGTCTGACCGCCTCGTGCTGCGGCAGCAGGAACCACGGCATGTCGATCAAACGCACGTTGTTGAGCGCCGCCGGCGGATGGCGGCTGTTCAGCTGCGAGGTGGCATACACCGGCAGATCGGCAGGCAACGCCTGCTTGACTCCCGCCGCCTCGCTATCGTCGACGGCGAGAAATACCGCGTCACCCTGCGCCGCGGCGGCCGATAGTGTCGCCTGATCGGCACCGGCCAGCTCCACCACCCGAGGGCTCTTGCCACCCAGCGCCTGCCAGCGCTCGGCGAAGGCCTTGCGCAGCCGTGCCGACAAGGCATCTTGCGACGCCACCAGCAGCGGGTTGCGCCGTCCGTCGTCGTACATCACCCCGGCCATCTGCTGCGCCTCGCCCTCGACGACCAAGGCCAGGCTGTAGAGCTTGGGATTGGCCGGCATGCCGCGATCCAGCGCGTTGAGCGCCAGCGTCGGCACTTTCACCAGCGGCGCCACGGCGGCAATAGCGGGCCGCGTCAGCGGGCCGATCACGACGTTGACGCCGTCGGCCAATGCCGTCTGGTAGCGTGCGGCCACGTTGTCCTCGTCCGCGGCCACCACCACCACGTCGGCCTTGTCGTCGACCGCGGCGGCGGCTTCGATGCCCTGGCGCACCACCTCGGCGGCTTCGCCGAGACGGGCGGACCCGAGCGGCAGCAGCACGCCGATGCGCGGCCTGGTACGCGGCGCCGGCGCGACGACGGGCTTGGCCGCGGGGACGGCCACCGGGTGCGGTGCGCTGGCAGCGGCTCTGGCCTTGAGCGGCGCCGCGTTGAGTTGGATGATATAGTCCGGTACCTGTGCTTGGGCCACGCCCAGCCAGGCCGTCAACACGCCAACCAACAGCGAGGCCATTCTTTGCATACGTCGTTTGCTCACTTGCTTGAATCTGCTCGGGAAAGTTTTACTCGCGGCACATTATATGTGGTGGCCACGCCCATTGGAAATCTGGCCGACATCACCGCCCGCGCCCTGGCCGCCTTCAGCGTGGCGGATGTGATCTGCGCCGAGGATACCCGTGTGACCGGCCACCTGCTGTCGGCCTACGGCATCAGTGCCAAGCTGGTGAGCCTGCGCGAGCATAACGAGCGCGCCATGGCCGAGCAGGTGATCCGCTGGCTCGGCGAAGACAAGATCGTGGTGCAGGTGTCCGATGCGGGCACCCCGGCGGTGTCCGACCCCGGCGCCAGGTTGGCCGAAGCGGTGCACCACGCCGGGCGGCGCGTGTGCCCGATTCCCGGTCCGTCGGCAGTGGTGGCGGCGCTGTCGGCCAGCGGTCTCTCCGCGACTTCCTTCCTGTTTCACGGCTTTTTGCCGCCCAAATCGGGCGAGCGGCGCCGGGTGCTGGCGGGCTGGCGCAACGCGCCATTCTGCGTGGCCTGCTACGAGGCGCCGCACCGCCTGCTCGACACGCTGGAGGACATCGTCGTCGAACTGGGACCGGAGCGGAGGCTGATGCTGGCACGCGAACTGACCAAGACCTTCGAAACCATACGCCATCTGCCGGCCGGGGAGATGCGGGACTGGGTGGCTTCCGACAGCAACCAGCAGCGTGGCGAGATCGTGCTGATCATCGATGCCGCGCCGCCGCGGGAAGAACCGGAAGCCCTGGACGAACAGACCCTGCACACGCTGGCGGTGCTGGCCGCCGAGCTGCCCACCAAGCAGGCGGCGACGCTGGCGGCGCAGATCACCGGCGCCAACCGCAAATTGCTGTACGACCGCGCCCTTGCGCTGAAGAACGCGGACAAGGACTGACGCGCCACGCATTTACAAGCTCGATGGCATTGGGTAAACTGCCTTCTCTTTCCTGCCCGGGTGGCGAAATTGGTAGACGCAGGGGACTCAAAATCCCCCGCCGCAAGGTGTGCCGGTTCGAGTCCGGCCCCGGGCACCAGGCCTTACCAGATAAGGCTCGCAGGAAAACACGATCAAGCGCCGCAAGGCGCTTTTTTGTTGCCTGCCGCCTGCCGGTTCCGACACCCTGCCCTCTGCCAGCCGCCCTGTCCGGACCGCTAGAGATGCCCGGCATCGCCGGGGACACCGGCCCAACCGATCCTCTTTCCAGCCGCCCGGCGCCGCCCATGTGCGCCGGTTGCGCAGGCGCTCACCCCTCGCGTCGTGCCGCCGGCGGTGCCTGCATCTCCGACAAGCCGGCGGCCGCCTGTTGCACGTCCGCCGGGAAGTCCTCGAACTCCTGCACCTGGCGGATTTCGATTACCTCGTTGGCCGAAGCCGGGCAGCGCTTGGCCCAGTCGATGGCTTCTTGTCGCGACGCCACCTGGATCATCCAGTAGCCTCCGATCACCTCCTTCACCTCGGCAAAGGGTCCGTCGGTGACCGTGGGCTGGCCGCCTTCGAACGAGACGCGCGCGCCCATCGAGGGCGGGTGCAGGCCGTCGAGGGCGAGCAACACGCCGGCTTTTTGCAGCGCCTCGTTGTACTTCATCATCGCCGCCACGGCCTCGGCACTCGGCATGGCGCCCGGTTCGGCGCTCTCGTAGCCCTTGGGAATCATCAGCATCATGAATCGCATCGCTTTGCTCCTTGGATGGGTTGCACAGGGAGCACGCCGCCAACGGGGTCAACCGGTCGGGTCAGCGCTCCCCGGCATGGCGATGGGGGTACGACAGAATTGACACTCACGCCGGCACGATGATCATCCACGACACGCCGAAGCGGTCGGCGACCATGCCGAAGCACGGCGAGAAGAAGGTCGGGCCCAGCGGCATCTGCACCTGGCCGCCTTCGCTCAGGGCCGCGAAGCGCTGCTCGGCCTCGCGCTGATCGGCCACCGACAACGACAGGGCAAATCCCTGGAAATTCGGCTGCCCCTGGCAACGGCCGTCGGAGGCCATCACCACGCTGTCGCCGATGCGGAAGCTGACGTGCATCACCTTGTCCTCCGACCCCGGCGGCACCCTGCCCGGTGGCAGTGGCTCGGGGCTGTCCTTGATGCGCATCAGCATCTCCACTTCAGCACCCAGGGTGCGACGATAGAACTCGACCGCTTCTTCGCAGCGGCCATCGAAAAACAGATAGGACTGGATTTGCATGACGTCTCCTTAGGGAGAGATCGAAACGATACGGGGATGTGCCGGGGCGGGGGATACCCGGCAAGCGGCACCACGGACGGGCATGGTAGCGACGGGCAAGCTCGACCCAGATCAGGCCAGCTCAGAGCGCTCGACTCACGGCTCGCCGGCGAGAGGTCAGCGCCGTGCGACCTGTGCCAGGCACTAACTATAGACGGTGAAAATGACAGTTGGCTGACTGAATTCAGGCGGAGCAAACGGCGACCCTACTCACATGGCACGGCCGCGCATGGAACGCTTGCCCGGCAGAGCGCCCCGTATTCAGTTGCGGGCGGGTGCCATGCTGAAACTTTGGACACCGTCGAAACGCGATAATTCTTCCGCCAGTTCCGACAGCGAAGCGCCCTCGTTCTTGTTCAGCACCGTGGCGGTGAAGTGCCACTCCGGCTGACCGTCCTGGTAGCTGATCGACAGGCTGCTGCCGGCGATCTCGTAGCCGCGCTCCAGCGCGGCTCGGCGCAGGGCGTGTTCCTGCGGCACGAAGTCCTTCTGGAAGCGCAGCACCACGCCAATGGCGGGATGCGAGGGCAGCCATTGTTCCAGGCGCGAGACCAGGATCATCGACAGCGCGCAGATCACGGTGAGCAGGATGGCGGCGGCGTAGAAGCCGATGCCCACCAGCACCCCGATGGCGGAGCAGGCCCAGATAGAGGCGGCGGTGGTCAGGCCGCTGATGTTCAGGCCGTCCTTCATGATGACCCCGGCACCGAGAAAACCGATGCCGGTGACGATGCCCTGGATCACCCGGGTGGGGTCGCCGCTGCTGCTCATCATATGCCCGCCGTACCAATACCCCGGATAGCCAACCACCACGGTCAAGGCCGCCGAGGCCATGCACACCAGACCGTAGGTGCGCATGCCAGCGGCACGGCCGCGATAGGCCCGCTCGTAGCCGACGACGATGCCGAGCAACAGCGCGCCAACCAGGTTGAGCACGATCACGACGTTGACGTCAACCGAGGTTTCGGTCCAATAACCGGCAAACAGCGGGAGGGAGAGGAGATTCATGGCGATCAGCGTGGCACCGTGGTGTGAAGAGTCGAATTGTATACTGCCCGCCGCTGCTCCCGGCGCCGGCCAAGGCGAGTCGTGCACCTCACACGATTTTGCAGTGCACCCAGGCGTCTTCATCGACGCCATAGAGGGCGCACAGCCGGTGGTACCCGTCGGCGATCACCACCTTGCCGTTTGCCTCGTCGCGCACCAGCAGCAATGGCGAGAGACCCTCCCCTTTGCGAATCTTGGACCGGTCCTTTTCAACATGGGAATTACTGATGCCGAGCAGGGAGAGCTGAGAGGCACGGAAGATGTCCTTGGCCCTGAACTGCACCAGGGGCGCCGCCTGCAGGCGCTGCACTACCTCGGCCACGCGGTCTTCACGCCACAGCAAGGCAAGATAGGAGGCGGCGGCGGCATAGTCATGCTCTTCCACATCGGTCAGCCAGATGATGTCGGCAGTCGAAGGTTTTGCCATTAGAGACTCCGTTTGCGCCCGGTCTGGTGATGCGCCTGTGCATGCCTGTCTTGGCAAGGCACGGGCGGGCCTTGTAGGCTGATACTCTACACTCTCTCTATCCTGGTTCTGCGCGCCATGTTCCGCATCCTGCCCGACGACGATTGCCTGATCGATTCGCACTGCCACCTCGACGCGGCGGAGTTCGATGGCGTGCGTGACGAGGTCGTGGCCGAGGCGGTCGGGCTCGGCATCGGCCAGATTCTGGTGCCGGCCGTCAACCAGGCCACGTTCGCCCAGACGCTGGCGATGCGCGAACGCTACGGCTGCTGGCTGGCTTTCGGGCTGCATCCGGTCTACCTGTCGCAGCACGTGGATTCGCACCTGGCCGAACTGGAACACAGGTTGGCCGAAGACCGGCCGCTGGCGGTGGGCGAAATCGGGCTCGACTTCTACCTGCCAGACCTCGACCCGGCGCGCCAGGAAGCGCTGTTCGTGGAACAGCTCAAGCTGGCACGCAAGTATGGCCTGCCGGTGGTGCTGCACGCGCGCCGCTCGCAGGACCGGCTGCTGAAATACCTGCGCCAGGTGCCGGTCGTCGGCGGCATCGTCCACGCCTTCAACGGCAGCGAGCAGCAGGCGGCGGCCTTTCTGGCGCTGGGGTTCAAGCTGGGCTTCGGCGGCGCCATGAGCTTTCGCGGCTCCCAGCGCATCCGTCGGCTGGCCGCCACCCTACCCTTGTCCGCGCTGGTGCTGGAAACCGACGCGCCGGACATGCGCCCGGAATGGGCGCAAGAGGCACCCAACCGGCCCGCCAACATCGCGCGCTACGCCGGGCTACTGGCCGAACTGCGCGACACCACCACAGAGGCGGTACGCTCGGCAACCCGTCGCAACACGCTGGAAGCGCTCGGGCTCGGCTAACCGCGATGGCCCGGCCTCGTCCGGCCAGGGAGACGGCCTGCGGGCACGCCGGCCACCCGACAAAAAAACGCCCCCCGTGTGAAGTGCGTGCAACACGGGGGTGTCCAGAGAAAACAGCAGGAGGAAATCAGCCGCTCTTCTTGGTCGTGCTTTTCTTGGCGGGCGCTTTCTGCGGTTTGGTGGCTTCGGGCACGATGGCCGGCGGTGCATCCATCGTGGTGGAGGCCCCCAGCGTCACCGGCTGGATGGCATTCTTGTCGATGGTCGCACTCGGCACCAGCGAGGTATCGCAGGCCTGCCACTCGTCGGACGGGCTTCCGTCGAACGTGAGCGATTCCTTCGGCTTGACCTCCAGCGTTTCCAGCAGCAGGCCGGAGCTGGCCAGTTGCCGCGCTTGCGCCAACAGCAGGTCGCTCTCGGCATTGACCACGGCGCGCTTGGCGTCGTACAGCTCGTTCTCGCTGTCCAACAGGTCGAGCAGGGTACGCTGGCCGATCTCGAACTGGCTGCGGTAGGCGTCGCGCGCTTTCTCGGTGGAGAGCGAATGCAGGCGCAGTGGGTCGATCTGCTCGCCGATGCGACGGATGTCGTTGTAGGCGATCTGGACCGTCTGGTGGATGTCGCGACAGGCCTTCAGCTGCAGGTCGCGGGTTGCCTCGCGGCGCTCGGCGGAGGCCCGCAGTCGGGCGCGATCGGCACCGCCACGGAACAGGTTCATGTTGAGCACCACCTCGATCACGCCGATCTTGTGCACGCCCCCCACGCCATCCAGATTGTTGGTGCGTTCATACTGGGCGCGCAGGTCGGCGGTAGGCGAGAAGGCGCCCTTGCGCACGTCCACCTCGGCCGTGGCGGCACGCACGCTCTCCACGGCGGAGAGGTATTGCGGGTTGCGCTGGAAGGCCTGCTTGAACATGTCGCTCGGTTCCTGCTTCGCGATCGTGAACGGCGCCGGCTTGCTCAGACTCATCGGCGGCGGCATGCCGACGATGCGGGTGAAACGTACCGTCACGTCGTGCAGGTTGGCTTCTTCGGTGATGAGGTTCGATTCTGCCAGCGCCAGACGACCGGTGGCCTGTTCCAGGTCGACGCGCCGCCCCACCCCGGCCGCGACCTTCTGCATCAGCTGCTGGTGAATCCCCTTGTGCACGGCGTAGTTGTACTGGGCCAGCTCGAGCAGCTGGCGGTAGCGCAGCACATCGAGGTAGGCGCGCGTCGCTTCCAGTGCCTGGTTCTCCGACTCGGAGAGGAAGTCGAAATAGCTGGCACGCCGGGTATGGTCGAGCTGGCGCACCAGGTTCACGGTGGAGAAGCCCTTGAACAGGTTCTGCTGTAGCGCCGCCGACCAGCCGTAACGGTCAAAATCCTGGTTGCCCCCCGACAGCGGCGGCTCGTTGTGGTCTTCATGGGCGTACTTGTAGTTCACGTCGACGATCGGGAAGAACTCGGAACGGCCGATGCCGATTTCCTCGGTAGACTGGCGGAAAGTGCGCCACTTCACCTGGACCTCAGGATTGTTCACCACGGTATTCTCTACGGCGCTTCTTAAATCGGTCACTTCGGCACACAATGCTCCAGTAGCAAAGCCCAGGCCGAGCAACGCAAGGCATATTTTTCGCAGTTTCATGGCTACGTCCTATTATGAAGATCAGTTAAGTGCTGCAAGCTCGTCTACGCCACATGCCCATTGCAACCAGGACAACGCCAGATGGCACTTTGTCATAGCCGACACCGCCGCAACGCCCAGCCAGGTCCTCGAACATGGAGAGCGCGGTCGACCCTGCTGATCTGGGCAATCATCAGTCTGGTCTCGGCTTGCGCAACGCCGAAAAGTGACGCTGCGCTGGATTTTTCCCGGCAATTCCAGGCCATCCAGAAATTTGGCCCACGTGGAATCGAGAACTACGAAGCATGGCGATCGCTTATCTCTGTTTTAGGAAATCGTACTGAAAATGCCAAGGTAATTGAGGTCAACGGTTTTTTTAATCGCCGCATCCTGTTCCGCGACGACACAATCGTCTGGCATCAGGACGACTACTGGGCCACGCCGATCGAGACCCTGGGCAAGGGGGCCGGCGACTGCGAGGATTTCGTCATCGCCAAGTACATGACGCTGACCCTGCTGGGCATCCCCGCCGCCAAGTTCCGGCTGACCTACGTGCGCGCCTTGCTGGGCGGACCCGGCAGCACCCTCAGCCAGGCGCACATGGTGCTGGCCTACTACCCCACCCCGGAGGGGGAGCCGCTGGTGCTGGATAACCTGATTACCGACATCAAGCCCGCCTCGCAGCGCCCCGACCTGGTGCCGGTCTTCAGTTTCAACAATGATGGCGTCTGGATGCCCGGCAACAACGCTCGCCCGGCCGGCAACGTGCAGCGTCTGACGCGCTGGATGAACCTGCAGGAACGGATGCGGGCGGAAGGTTTTTGACATGGCGGCGAGACCGGAGGGAGGACGATGAAACGAGCCCACATGACGCTGATCGAACAGGTCTGGCTGCTGGTGGCGATGACGCTGTTCACCACCGTCCTCGCCAGCCTCACGGTCAGCCTGCTCACCGCGCGCGACTACCTGTCGCAGCAGCTGTACGCCCAGAGTGTCAGCGGCGCCAATGCCTTGGCGTTGTCGATCAACCAGTACCAGGCCGACCCGGCGATGAGCGAAACGCTGATCAACGCCACCTTCGACAACGCCCACTACCGCCTCATCCGCTGGACCGGGGTCGACGGCAAGACCCGCCTGGAACGGGTCAACCAGCAGCTGGAGGAACAGGTGCCGCGCTGGTTCCAGCAACTGCTGCCGCTCAACCCCCGCCCGGCTTCGGCCAACCTCTCCAAGGGCTGGCTGCAGGCCGGCACCATCACCGTCGAGGCGCAAACCAGCTACGCCTGGATCGCGTTGTGGCAGGGCTCGCTGCGCATGCTGGCCTGGCTGTCGCTGGCGGCGCTGCTGACCGGCGCGTTGGCCACCGTGGGCATCCGCTACATTCGCCGCCAGCTCCACCAGGTGGTCCAGCAGGCCGAGGCGCTCAGCGAGCGCCGCTTCGTCACCATGGCGGAGCCCGGCACCCCCGAGCTGTCGGCCGTGGCGCGCGCCATGAATACGCTCTCCGGACGCATCAAGTCGATGCTGGACGAGGCCGCACGCCATATCGACCAGCTGCGTGCCGCCACCCTGTCCGACCCGCTGACCGGGCTGGCCAACCGTTCGCGCTTCGAAGAGCGCATGATCGGTGAACTGGCCGACCCCCAGGCCGCCGCCGAAGGCGAACTGATGCTGGTGCGGCTGCCCGACCTGGCCGAAGCCAACAAGCGGCTCGGCGGCGACGCGGTCAACCGCCGGCTCAAGCACGTGGCATCGGAGCTACAGCGGTCTGCCAGCGGCCAGACCGGCTGGCAGGCCGCCCGCCTGCGCGGCGCCGAGTTCGTGTTGCTGATGCCGGGAGCCGAACCACAGGCGGCGGAACGGCTGGCCACCGAGCTGGGGAAGCGCTGGCAGGAGGCCAGCGACCCCGCCGCCGCCGGCTGGCGCGCTACGCTCGGCCTCACCCGCTATGCGCAGCACGACACCTTGCCGGCGATCCTGCTGCGCGCCAACGAGGCCGTGACCCTGGCGGAACAACAAAGCGGCAAGAGCTGGTGCCGCTACGACCCGGATGGCGGCACGCTGCCGAGCAGCGATTTCGACTGGAACAAACGGCTGCGCGAAGCGCTGTCCGGTCATGCCTTCCGCCTCGCCTTCTACCCGGTGGTGAATGGCGAGGGCGCCGTGATCCATCAGGAAGGCATGATCACGCTGCCACAGCACGGGGCCAGCACGCTGCGTGCCGGCACCCTCACCGCCCACGCCGCCCGTCTCGGGCTGAGCCCGGCGCTGGATCAGGAAGCCATCGAGCAGGCCCTGCTCTCGCTGGCCGGGCAGCGTGTCATCGCCGTCAACCTGAGCGCGCCCTCGCTGGATGTCCCCTACGCCTTCACCGAGACGGTACGTGACCGGCTGCAGGCCAGCCTGCCCCAGGGCAAGTTGGCGCTGGAATGGCTGGAGCCCGGCCTGGCCGAACGCTGGCCCGCGTTCCAGGGCTTCTGCCGCTCGATTCGGCCGCTGGGCGTGCGCATCGGGCTGGAGATGACCGGCGAGCACTTCAACCTGCTGGCCCGGTTGCACGAGGTGTCACTCGACTACCTGGTGATCGACGGTGCGCTGATCCGCGGCGCCGAGAGCGACCCCGGCGCGCAGCTGCTGCTGTCCAACCTGCTGCAGGTGGCACGCATGCTCGACCTCGAGGTGTACGCCAAGGGCGTGACGACCTCGGCGGAGGGCAGCCAGTTGCTGCGCGCCGGTGTGGATGGCATCACCGGGCCGGGGGTGAGCGCGGCCTGAGCCGCCAGTCGTCCTCCCGGCAAAGAAAACGGGCCTCCGCAGGGAGGCCCGTGACGATGAGGCTGAATCGTCTCAGATGAAGTGGGTTTGCACGGTGTTTTCGACGTTGATCGTCACCGTCGAGCCGCTGACATCGAGGTGGAACTGGACATAATCCACCCCCCCGATGTTGACCGTCGTTCCCGCCGGGGCCGTGGCCGGGTCGACAACGTCGATGTTCACCGCATCACCGCTCTGACCACGCACAAACAGCGTGTGATCGGCGTTGTTGGTGAAGTTGAGCACATCCTCCGGCCGCAGCTGCAGCGTGGTATTGGTCGCCGCCCCGTTCATCTGCAACTGTTCGACATCGCTCAGCTTGGCGCCGGTCAGGTCCACCAGCCCGGCGGTGTCGAAGCGCACGGTATCCACCCCCTGGCCGCCATCGATGGTATCGCCGATACCGTAGATCAACAGATCGTTGCCATCGCCCCCCACCAGCACCGCATGGCCGATCGAGCCGTCCAGGGTGTCGTCGCCACCGTAGCCGAAGACGTAGGGATGGCTCGACGTGGCCGTCAGGGTGTTGGCGCTACCATCTCCAAGCAGGCTGACGTCGGACGGATAGAGCGTGGCGTCGATCTGGCTCGCCACGGTGTCGCCGTCGCCATCGCTGGCGGTAATCCCGAACGACAGGTCGATCGGCTGTGACGGCACCGTTTCGGAGTAGGAGAAGGCGCCCAGCGAGAAGGTGTGGGTGTCGGTGGCGCCGGCCACGTTCACCGCGCTGAAGGTATCGGTCGAGGTGATCTGGTAGCTCCAGCCATCGTGCATGCCGGTGATCAGGATGCTGTTGCCGATATCGGTGATGGTCAGCCCCTGCGTGCCGTTGGCCACGACGTTGTGGTTGGCGTCGTAGATCGTGATGTTGGACACGCTGAGATCGAGCTGGCTTTCCCCGCTGTCCGTCGTGCCGTACGTCTGGTCGTTATCGGCCACGATCGCCGTCAGCGTCAGGTTGGCGGTCGCCGATGCGCTGCCTGTGATGTACACCAACTGCTCGAAGCCGGACACCGTATTGTGGTCGGTGTAGCTATAGCCGTTCTTGTCGACAACCAGCCCGTTGACGAAATCCAGCCGTACATTGTCGGTGCTGCTGAGGCTCTGGCCACTGCCAACCCCGATGTCATCCTGGTCGGTATTGACCGTGCCCGAGGTCGACGACAGGATCACGTCCTGCGTCGACCCGCCGACATCCAGCAACCCCTTGATCGTGACGTTGCCGCCGCCGACGCTGGACAGGCTGGTGACTTCCACCGCCGCCGGGCCGCTCGACAGGATACCGAAGGTGGTCAGGGAGTAGCTGTCGGTGAGCGGATCGATATCGACGGTAAAGCCGATATCGCCCGTCGCCGTCTTGGCCACCAGAATGGTCTGGTCGGCCCCGTAGAAGAGGAACAGATCCGCCCCGTCCAGCCGCAACTGATTGCCGTGCGCATCCAGCGCCGCCATGCCCTCGGTGATGTTGAACACCACGTTGCCCAGACCGTCGGCACCGGTGTGGCCGGCAAAATTCAGCTCATCGGTAACGCTATGGCTGGTAGCGGTCTGGTCGACCATATGGGCGGTGTCCGGGGTGAAGACGGACGGCACGTCGTCGACGATGGTGATGCTGAGGGTGTCGGTCGCGCTGCTGCCGTCGACGTCCCGTACCACCACACTGGTGTTGTCCAGCAGGGTATTGTTGCCGTCGCCGCTGGCGTGCGTTTCCGCCGTGTTCAGCGTGTAGGTGTAGCTCACCACCCCGGTGGCCGGGTCG
>NZ_JBYSWM010000008.1:0-110518 GCF_058781125.1 Pseudogulbenkiania sp. FW507-F1 | reverse complement strand
CGTGCCGTCTTCGGTCACGCTCGCCGTGTCCGGATGGGCCGTCGGCACGTCGTCGACGATGTTCACGCTCAGCGTGCTGGTCGAGTTGCTGCCATCCACATCGGTGGCGGTGACCGTCACATTGTCGAGCAGGCCATTGTTGCCGTCGCCGCTGGCGTGCGTTTCCGCCGTGTTCAGCGTGTAGGAGTAGCTCACCACCCCGGTCGCCGGATCGAACCCGGTGATGGTGATGGTGCTCCCCAGCGCCGTGGTGATCGTGGTGTTCGCCGTCAGCGCGTTACCCGAGACGATCGTGACCCCGCCCACCGTAATGGTGTTGAGTCCATCGAGGGCGGTCACTGCGAAGGTGCCCGTGAAGCTGGTCGCAGCCCCCGGCGTGCTGCCGCCCGCCAGACCGGCCTCAAACACCGTACCCTCGCCGCCCTGTACCGCCGGGGTCAGGTCGCTGATGGTGACACCATTGTTCACCGAGAGGGCCGGCAAGGTGCCGCCCAGATCGTTCTGCTGTACGTTCGCGATATCGAAACTACCCACCAGTCCGATATCGGTCAGCCCCTCGGTGATGCGTGCCAGGCGGATGAAGGTGAGCCCGCCATCCTCGCCACCGGCCCCGCTCAAGCCGGCTGCGGCTGGCGCCAAGGCCGCGAAGGGGTCCTGGCCAGACTCGAGCGCCTGCAGAATGGCATTGGTATCCGCGGCGGCCTGCTGATCCACCGACGGCGCCTGCAGCGCCGCTTCATGGGTATCGGGAACGGCTTGGGGATTGAGGATGGACTCGTCCAGGCCGACCAGCCGCCCTCCTTCGATGACCAGAGAGTCGCCGCTGGCCGTGAGCAGAACGGCGGAACCATCGGCATCCGCCACGATCCGCTCGCCAACGTGGACGATGTCACCCGCCTTGAGCAGGCGTACTTCACCCTGGCCATTGATGACTCTGACGGAGCCGTGGACACTATCGACCTTGGCTTCGCCCGACACGGCGATTTCGCTGGAAACATGCGTCGTGATGGCCATGGTGCTTCTCCCTATACTCGATGAATGGATACCGTAAGCATAGGAGGCCGATCAACAAGTTCTTATTGTACTGAAGGGCAATCACCCGACTAACTTCGCACCTTCAGCAGCAATTGCAAACGGTCGGAAACCTCGAGCTTTTCAAACACCGCGCTCAGGTGCGCCTTGACGGTGCGCTCACTGATGCCCATTTCTCGGGCGATGAGCTTGTTGCTGGCACCGGTCAGCAGTTGCTCCACGACCTCCTGCTCCCGCACGCTGAGCGCATCGCGCCAGCCATCCACCGTCGGCTTCTCCGGGATGACACGGGACAGAGTGCCGATCATCTGCGCCATCAGCGCCGCGCCGACCCACACCCCGTCATTGAGGACGGTATCGACCATCAGCCGCAGCATGACCGCCGGCGACAGCGTATGCCCGTAGCCGCGCACGCCAAGTCCGAACAGGTGCAGGCCCTGTTGCTCCTGCGGGGCATCGGCCAGCACCAGCGGCCGGCACCGCCGGGCGAGCGCTTGCCAGTCCGCATCGCTACGCGGTGCATGCGGCCATGCCAGGTCCAGCAACAGGGGAACGGTCGGCGCCTCTCCGGCCAGTTGCCGGCCCAGGTGGTCGCCATCGTCCACTATCACCGGGTCGTCGTCGGCCAGTGCCTCCGTCCAGCGTTGGCACAAATACAGACTCGAGGTCGCGAGCAGGATCGTCACGGCCTTACCTCTCGGTCATGGCATAGCTATGGGCACGCAGCACCGGTTTGAGCAGATAGGACAGGATGCTCTTCTTGCCAGTCATGATGTCCACCTCGGCCACCATGCCCGGAATGATCGGGCGCGACGCACTCCCCAAATAAGACTTGCGCGTCCGCACCCGCACCAGATAGAAGGCGTTGCCCTTGTCGTCGGTGACGGTATCGGCACCGATCTGCTCCAGCGTGGCGTCGAGCCCGCCGTAGATCGCGAAATCATAGGCCGTGAAGCGGACGAAGGCTTTCTGCCCCGGGTGCAGGAAGGCGATGTCACGCGGCAGGATGCGCGCCTCCAGCAACAGCGTGTCTTCCGTCGGCACGATTTCGACGATGTCCTTGCCCGGCTGCACCACGCCGCCGATGGTGTTCACCAGCAGCTGTTTCACCGTGCCGTTGACCGGAGAGCGCAACTCGGCCAGCTTCACCCGGTCGTTCAGCGCCACCCGGGTTTCAGTCAGGCTGCTCAGCTTTCCCAGGGTCTCGGACAACTCGGCGCTGGCCTGGTTGCGGAACGACAGCTCCACCTCCTCGATCTTGCGCTGCGCCTCGGCGATGGCCGCCTGGATCTTGGGGATCTGTGCCGCCGCCATGTCGCGCTCACCGCGGAAGCGGCTGACATCACGCTCCAGCCGCAGCAGGTCGACATCGGACACGGCCCCGCTGTCCTTGAGCGGGCGGGTTACCTGAAGCTCCTTGGTGGTGTAGCCGAGCCCCTGCTCGGCCTGTTCCCGCCGCGCCCGCACTTCCACCAGCTCCTGGTTGCGCTGCGCCAGCTGCTCGCGGGCGATCGACACGTTGGCCTCGAGCTCGCGCCGTTTCGAGCCGTACAGCTCCAGCTCGTGCGCCCCGATGTCGGGTGCTTCGCGTTGTACCTCGGGCGGCACCACGAAGGCCCGTCCGTCGGTGATGGCGCGCAGCCGCGCCGCCTTGGCCAACAGTGACAGGTACTGTGCGCGGTTCTCGTTGAGCGATGATTCGAAACGGGTGCTGTCGATCTTCAACAACAGCTGGTTCTTCTGCACCCGATTCCCCTCGCGCACCAGGATCTCCGACACCACCCCGCCGTCCAGGCTCTGGATGCGCTGAATCTGGCTGGAGGGCACCACCTTGCCCTCGCCGCGCGCCACTTCGTCCACCTGGGCCAACGACGCCCACACCAAACCGGCAAACACGATCGCCAGCAGCAGCCAGACAAAGAAGCGCGGCCGCACCGGCTGCTGCTCCAGAATCGCCCAATCGGCATCGGCGGCAAAATCCTGCCGCTCCCGCAGATCACGCGCACTGATCCAGTCTAGCCAGCGCTCCAGCCAGGCCGGCCCCAGCCCCCCCTCCGCGCCCGACAGCCGCACCCGCAGCCAATGACGCCAACCGCGACCCTCGCTCATAGCCCTCTCCCCAGCCGCCCTTCCTTGAGCGCCTCCAGCACCTGCTGCTTCGGACCATCCGCCACCACCTGCCCCTGATCCAGCACGATGAGACGATCGACCAGATCGAGCAGCCCCGCGTGATGCGTTACCAGCACCATGGTCCGTCCCTGCGCCAGCTTGGCCAGCGACTGCTTCACCTTGGTCTCGCTGGCACTGTCCATATTGCTGGTCGGCTCATCCAGCAGCAGGATGCGCGGCGCGTTGACCAGTGCCCGCGCCAGGCACACTGCCTTGCGCTGTCCCCCGGACAGCGACTCGCCACGCTCGCCGATCAGCATGTCGTAGCCTTGCGGATGATGGTTGACGAAATCGCTCAGCCCGACCATCTCGGTGGCGGCAACCACGCTGGCATCGTGGACGAAGCTCGACCCCATGGTGATGTTCTGCCGCAGCGAGCCATAGAACAGGAGCGGATCCTGCGCCGCATAGCCGACGTGGCGCCGCAATTCGGCTGGGTCGAGCTGCTGGATATCGATGCCATCGACCCGTACCGCCCCCTCGGTCGGCGAGTACAGCCCCATCATCAACTTCTGCAGCGAACTCTTGCCCGAACCCACCCGGCCCAGCAAGGCCACCCGCTCGCCAGCCTTGATGCGGAACGACACATCCTTCAGCACCGCCTGCTGCGTGCCCGGGTAGACGAAACTGACGTTGTTGAACTCGATCTCACCGACAAACTGCACGCGATGGAAGAAAGGGGTGTCACTGTCGCGCTCCACCGGCATCTTCATCAAGCCCTCCAGCGACGTCAGGGCGTTGCGTGCGTTGTGGTATTGCGTCAAGAGCCCGGCCACCTGCCCCATCGGCGACAGCGCCCGGCTGCTGAGCATCATCGCCGCGATCAGTGCCCCCAGGCTGGCGTCCCCATTGATGATGGCGTACACCCCGACGATCAGGATGCCAACCACGATCACCTGCTGCTGAAACGAAGCAAAGTGACTCGCCAGCGACGACAGCACCTTGAGCCGGGTACCGATCTGAGCCAGGAACAACGTGGCCGCCTCCCAGCGCCGCTGCTGCTCGCCCTCGGCACACTGCGTCTTGATCGCCTCGAGCCCGACCAGAGCCTCCACCAGGTAGGCGTTGCGCTGCGCCGCCGCCTTGAAGCTGTCCTGCGTCAGCGACTGCATGCGCGGCTGAATCAACAGCGCCGCGCCGAGAATCAGCACCATCGCCAGAGACAGGGGCAGCAGGAACCACGGGGATATCCAGGCGATCACCGCCATGAACAGCAACACGAAAGGCAGATCGACGAAGGCCGTCACGGTGGCCGAAGCGATGAAATCGCGCACCTGCTCGAAGGCGCGCAGATTGGCGGCAAACGCGCCGACCGAAGCCGGCCGGGCATCGAAGCGCAGACCGACGACTTTTTCGAAGATCAGGGAAGACAGCATGACATCGACCCGCTTGCCGGCGATATCGATCAGGTAGCTGCGCGTCATGCGCAGCAGGAAGTCGAACAGCAGCACCAGCCCCAAGCCGAGCGCAAGCACCCACAGGGTATCGGTGGCCCGGTTCGGCACGACGCGGTCGTAGACGTTCATGGTCACCACCGGCGTCGCCAGCGCGAACAGATTCAGCAAGGTGGCCGCCACCAGGGCATCGCGGTACAGCGGACGGCACTCCAGCAGCGCCTGCCAGAACCAGTGGCGCGTGCGCACCCGGCCCAGTTCGGGAGCACGCGGTTCGAAGCGGAAACGGGGACGAACGAAGATGGCATAGCCGAGATACCGCCCATCGAGCTCTTCGCGCGCCATGGTCATCTCGCCGTCGCTCAAGGCACCCAGGCTGATACGGGCAGAGCCGTCATCGTTCCAGCCCCACAGCAGGCAGGCATCGTCATCCTTGAGCAGCAATACCGCTGGGAGCAGATGCTGGTCTATCGTGTCGAGCGGACGCCGGCTCACGCGCGAGGCGAGGCCGGTGCGCCGCGCGGCGCGACCGAACAAGGCCGGCGTCAGCCGATTGTTGGAGAGCGGGATGCCCGCCACCAACGCCTCGTGCGTGGTCGTCACGCCATGAATGCGCGTCAGCTGGAACAGGCATTCCAGCAGCGGATCCACATGCACGGACCTCGGGGATATCCCGATGTCCTTGATGGAAGCGCTATCCATCTCCTACCCCCTATTGGCCACATTACCTGACTGAATCGTTATTACTGTTTCAGTCAGTTATAGGACATTCCAGAAGGGTAAGGCAGGACAATTATGTATTTTTTTGGGATTGGCTGGAGCGAACGAAAAAGATGACGAAGCCGAAGAACAACACCGTCAGCATGACCTCCACGCCGGCCAGCTGTTGCGAGAGCCCGGCGTCGGCCCAGGCCCGCATCACGCCTTCGGCGAAGAAGGCGAGGATGAACATGCTCGACCACTGGTAAGTGTAGATGCGCCCCTTGAGCACCCCCATCAGCGGCGCCAGCAGCACCACGGCCTTCAAGGCCAGCAGCGAGCCGCCCGGACGCAAGGGAGCCAGCCACAGCTCCCAGCCCAGGGTCAGCAGGATCAGGGCGATCAGACTGACGATCGCCCCCCAATGAAAGAAACGTACACTCATGCGGTCTCGCGCTTGGGCTGACGCCCGAAGAAAATGGCCATGATAATGCCGAACTCGTACAGCAACCACAGAGGCAGCGCCAGCATGATCTGCGACAACACGTCGGGCGGCGTCACCACGGCGGCGACGACAAAAGCTCCGACGATGACGTAGGGGCGGCCGGCCCGCAGTTTCTCCACCGTCACGATGCCCATGCGCGTCAGGAGGATCACCACGATCGGCACCTCGAAGGTGACGCCGAAGGCGACGAACATGCCGAGTACGAAGGACAGGTACTTGTCGATGTCGGTCATCATCGCCACCCCTTGCGGGGTCACCGAAGACATGAAGCCGAACACCACCGGGAACACCAGGAAATAGGCAAAGGCCATGCCGGTGAAAAACAGCACCACGCTGGACACCACCAGCGGCAGAATCAGCCTTTTCTCGTGGGCGTACAGGCCCGGGGCGACGAAGGCCCAGATCTGATACAGGGTATTTGGCAACGAGATCAGGAACGCCACCAGCATGGTCACCTTGACCGGCACGAAGAACGGCGCAGTGACGTCGGTGGCGATCATGTTGCTGCCGCTGGGCAGCACGTCGAGCAAAGGCTTGGCCAGCAGGTGGTAAATGTCGCCGGACCAGTGGAACAGGGCCAGAAACACAATCAGCAGACCGGCGGCGGCACGCACCAGGCGCGTGCGCAGTTCGATCAGATGCGCCAGGAGAGGCTGTTCGTTCATTCGCGCGTTTCGGCAGGAGGGGTGGCGGGTTTCACCGGAGGACTGTCGAACAGATCCAGCTGGTTTTCATCGTGGACCACGGCAGGCGCGGCGCCCGGCTCAGTGCTGTCACCTTCGTGAGCGGCCGCAAACAGATCGGCTCCCAGCGCCGCATCCGGCTCGGGAGAGTGCGGAGCAATCGAGGAGTGGGCGGCATCGAGCACGGCGGTGGCCTCGTCACCGACTGCACGCACGGCCGCGACATTCTCCTGCATCACACCTTCGACCTCCTTCATCTCGGTCTCGATGCTCTGCCGGAACGAAGCAGCCGCGTTCTGTACCTCCTGCTGCAGCGAGGCGAGGCCGGTCAGGTCGGCCTGCTGGTGGATGTCGGCCTTGACGCTGGCGACGAAGCGCTGCGCCCGGCCGATCAGGGCACCCAGAGTGCGCGCCACCGTCGGCAGCTTTTCCGGCCCCAGGACGACCAGCGCTACCACGCCAATCAGCAGCAGCTCGCCAAAACTGATCTCAAACACCGCGCAGTCCGCCGCTTACTTCTTCTCGGACTCGCCGTCGATAACGCGGCCAGCCGGTTTGTCATCCTTCTCGGTCTCGCCCTTCATGCCTTCCTTGAAACCACGCACGGCGCCGCCGAGATCCTCGCCGACGTTACGCAGCTTCTTGGTGCCGAAGATCAGGACCACGACCACCAACACGATGAGCCAGTGCCAAATGCTGAAAGAACCCATGATGACTTCCCTTTACTTAATACGATCGTTCAGGCCGCGCGCCTGGACAGCGCCGCGGTCATGTTGCTCAGGCCTTGTGGCCGAACACATGAATATGCAGGTGAAACACTTCCTGACCGCCGGCGCGGCCAGTGTTGATGCCGGTCTTGAAACCGGCGGCCAGCCCCTGCTCGCGCGCCAGCTTGGGAACGTGCGCCAGCAGACGGCCCAGCATGGCCTCGTGCTCCGGGCCACACTCGGAGAGCGACGCCACGTGCTGCTTCGGAATGATCAGGAAGTGCACCGGGGCGATTGGCCGGATGTCGTGGAAGGCGAGCACGTCGTCGTCTTCGTATACCTTGTCGCAGGGAATCTCGCCGGCAGCAATCTTGCAGAAAAGGCAGTCACTCATGTCCACAAATCCTTGGATATCAGGCGGTCGGGGTACGGGAGGCTTTTTCGTCGATGCCGGAAATGCCCTCGCGGCGCTTCAACTCCATCAGCACGTCCTCGGCACGCAGGCCATGATAGGTGAGCAGCACCATCGAGTGGAACCACAGATCGGCCACTTCGCGCACCAGGTGCAGCTTGTCCTTGTCCTTCGACGCCATCAGGGTTTCGGCGGCCTCTTCGGCGACCTTCTTCAGGATGGCATCCTCGCCCTTGTGGAACAGCGAAGCCACGTAGGAGGACTGCGGACTGGCTTCGCGCCGGGCTTCCAGCGTGTCGCCGATCGTTTTCAGCACGTCAATGCTCATGGTGTCGGGGTTCCTGTGCGGTTAATCCGGCAAGTATATGTCGATTCTGTTACCGGCCGTTAACAAAGGTCGAGCAGGGTTATCCTAGGTCAAACATCGGCCGGGAAGCCCGGTTCAATGCTGGTGGTAGATGGCGTCGGGGTCTTTCAGCACCTCGTCCACCACCACCCAGCCGCCATTCTCGTAGCGGCGGTAGAAGCAGCTTTCCCTGCCGGTATGACAGGCAATGCCGCCGGCCTGCTCCACCTGCATGGTGACCACGTCGCCGTCGCAGTCGAGGCGCAGTTCCTTGACGCTTTGCAGATGGCCCGACTCCTCGCCTTTCTTCCACAGGCGCTGACGCGAGCGGCTCCAGTAATGGGCGATACCGGTATCGGCGGTGAGCTGCAGCGACTCGCGGTTCATCCACGCCACCATCAGCACACGGCCGCTGCTGGCGTCCTGAGCGATGGCCGGCACCAGGCCGTCCTCGTCCCACTTCACTTCATCAAGCCAGTTCATCTTCGCTTCCATTCTTTCGGTCTGGCTTACAGCCGCACTTCGATACCGGCGGCCTGCATCGCTTCCTTGGCCTCACGCACGGTGTATTCGCCAAAGTGGAAGATGCTGGCGGCCAGTACCGCATCGGCCTTGCCTTGCTTGATGCCGTCGACCAGATGCTGCAGGTTGCCGACACCGCCCGAGGCGATCACCGGAATGTTCACGCCCTCGGACACGGCGCGGGTCAGAGGCAGGTTGAAGCCGATCTTGGTACCGTCACGGTCCATGCTGGTGAGCAGAATCTCGCCGGCGCCCAGCTCCTGCATCTTCTGCGCCCACTCCACCGCGTCGAGCCCGGTGCGGTTGCGTCCACCGTGGGTGAACACTTCCCAGCGGTCGTTCTCAGGCGTCACCGCCTTGGCGTCGATGGCGACCACGATGCATTGGCTGCCGAACTTGTCTGCGGCCTCTTTCACCAGTTCCGGGTTGGTCACGGCGGCGGTGTTGATGCTGACCTTGTCGGCGCCGGCGTTGAGCAGGCGGCGAATGTCCTCGACCTTGCGCACGCCCCCGCCCACGGTCAGCGGGATGAACACCTGTTCGGCGACCGACTCGATCACGTGCAGGATGATGTCGCGATCGTCGGAACTGGCGGTGATGTCGAGGAAGGTCAGTTCGTCGGCACCCTGTTCGTTGTAACGACGGGCAATTTCCACCGGGTCGCCGGCGTCACGCAGGCCGACGAAGTTGACCCCTTTCACCACGCGGCCGGCAGTGACGTCGAGGCAGGGAATGAGGCGTTTGGCTAAAGGCATGGGCGAGTGCTACCACGGCAAGACGGGACACCCCGTCACCAGCCACATGACTGGTGCGGCAGTGCCCCGCAAATCAGTTAGACGCTCAACTCGTCGGCCAGGTTCTGGGCCTGGGCGAAGTCGATGCTGCCTTCGTAAATGGCGCGGCCGGTGATGGCACCTTCGATGCCTTCGCCTTCCACCGCGCACAGCTGCTTGATGTCGTCGAGGTTGGTCAGGCCGCCGGAGGCGATCACCGGAATGGTCAACGCCTGCGCCAGCTTGACGGTGGCCTCGATGTTCACGCCGTTGAGCATGCCGTCGCGACCGATGTCGGTGTAGATCACCGAGGCCACGCCGTAATCCTCGAAGCGCTTGGCCAGATCGATCACGTTGTGCTGGGTGATCTTGGCCCAGCCGTCGATGGCGACCATGCCGTCCTTGGCGTCGAGGCCGACGATCACCTGTCCGGGGAAGGCATCGCAGGCATCATGCAGGAAGCCGGGGTTCTTCACCGCGGCGGTGCCGATGATGACGTACTTGAGACCCATGCCGAGATAGGCATCGATGGTGTCGAGATCACGGATGCCGCCGCCGAGCTGTACCGGCAAATCCTCGCCTACCTCGGCGAGAATGTCGCGGATCACCGCCAGGTTCTTCGGCTTGCCGGCGAAGGCGCCGTTGAGATCCACCAGATGCAGGCGGCGGGCGCCCTGATCACGCCAGTGCACGGCCACCTGGACCGGGTCGTCCGAGAACACGGTGGCATCTTCCATCACGCCTTGCTTGAGGCGGACACACTGACCATCCTTGAGGTCGATTGCGGGTATGAGCAACATGGTGCTGAGTGATTTGTCGGTAAGTTAAACACTGCCGTCCCAGGCGAGGAAGTTCTTCATCATCTGAAGTCCCGCGCGGTGGCTCTTTTCGGTGTGAAACTGGGTCGCGAACACGTTGTCGCGCCCCACGATGCAGGAAAACCGGCCGGGGTATTCGCTCTCGGCCAGGGTCAGGCCGGGGTCGGCCGGGGCGAAATGGTAGCTGTGCACGAAGTAGAAGCGCTCGCCGTCGTCGATGCCGGCGAACAGCGGGTGCGACCGGGTTTGGAACACCCGGTTCCAGCCCATGTGCGGCACCTTGAGGCGATCGCCGTTGGCGTCGACCATACCGTCGGCAAAACGCACCACGTTGCCGGCAAACAGCCCGAGACCGGGGGTATCCCCCTCCTCGCTGTGCTCGAACAACAGCTGGGCGCCAACGCAGATGCCAAAGAACGGCTTGCTCTTGGTGGTTTCGATCACCGCTTCGGCCAAGCCGTAGCTGTTCAGTTCGCGCATGCAATCGGGCATGGCGCCCTGCCCCGGAAACACCACCTTGTCGGCCTTGACGATGGCCTCGGGATCGCGCGTCAGAAACACCTCGGCGCCGACCTCGTTGACGGCCTCGACGGATTTCAGCACGGAATGCAGGTTGCCCATGCCATAGTCGATAACGGCGACTTTCATGCTGTCAGCGTCCCTTTGGTGGACGGCGTCACGCCGGCCATGCGTTCGTCGAACTCCACTGCCATCCTGAGCGCCCGGCCGAAGGCCTTGAACACGGTCTCGGCCTGGTGGTGGCTGTTGACGCCGCGCAGGTTGTCGATGTGCAGCGTCACCATCGAGTGG
Source organism: Pseudogulbenkiania sp. FW507-F1 (assembly GCF_058781125.1). NCBI lineage: Bacteria > Pseudomonadati > Pseudomonadota > Betaproteobacteria > Neisseriales > Chromobacteriaceae > Pseudogulbenkiania > Pseudogulbenkiania sp. FW507-F1. The sequence continues at coordinate 99,648 of NZ_JBYSWM010000008.1, read as the reverse complement.
TTGACGAAGCCGTGGAAGAATTCGGAGAACAGGTCGACGTCGAAGCCGCCGATGGCGGCGCGCGTGAAGTCGATGTGGTACTGCAGGCCGGGACGGCCGGACAGATCGATCACCACGCGCGAGAGCGCTTCGTCGAGCGGCACATAGGCGTGGCCGTAGCGGCGGATGCCCTTCTTGTCGCCGATGGCCTTGGCGAAGGCCTGGCCGAAGGTGATGCCGATGTCCTCGACGGTGTGATGGGCATCGATATGCAGGTCGCCCTTGGCGACGATTTCGATGTCGATCAGGCCGTGGCGGGCGATCTGGTCCAGCATGTGGTCGAGGAACGGCACGCCGGTATCGAAATGGGAGTGGCCGGTGCCGTCCAGGTTGAGGCTGACGGTGATCTGGGTTTCCAGCGTATTACGGGTAACGGTAGCGGTGCGCATGGTCATTCGAAATAGGCGTTAAGCGCGGCAAGTACCGCGGAATTCTCGTCCGGCGAGCCGACGGTGAAGCGCAGGCAATGCGCGAGCAAGGGATGGGCGCCGTGCAGGTTCTTGATCAGGATGCCCTGCTGACGCAGGTAGTCGAACAGGGCCGGGGCGTCCGGGACGCGGACCGTGAGGAAATTGGCCTCGCTCGGGAATACGGTGCAGGCTGGCCACTGTGCCAGCGCTTCGGCCAACCTGGCGCGCTCGCGGCGCAGTTCGCTGGCCTGGGCGTTGAACACGTCCATGTGCTTGAGCGCCACCTTGGCGGCCACCTGGGTCAGCACGTTGACGTTGTACGGCGGGCGCACCTTGTCGAGTTCGGCGATCCAGTCCGGGGAACCGGCGGCGTAGCCGAGGCGGATGCCGGCCAAACCGAGCTTGGACAGCGTGCGCATCACCAGCAGGTTGTCGACGCGGCCGGCGAGATCCATGAAGCTGTCGTCGGCGAAGGCCTGGTAGGCCTCGTCGACCACCACCAGCCCCGGCGCGGCGTCCAATACCGCCAACACGTCTTCACGCGGGAAGCGGTTGCCGGTCGGGTTGTTGGGGTAGGACAGGAACACCACGGCAGGCTGGTGCCGTTCGATGGCGGCCAGCATCGCCGGCAGGTCGAGGGCAAAGTCGGCTTTGAGCGGCACCCCGACGTACTCCAGCCGGGAGAACAGCGCGTTCATCTTGTACATGACGAACGACGGCTCGGCGGCCAGCATCACCGCGCCGGGCTTGGCCAAGGCCTGTGCCACCATCGTGATGATTTCATCGGAGCCGTTGCCGAGCAGCACCTCGGCCGCCGCCGGGATGGCGAAGGCGTGCTTGAGCTGCGGCTTCAAGCCGCCCCCATGCGGATCGGGATAGCGGTTGATCAGCGCGTCGGCCAGCGCCTGCCCCAGTTCCGCGCGCAGCGGTTGCGGCAGGCGGTAGGGGTTTTCCATGGCGTCGAGCTTGATCAGGCCCGAGGCATCGGCGACGTGATAGGCCCCCATCGCGGCGATTTCAGGGCGGACCAGGTGTTGTGCAGACAGTTTCATCTCGATTCCACGAACCGGCCGATCACGGCCGGGACGCTGCGGCCCGGCATGGGGCCGGCTCAGGGTGGCGACAAGTCGTCATCGTACCGCGTTCGTTCCGATTGGGCTACTCGGGGACGGTCTTGCCCGCCTCATTTATCCAGCCGGAATTCGGCGGCGCGGGCATGGGCGGTCAGGCCCTCGCCGTGAGCCAGCACGCTGGCGATCTGGCCGAGCTTCTGCGCGCCGGCGTGCGAGACGCGGATCAGGCTGGTGCGCTTCTGGAAGTCGTACACCCCGAGCGGGCTGGCAAAGCGCGCGGTGCGGCTGGTCGGCAGCACGTGGTTGGGGCCGGCGCAGTAGTCGCCCAGGCTCTCGGAGGTGAAGCGGCCCATGAAGATGGCGCCGGCGTGCTTGAGGCCGGGCAGCCAGGTTTCCGGCTCGGCCACCGACAGCTCGAGATGCTCCGGGGCGATGTAGTTGGCAATGGCGCAGGCCTCGGCCAGGTCCATCACCTCGATCAGCGCGCCGCGGTTGCCGAGGCTGGCCTCGATGATGGCGCGGCGCGGCATGGTCGGCAGCAGCTTCGCGATGCTGGCCTCGACCTGGGCGATGTAGTCCGCCGACGGACACAGCAGGATGGCCTGGGCGATTTCATCGTGTTCGGCCTGGCTGAACAGGTCCATGGCGATCCAGTCCGGATCGGTCTCGCCGTCGCAGATCACCAGGATTTCGGACGGACCGGCCACCATGTCGATGCCGACCACGCCGAACACGCGGCGCTTGGCGGCGGCAACGTAGGCGTTGCCGGGGCCGGTGATCTTGTCGACCTGCGGCACGCTCTCGGTGCCGTAGGCCAGCGCGGCGACGGCCTGCGCCCCGCCCACGGTGAACACCTTGTCGACGCCGGCGACGTAGGCCGCGGCCAGCACCAGGTCGTTCCTTTCGCCGCCCGGGGTCGGCACCACCATGATGATCTCGCCCACGCCGGCGACCTTGGCCGGCAGCGCGTTCATCAGCACCGAGCTGGGGTAGGCGGCCTTGCCGCCCGGCACGTAGATGCCGACGCGGTCGAGCGCGGTGACTTGCTGGCCCAGCAGCGTGCCGTCCTCGTCCTCGTAGCTCCACGACTGCATCAGCTGCTTCTCGTGGTAGCGCCGCACGCGCGCGGCGGCGGCTTCCAGCGCCTCGCGCACGTTGGCCGAAAGACGCTGGTAGGCGGCTTCGAGCTCGTCGCGCGACAGCGTCAGGCCGGCCATCGAGGCGGCGTCGGTGCGGTCGAAGCGGTTGGTGTACTCCACCAGCGCCGCGTCGCCGCGCGCCTTGACGTCGTCGCAGATGGCGGCCACGGCGGCATCGACCGCCGGGTCCTGCGCGGTTTCAAACGCCAGCAGCGCCTTCAGGCGCTCGGCAAAATCGGCTTGGGAGGAAGAGAGTCGCAGCATGCTGGTTCCGTTTCTGGCTCAGGCCGGCACGGCCGAGGCGAAGGCATCCAGCACCGGCTGGATGGTGTTGTATTTCAGCTTCAGCGCGGCCTGGTTCACCACCAGTCGCGAACTGATGTCGAGGATGTGCTCGACCGCCAGCAGGTTGTTGGCGCGCAGGGTGCCGCCAGTGGACACCAGGTCGACGATGGCGTCGGCCAGGCCGACCAGCGGCGCCAGTTCCATCGAGCCGTACAGCTTGATGATGTCGACGTGCACGCCCTTCTGCGCGAAGTGCTCGCGGGCGATCTTGGGGTACTTGGTGGCCACCTTGAGGCGCGCGCCGTGCTTGACGGCACCGTCGTAGTCAAAGCCGTTCTGCACCGCCACCATCATCTTGCACTTGGCGATGTTAAGGTCGAGCGGCTGGTACAGGCCGGCGCCGCCGTGCTCGATCAGCACGTCGCGCCCGGCGATGCCGAGGTCGGCGGCGCCGTACTGCACGTAGGTCGGCACATCGGAGGCACGCACGATGACCAGGCGCACGTCCGGATGGTTGGTGCCGATGATCAGCTTGCGCGAGGACTCCGGGTCTTCGGCCGGAACGATACCGGCGGCGGCCAGGAGCGGCAGGGTTTCTTCAAAAATGCGGCCCTTGGACAGGGCAATCGTCAGCGTCATGGCGAGGCTCAGGCAATCAATATTCAGTAAGGTTGGGCATCAGGGCATCAGGGCGCGGCGTTCGCGCTCGAGCTGGCCGACGTAACGCTGGATCAGGTTTTCCATGGCGGTCGGCAGCTGCTGGAAGGCGCAGCCGATGCGCAGCGCATCCTGTCCGTTGCGGCGCTGGACCGGCAGGCGGTGGCGCACTTCGAGGCGGACCTGCAGCACGCCCAGCGGCTTGAGGTCGAGCGAGCAGTCGTAGTACACCTGCCCGACGTCGAAACCCGCCGTGGACGGCGACGGCAGCCAGAACGACAGGCCGCCCAGGCTGATGTCGAACAGCGGCAGGTCGAGCGTGTGCTGCGGGTAGTCGACGATGCGGCAGATCACCGGGTTGGCGACCGGGGTCTGGATGCGGAAGAACTCGCGCCGCTGCAGCTTGATCACCTGCTCCGGCAGGTCGACCTCGAACGCCGGGCGTCCGTCCAGCTCGATGCGCCGTGGCTGGCCGGTGACGAACTGGGTTTTCACCCCGTCCGGCGAGCAGACGAAGACGTTGCGCTCGCTGGCCAGGAATTGCTCGTTGACGCCGGGTTCGGCCCCCCAGTCCAGCGTCAGGGTGCCGTTCTGGGCGTCGACGCCGAGGATACGGGTGAGGATGAAGGTGCGGCCCTTGTTGGAAAACACCGTCACCATATGCCCCTGCTGGGCAATGCTGCGCAGATGGTGGGCAATCTCGACCGGCGATGCCAGGGTGTAGTTGGCCAGGTCCAGCGTGTCACTGGGGGCGACCGGGCTATCGGAGCGGTTTTCTTCGGTCACAATCACGACTTTCGGTATCTTCGGCGGCGCATCGACGCCCATTTTAGCGTATTAGCTCTTTTATATCATGAGCCAGATCGGCCGCGGGCAAACCGTAAGGCAGATAGACGCGCAATTGTCCGCTCCGATCGAACAAATAGGCGCCGGCGCTGTGGTCCACGCTGTAGCCGCCGCCCGGCTCGGCACGCTTCTGCGCCACGATCTTGAAGCGTGCCTCGACCTCGCGCACGGCCTCCGGCGAGCCGCTCAGGCCGATGAAGCGGGGGTCGAAATGCGGCACGTAGCCGGCCAGCAGCGCCGGGGTATCGCGCTCGGGGTCGACAGTGATGAACAGCACCTGGACCTGGTCGGCCTGGGAGCCCAGCAGTTTCATCGCCGAGGCGAACTCGAGCATGGTGGTAGGGCAGACGTCGGGGCAATGGGTATAGCCGAAGAACAGCGCCACCACCTTGCCCTTGAACTCGCTGAGCGAACGGGGTTTGCCGGTGTGATCGGTCAGGGTGAAGTCGCCGCCGAACTTGACGCCGGCAATATCGGTACCCTTGAATTCCGCCTTCGGGGTGTCGGGAGAACAGGCCAGCAGCGAAGCCAGCAACAAGCACGTCAGCAGTCTGACTATGAATGCGCGCATCAGTACGGAGCAATCCACCAGTAGTGATCGATCAGCAGGGCCGCAAACAGCCAGGTCAGGTACCAGATCGACCAGGTGAAGGTGCGGCGCGAGAGGGCGTCAGCATACTGGCGATGGAGATGGGCGGCAAGCCAGATAAAACGGGCGTTGAGCATGACAACGGCGACAAGGTAGAGCAGGCCTGCCTCGCGCAATGCGACCGGGAGCAGCGTCACCCCGGCCAAGAGGCAGGCATAGAGCAGGATGGACAGGGTGGTGAAACGGATGCCGTGGGTGACCGGCAGCATCGGCAGGCCGGCGCGGGCGTAGTCGTCGCGGCGGTACAGCGCCAGCGCCCAGAAGTGCGGCGGGGTCCAGGTGTAGATGATCAGGAACAGCACCAACGGCAGCGCGCTGATGTCGCCGGTGACGGCCGCCCAACCCAGTACCGGCGGCATGGCGCCGCTGGCGCCGCCGATCACGATGTTCTGCGGGGTGTTGGGCTTGAGCAGCAGGGTATAAACGATGGCGTAACCGACGAAGGTGGCCAGCGTCAGCCAGGCGGTGAGCGCGTTGACGAAGGCCACCAGCAGCGCCATGCCGAAACCGCCGGCGCCGAGCGCCACCAGCAGCGTCTCCAGCACGCCGGCCTCGCCGCGTGCGGTGGCGCGCCAGGCGGTGCGGCGCATGCGCGCGTCGACGGTGCGCTCGACCAGGCAGTTGACCATCGCCGCCGCCCCGGCCACCAGCGCGATGCCGAGCGTGGCGGGAATCACCAGGTTGGCCGAAGGCAGCTCGGGCGTGGCGAGGAACATGCCGATCACGGCGCAGAACACGATCAGCGCCACCACGCGCGGCTTGGCCAATTGCCACAAGGCGCGCACGTGGCTCCGGGTGAGGTCGCGGCTCAGCGTCGTCATTGCAGGCTCCTTTTGTCGGTCAGGCCGTGGTGCAGCCGGACGGACAGCGTGGGCAGCGCCGGCAAGGCGCGCCAGCGGCATTGCGCGGCGAGCAGCACCGTCACCGACAGCAGCAACAATGCCCCGGCGTTGTGCGCCACGGCCAGCGGCAACGGCAGTTGCAACAGCACATTGGCGATGCCCAGCGCCACCTGCAGCAGCCAGGCCCCCAGCAACAGCAACAGCAACGGACGCAGCGCAGCCTGGCGCCAGCCCCCCAGCACCAGCGTCCACACCAGCACGGACACCAGGGCCGCGCCGGCACGATGCAACCAGTGGATGGCGATCAGGTTGGCGCTGTCGAGCGGTGTGCCGTCCGGCGCCATGCCCAGCTCCCGCCACAGATGGAAGGCGTGCTCGAAGCGCATCGCCGGCGGCAGCCAGGCGCCATTGCAGGTCGGAAAGCCCTGGCACGCCAGCGCGGCATAGTTGGACGAGACCCAGCCGCCGAGCGCGATCTGCATCAGCACCGCCAGCACCAGCAACCACGCCAGCCCGGTGACGGCATGGGGCGCCTCGACGGCCGGCCGACGCAGGCCAAACCACAGCAGCCCGGCGGCGATACTCATGCCGCCGATCAGGTGCAGCGAGACGATGGCGGGCTTGAGCAACAGGGTGACGGTCCACATGCCGAGCAGGCCCTGCACCACTACCCCGGCGAGCAACAGACTGGCCGGAAGCCGCTCGTGACGCCGCCGCCAGGCCAGCACGGCCGTGAGCAGGATGACCAGCCCCAGCGAGGCCGCCAGGTAGCGATGCAGCATTTCCTTCCACGCCTTGGGCAGGCTCACCGGGCCGTCGGGGTTGGCCACGGCGACCTGTTGGATGGTGTCGGCGGCATGGTGGGGCGAGAGCTGGCCGTAACAGCCTGGCCAGTCGGGACACCCCAGGCCGGCGTCGGACAACCGCACGTAGGCGCCGAACGGCACCACGAGACAGGCCAGCAGGATGGCGAAACCGATGAGCTTTCTCATGTCTCCCCTTTCGGACGGGTTTCCCGTCGTGGTCAGCACCGTTTGGCCCACCAGGCCGGGCAGCGCAGGCAGCGGTTCTGGCGGCTACCGGCCCGCGCCAAGCCACAGGCCGTGAGTCTTGCGCGCCCGGACCCGGCACGCGGCGCCCGCGCTCAGCCCAGACCGTTATTGGTCTTGAGCAGGCGGGTCAGTTCGCGGATGACCGGCCCCGGCTCGGCCTGATCGGGGTAGAACATCACCTGGTTGCCCAGGGGATCGATCAGGTAGTAGCCGTCGCGACGCAAGGCAGCGGCGGGGTCGAGCGGCAGCCCGAGCAGCCCCGCCGGCAGCGGGCCGGCACCTGGCGTGCGCAGCTCGACGCGCTGCATCCGCGTGAAAGCCTCCCCCTGCGCGGCATGGATCTGCCGCAGCACGAAACGCCGCTGCTTGCAGCCATCGGAACAGCGCCCGGCCTGCACTGTCAGCAGCACCCACTTGCCCCGGGGCCACCCCTCCTGCCGCGCGCTGGCTAGCGGCGCCACCTGCAGCAGCTGGCCGTAGCTCTTGCCCCCGGCCGGCGGCATCAGGTAGTACGCCAGGTAGGACCCCAGCACCGGGCTGATGCAACACAGGGCGATCAGGAACAGCTTGAGGCGGCCCCGGCGTCGCGGCACCGCGCCCCCGGCACGGGCGGGCTGGCCATCGATGGGCAATGACATCATGTGCGCCTCCACAACAGCACCGACCCTGCTATCAGGCATAGCCCAAGCAGCAGCCATTGCAAAGCATAGCCATAGTGGCGACGCGGATCGAAGGGGGGACGGGCGGGCCAGGCCCGCAACGGCGCGGTGGTCTCACCCAACACCACCACCCCGCCGCGCAAGGGCCGGCCCAAGCGCCGGGCTAATTGAACCGGATCGACGTCGTCCACCCGGCCCTGGGTGCCACGCATCGCGCCGGGTAGCGTGAAGCGCTGCGGCAAGGGCATCCAGCGCCCGTCCAGTCTGGCGGGCAATGGCGGCAGCGGCGTGCCTGCCCGTGCGTCTGCCAGCCACCCCCTATCCACCAGCACCACCGAGCCATCGGCCAGCGCCAGCGGTACCAACACCCTCACCCCCGGGCGGCCCTCCAGCAGCGAGTTGGCCAGCAGCAATGACGCTGCCATCGGCCGGCCTTGCAGCTGCACCCGGCTCATGTCCGGCACGGAGGACAGTACTCGCGTCTGCAGGGGCTCTGCCGGACGCCGTGCCGACGCATCGAACGCCGCCAGTTGGGCGGAGCGAACCTCGCCTCGCTGCCATTGCCAGACAGAGAGGAGGCCGGGCACGCCGGCCAGCAGGACCAACCCCAGCGCCTGCCAAGCCCGGGACTTTCGTCTAGGCTTACAAGAGGACACTGGTAAAGGGGGACCGGATATGAAACTGCTCGTACTCGTTCTGCTCGCCTGCATCATCCTCACCCTGTTCTGGGGCTTGAACGGCCTGTTGCGCAGTGAGCCCGGCTCGCAACGCGTAGTGCGCTCTCTGACGCTCCGGGTCGGGCTGTCGATCGGCCTGTTCTGCCTGCTGATTCTGGGCGCGCTGTTCGGCTGGTGGCGCCCCCATCACCTGTGAGTTCCGCCCGTTCGGCCAACCCTGAGGTTGGCCGAAGAATAAAGACACTGGCCGGCGCTCCCTAGAGCCAGTACACCAGGGTAAACAGCAGCAGCCACACCACGTCGACGAAGTGCCAGTACCACGCCGCCGCTTCGAAGGCGAAATGGTGCTCGGGGTTGAAATGCCCCCGCATCACCCTCAGCCAGACCACCGCCAGAATGATCGCCCCCAGCAGCACATGCATGCCATGAAAGCCGGTCAGCATGTAGAAGGTCATACCGTAGGCACCCGAGGCCAGCGTCAGGTTCAGCTCGTGCATGGCGTGGCGGTATTCGTAGGCCTGCAGGCTGAGAAACAACACCCCCAGCATGACCGTCATGCCCAGGCCGACGATCAGTGACGCGCGTTTGCCCTGGATCAGCCCCCAGTGCGCCCAGGTCAGCGTGGCGCCCGACGACAGCAGGATCAGCGTATTGATGGCCGGGAGCCCCCACGCCGCCATCGCCTGGTAAGGCTGGGTGATGCCGGGCCCGGTGGACAAGGGCCACGCGGCGGCGAAATCCGGGTAGAGCAGCTTGTGTTCGAAATTGCCGAGCTCGGGCACCGAGATCGTGCGCACGTAGAACAGCGCGCCGAAAAAAGCGGCAAAGAACATCACCTCGGAGAAAATGAACCAGCCCATCCCCCAACGGAACGAGGTGTCCTCCTTGCCGTGATACTCCCCTTTCAGGCTCTCGCGGATGACGTCGCCAAACCAGCCGAACAGCATGTAGAACAGGATGGCGAAGCCGACCCCCAGCAACACCTTGCCAAAACCGACGCCGTTGACGGCTAGTGCCGCGCCCAAGCCCAGGCAGAACAGCGCCAGCGCACCCACCACCGGCCAGCGCGAGGGTTGTGGCACGAAGTAATGCGTTTGATGCGAGACCGATTCCATGCCCGTTCTCCTGTAGATGACTCACTCCCCGCCCCAGCCGGAACGAGTACGGCCCGGCCGCGCGGAAGAGCAGCGACAGCACCCCCGCTCAGCAGCCCCGGCACCGGCAACGCGCCGAGCGCCCTACTACGCCGCAGGCCGCCGCCCGCCTTGGCGCGTCCAGACCCGTCGACGTCAGCGGGTCACCAGCGACACCAGCAGTAACAGCCCGCCGATGAAACACGCCAGCAGCAGCAGCGCGGCCACCGCGATCTGCCAGAAGCGCAGTGTGACGTCCTGCCGTGCCGCCTTGCCCTTGCGGATGCCGAGAAACGCCGACAACACCGCCGACACCCCGGCCAGCCATTTCACGGCGTCCCCTGCCCTGGCACGTCGAACACACTGTAGGCCAGCGTGATCTCGCCGATCTCGGCTGGCATGGCGCGGTCGATCACGAACACCACCGGAAAGCGCCGGGTCTCGCCGGGTTTGAAGACCTGCTGGCGGAAACAGAAACACTCCAGCTTCTTGACGTAATTACCGGCCGCCGCCGGCAGGTAGCGCGGCACCGCTTGGCCGGTGACCTCGCGGTTGCTGGCGTTGGTGATCTCGTAGTCGACCCGCACGAATTCGCCGCGCGGCGCCGCCATCTGCCCCACCAGCGGCCTGACCTGCCACGGCAGGCCCGCCTGCACCGTGGCGTCGAAGCGCAGGCGCACCGGCGCCGCCGTGACCGCCGAATCACTCGCCACTGCCGCCGGCGCCGGAGCATCGGCCTTGACCAGCTGGTTGATGCCGGTCACCTCGCAGATCACCCGGTACAGCGGGATCAGCGCCCAGGCGAAGGCGAACATTACGCAGGCGATGACGCCCAGTTTCAGCAGCAGTACCCGGTTATCCGCTCGGCTCGATTCCGCCATACTTCCCGCTCAGTGATGAGCGCCCCCCGTCATGGAATGAATCACCCCATTATCGCCCGCCTCCACGTGCGGCGCCTCGACGAAGCTGTGGTAAGGCGCCGGCGTTGGAATCTGCCACTCCAGCGTCTCGGCCCCCTCCCACGGCTTGTGCGGCGCCGCCTGGCCGTGCCGGATCGAGCGCAGCATGTTGTAGAGGAAAATCAATTGCCCCAGGCCGAAGCAGAAGGCGCCGATCGAGGCGATGCGGTTGAAATCGGTGAACTGCAGCGCGTAATCGGGAATGCGCCGCGGCATGCCGGCCAGGCCAAGGAAGTGCATCGGGAAGAAGGTGACGTTGAACCAGACCATCGACCACCAGAAGTGGAGCTTGCCGAGCGGTTCCGAGTACATCTTGCCGGTCATTTTCGGAAACCAGTAATAGATCGCCGCGAACAGGCTGAACAGGGCGCCCGCCACCAGCACGTAATGGAAGTGCGCCACCACGTAATAGGTATCCTGCAACTGGATATCCACCGCGGCCACCGACAGGGTCACGCCGGACAGGCCGCCGATGGTGAACAGACAGACGAAACCGACCGCGAACAGCATCGGCGTCTCGAAACTCATCGACCCCTGCCACATGGTGCCGATCCAGTTGAACACCTTCACCCCGGTCGGCACCGCGATCAGCATGGTGGCGTACATGAAGAACAGCTGGGCAGTGGCCGGCATGCCGGTGGTGAACATGTGGTGCGCCCACACCATGAACGACAGCACGGCGATGGAGCTGGTGGCGTACACCATCGAGGTGTAGCCGAACAGCGGCTTGCGGCTGAAGGTCGGGATGATGTGGCTGACGATGCCGAACGCCGGCAGCGCCATGATGTACACCTCGGGATGGCCGAAGAACCAGAAGATGTGCTGGTACATCACCGGGTCGCCGCCGCCGGCGGCGTTGAAGAAATGGGTGCCGAAGTGGCGGTCGGTCAGCACCATGGTCACCACCCCGGCGAGTACCGGCATCACCGCGATGATCAGGTAGGCGGTGATCAGCGACGCCCAGGCGAACATCGGCATCTTCATCATCGTCATGCCCGGCGCGCGCAGGTTGAGGATGGTGACGATGATGTTGATCGAGCCCATGATCGAGCTCACGCCGAGGATGTGGATGGCGAAGATGGTCAGGTCCATGCCCATGCCCATCTGCGTGGCCAGCGGCGCGTACAGCGTCCAGCCGGCGGCGGCGGCGCCACCGGGCACGAAGAAGGAAATCAGCAGCAGCGCCGCCGCCGGCGGCAGCAGCCAGAAACTCCAGTTGTTCATGCGCGCAAACGCCATGTCCGGCGCGCCGATCATCAGCGGCAGCAGCCAGTTGGCGAGCCCGGTGAAGGCCGGCATGATGGCACCGAACACCATCACCAGGCCGTGCAGCGTGGTGAGCTGATTGAACAGCTCCGGCTGGAAGAATTGCAGCCCCGGCTGGAACAGCTCGGCGCGGATGCACAAGGCCATCACCCCGCCCGACAGGAACATGGTGAACGAGAACCACAGGTACATCGAGCCGATGTCCTTGTGGTTGGTGGCCGCCAGCCAGCGCCAAAGGCCGGTCGGCTTGCCGTGTGCGTGGGGAGCGTGTCCCGCCGTGGTGCTGATCGCCATGCTCGTCCTCCTGATTCCCCTGCCGTCGCGGTCAGGGCGGGCTTTATGCCTTGCCACCGCGCGCCGCCTTGATGTCCTTGGGCTGCACCACATCGCCGGTATGGTTGCCCCAGGCATTGCGCTCGTAGGTGATCACCGCCGCGATGTCGGTGTCCGACAGCTGCTTGCCCCAGGCGGCCATCGCCGGGTTGCGCTTGCTGCCGTTGAGCACGATGTCGATATGAGCCGGCTTGTCCTTGGTGGCGATGGGGGAGCCGTCCAGCGCCGGGAACGCGCCCGGAATCCCCTTGCCGTTGGCCTGGTGGCAGGCCACGCAGTTCTGCTGAAACACTTTCTCGCCGCGCGCCTTGAGGTCGGCCAGCGCCCACACCTTGTTGGGGTCGTCGGCACTGGCGGCCGCCAGCTTCTTCCTGGCGGCGAGCCACACGGCGTAATCCTCCGGCGTCCGGGCGTCGACCACGATCGGCATGAAACCATGGTCCTTGCCGCACAGCTCGGCGCACTGCCCGCGGTACACCCCCGGCTTGTCGACCAGGAACCAGGCGTCGCGCACGAAGCCGGGAATGGCATCCTGCTTCACCCCCAGCGACGGCACCCACCAGGAGTGGATCACGTCGTTGGCGGTGAGCAGGAGCCGTACCTTCTTGCCGGTCGGCACCACCAGCGGCTCGTCCACCTCCAGCAGGTAATGCGTGCCCTTGGCCGAAGCACTGTGCAGCGCCTCGGTCGGCGTCGCCAGATGGCTGACGAAACCGACACCGTCGTCCAGGTAGTCGTAGCGCCACTTCCACTGGTAGCCGGTGATCTTGATGGTCATGTCCTCGGCGCGCGTGCTCTTTTGCGCCAGCACCGCCTTGGTGGCCGGCCACGCCATGCCGACCAGGATCAGGAACGGGATCACGGTCCAGATGATTTCGACGGTGGTGTTTTCATGGAACGGCCGGGCCCGGTGCCCGAGCGATTTGCGGTGGCGCAAGATGGCGTAGAACATCACGCCGAATACCACGATGAAGATGGTGACCGTGATCAGCAGCAGCAGGCTGTGCAGGTCGTAGATCTGGCGCGCCACCGGGGTCACCGGCGGCTGGAAGGTGAAGTCGGCAGCGTACACGGTACCGACCCCACCCAACATGGACAGCAGGATACGCTTGCCGGACATCGCGTCCCCCTTGTATACCTAGGCGGCCCACGTCGGACCGAAGCAGACATGCCGACCTTTTCGCGCGCCGGCTATTATCGATAGTAGGAAAAAGCACCCGGAAAACAAGAACATGTCATGACGCACTGCAATATGCAGGGCATGAAAAAGGCTTCGGCCAACCTTTCACGGTTGGCCGAAGCCTTGTTGATACGGGCAAAGCGCCGGCACGGCGCCCGCCCTCAGCCTTCGTAGGGAATCTCCAGCAGCAGCGGCGCGGCGATGTGCGCCTGTAGCGTGGCAAGGTTCTCGACGTACGCCGCCTGCTCCGGCACCACGCGGTTGGCCACCCACCCGGCCAGCGGCAGGCCGGCGGCTTCGATCGCCCGCACCGTCAGCAAGGCATGGTTGATGCAACCCAGCCGCATCCCCACCACCAGGATCACCGGTAGCCGCAGCACCTGCGCCAAGTCCTTCATGAACAAGCGCTCGGTCAGCGGCGCCAGCCAGCCGCCCGCCCCCTCCACCAGCACCACGTCCGCCGACTCGGCCAGACGCCGGTAGTGCGCGCCGATCACCTCGAGCGAGATATCCACCCCGGCCTGGCGTGCCGCGATATGCGGCGAAATCGGCGGCAGGAAACGGTAGGGGTTCATCAGCTCGAGATCGGTCTGGCCGGTCGCGGCCACCAGGCGTTCGACGTCGCTGTTGCTCCAGCGCCCGTCCGGCAACACCTCGCAACCCGACGCCACCGGCTTCATCGCCAGCACGCGCTGGCCCTCGGCCCGCCAGCGTTCGATCAGCTTGACGGCGGCATGGGTCTTGCCGATGTCGGTATCGGTTCCGGTGACGAAATAGCCTTGCATGCTGAGTCCTTGTTCGAGAAGTAGCCGTCGTGCCGATCGGCACACCCTGGACACGACAAAGGGCGACCCCTCGTGAGGGTCGCCCGGCCTGCCAATCAGGATTGCCGATTCGCGGCTAGAAATGGTGGGGACGCGGTAACGTCACACCTCGCCTTGCGGATTAACGCGCTCCAACTTGCTGGCCAGCTTGTTGAGTGCGGAAAGATAAGCCTTGGCACTGGCGACGATCACGTCGGTATCGGCACCCTGGCCGTTGACGATGCGGCCATCGCGCGCCAGACGCACCGTCACCTCGCCCAGCGACTCGGTGCCCTTGGTCACGGCGTTGACCGAGTACAGCTCCAGTTCGGAATCGCTCTTGGCCACGCTCTCGATCGCCTTGAACACCGCGTCCACCGGGCCGGAACCGCTGCTGACGGCACGCTGCTCGGCACCGCGCTCGTTGAACACGATCTCGGCCCGCGGCAGTTCGCCGGTCTCGGTGTTGACCTTGAGCGAGACGAACTTGAACTCTTCCTGGTCGATCGCCACCATCTCGTCCGACACCAGCGCCTGCAGATCCTCGTCGAAAATCTCGCGCTTCTTGTCGGCCAGTTCCTTGAAGCGGGCGAAGGCAGCGTTGAGCGCCTCCTCGCTGGACAACACGATACCCAGCTCCGCCAGCTTGGTCTTGAAGGCGTTGCGACCGGACAGCTTGCCCAGGGTCAGACGGTTGGTGGACCAGCCCACGCTCTCCGCCGACATGATTTCGTAGGTCTCGCGATGCTTCAGCACGCCGTCCTGGTGGATGCCGGACTCGTGGGCGAAGGCGTTGGCGCCGACGATAGCCTTGTTCGGCTGCACCGGGTAGCCGGTGATGGTCGACACCAGCTTGGACGACGGCACGATCTGGGTGGCATCGACACGGGTATCGACGGCAAAGATGTCCTTGCGGGTGCGCACCGCCATCACGATTTCTTCCAGCGCGGCGTTGCCGGCGCGCTCGCCCAGACCGTTGATGGTGCACTCCACCTGGCGCGCCCCGCCTAATACCGCGGCCAGGCTGTTGGCCACCGCCATGCCCAGGTCGTTGTGGCAGTGCGCCGACCAGATCACCTTGTCGCCACCCGGGGTCTTGGCGATCAGCTCGCGGAAGAACGCCTCGGTGACACGCGGCACGGCGTAACCGACGGTATCCGGCACGTTCAGCGTGGTGGCGCCGGCCTCGATCACCGCGCCGAAGATGCGGGCGAGGAAGTCGATGTCGGAACGCAACGCGTCCTCGGCCGAGAATTCGACGTCGTCGGTATACTCGCGGGCAATCTTGACCGCCTTCACCGCCGCCTCGACCACCTGGTCCGGCGTCATGCGCAGCTTCTTCTCCATGTGGATCGGGCTGGTGGCGATGAAGGTGTGGATGCGGCCCTTGGCGGCCGGCTTGATCGCCTCGCCGGCGGCGCGCACGTCGCGCTCGTTGGCCCGCGCCAGCGAACAGACGGTGGACTCCTTGATCACTTCGGCGATGGCGTGGATGGCGTCGGCGTCACCGGGGCTCGCCGCCGCGAAGCCAGCCTCGATCACGTCCACGCCCAGGCGTTCCAGCTGGCGGGCGATGCGGATTTTCTCTTCCTTGGTCATCGAGGCGCCGGGGCTCTGCTCGCCGTCGCGCAAGGTGGTGTCGAAGATGTACAAACGATCGCCCATGTTGAAACCCTTCCCTTGTCCCGGCACCACCGCGGTGCCGCTCAGATAGTCGTTGAAGTCGAATCTTCTGCCCTGGCTGGCGGCCAGTTGCGCCAGCTTGTTCAACTGGGCGAGCGGCAGACTGCCGCGCTCGCGCCACTTGTAAATCGCCGCGCGGGAGACCGGTTCGTCCGGAAACGCCGCGTTCAGCGCCTCAGCCAACTCGCTCGGTCCGCCAAAGTTGGCGATCAGACGCTCAATGTCCAATTGCATGCCCAGCTCCTGCTGCGTTATGGGTTTCACGATACTGACAGCACGACACAATGTCAAACAAAAACGTCCAATTTTTCGACAGGCAACTCATTCCAATGTGTCCAATCAGCAAATATTAGACATTTAGTCCAAACAGATTCGGCAGTGAACCGCCCACGCCTCTCCACGAACGCAAAAAAGGCGGCCAAGGCCGCCTTTTCCCCGTATCCCGCAATGGGCCGCTTACTGCTCCGGAGACGCCACGCCACTGCCCCCGCTCTTGTTGCGCGACAGGCCGAGCAGCGCCATCACGTAACCGGACAGGCCATAGCCGACGAAGAAGCCGAACAGCACCAGCGGCGGCTTCGACACCAAGAGCAGGATCACCAGCACCACCACCAGCATGGCGACGAACGGCACCTTGCGGCGCAGGTGAATCTCCTTGAAGCTCCAGAACTTGACGTTGGTCACCATGGAGATGCCGGCGAAGGCGGTAAAGCCCAGCGCCACCCACGGCAGGATCGCCAGGTCGTTGTAGCCGTACTCGTGGCAGATCCACACCAGCCCGGCCACCAGCGCCGCCGCCGCCGGGCTCGGAATACCGGTGAACCAGCGCTTGTCGGCGGTGCCAATCATGGTGTTGAAGCGCGCCAGGCGCAGCGCGGCGCCGGCACAATAGATAAAGGCCACCATCCAGCCCAGCTTGCCCAGCCCGCGTAACATCCACTCGTACGCCACCAGGGCCGGCGCCACGCCGAAGCTGACCATGTCGGAGAGGCTGTCGAACTCCGCGCCGAAGGCGCTCTGGCTGTGCGTCAGCCGCGCCACGCGGCCGTCCAGCCCGTCCAGCACCATGGCGATGAAGATCGCCATCGCGGCGTACTCGAAATTCTTGTTCATGCCCTGCACCACGGCGTAGAAACCGGCGAACAGCGCGGCCAGCGTGAACAGGTTGGGCAACAGGTAAATGCCCTGGCGCCGGAGCGTCGGCTTTTCCCGGCTGGGTGTGACAGAAGTCTGCATCTTCACTTTCCGCAGAATACAACGGCACCAAGGCACCGTTGCGGTTGGTATCAACGAATCGGCTTACGATCTTTTGATGGATGGCATCGGCCCGACACGTGGCCGGCGGCATGACAGCCAGGGCCGACCCCGCCAAGGACACGTCCGCACCGGACAAGGCGCAAAGAGATGCCCGCCTTACCCGCTCCAGCGGACCACACGAAGAGCGCTAACCGGTTCTTAGCCGGCTATTGTAACGCGAGCGGCGCGGCGGGCGTGCAACACCTTGTCAGCCTTGCCAGTCCAGCCAGCGCGGCTGGCAGGCGAATAGGCTATACTTTCCCGCTTTGACCGAACTTTTGGGAACCCGTCCTTGTCAGAGCGCCTCTTCGTCCTGCTGCAGCACCTGCTGCCCAAGCTCCTGATCACTCGCCTGTTCGGTTTCGTCGCGCGCCAGCGCGCTGGCGCCCTGACACAGTGGATGATACGCCGCTTCATTGCCCGCTACGACGTCAACATGGCAGAAGCCGCAGCACGCCAACCCGGTGCCTACGCCAGCTTCAATGATTTCTTTACCCGCGCCTTGCAGCCCGGCGTGCGCCCGCAGGCGGCGACGCGGCTGGTCTGCCCGGTGGATGGCGCCATCAGCCAGTTCGGCCACATCGAGCGCGACCAGATCTTCCAGGCCAAGGGCAAATCCTTCAGCAGCACCGCCCTGCTCGCCGGCGACGCGGCGCTGGCGCGCCAGTTCGACGACGGCCTGTTCGCCACCATCTACCTCAGCCCGCGCGACTACCACCGCATCCACATGCCGTGCGATGGCCGCCTGCTGTCGATGAGCTACGTACCGGGCGAGCTGTATTCGGTCAACCCGGCCACCGCGCGCGGCGTCGACGCGCTGTTCGCGCGTAATGAGCGCGTGGTGTGCCATTTCGACTCGCCGCACGGCCCGTTCGCGCTGGTGCTGGTCGGCGCCACCATCGTCGGCAGCATGGCCACGGTGTGGCACGGCGTGATCAACCCGCCACGTAGCGCCGACGTGCGCCACTGGGACTACCGCGACCAGGACATCACCCTGAAACAGGGCGAGGAGATGGGACGCTTCCTGCTCGGCTCCACCGTGGTGCTGCTGTTCCCGCAGGGACCGCTGCAGTTCAACGCCGACTGGGCACCCGGCCGCGCGGTGCGCATGGGCGAGGCCATGGCCGACTGAGTGCTGGCGAACGAACCGACCGACGATACTTCCTGACCAGGCGGCAGCGGCGCCCCCCCCCCCCCCCCCGCGCTCGCCCCCTCTCCTGCCACGCTCAACACGGGCTTGCCGGCCAGAGCAAGCGCAGCATCCCACCTGCAGTTCCCCTCATCACTCACGCCCGGTCGCACCTCGCTGCAACGCGCCCGCACCGAAGGCACTGCTCGGCTTCCGGGCAAGAAAAAAGGCCGGGGAAACCCCGGCCTCACTAGCCAAACTGCACGTCAATCAGTTCTTGGACTGGTCCACCAGTTTGTTCTTGGCGATCCACGGCATCATTGCACGCAGTTCGGCACCAACGGTCTCGATCGGATGCACGGCGTTCAGGCGACGGCGAGCGGTCATGCTC
This sequence comes from Pseudogulbenkiania sp. FW507-F1, assembly GCF_058781125.1. Taxonomy (NCBI): domain Bacteria; kingdom Pseudomonadati; phylum Pseudomonadota; class Betaproteobacteria; order Neisseriales; family Chromobacteriaceae; genus Pseudogulbenkiania; species Pseudogulbenkiania sp. FW507-F1. Next base: position 81,147 of record NZ_JBYSWM010000008.1, on the reverse strand, counting down.
GGGTAGTTGGTCTTGCCTTCCAGGATGAACATCTTGGCGTATTCACCCGACTGGATGCGGTACAGCGCTTTTTTCATCGCTTCCTTGGTGGCGGAGGTCACCACTTCCGGACCGGTCACGTACTCGCCATACTCCGCGTTGTTGGAGATGGAGTAGTTCATGTTGGCGATGCCGCCTTCGTACATCAGGTCGACGATCAGCTTCAACTCGTGCAGGCACTCGAAGTAGGCCATTTCCGGAGCGTAACCGGCTTCCACCAGGGTTTCGAAACCGGCTTTCACCAGTTCAACCGCGCCACCGCACAGCACAGCCTGTTCACCGAACAGGTCGGTTTCGGTTTCTTCGCGGAAGTTGGTTTCGATCACGCCACCCTTGGTGCCGCCGTTGGCCGCAGCGTAGGACAGGGCGATGTCGCGGGCCTTGCCGGACTTGTCCTGGTACACGGCGATCAGGGTCGGCACGCCGCCGCCCTTGACGTACTCGGAGCGCACGGTGTGGCCCGGGCCTTTCGGGGCAACCATGACCACGTCCAGGTCGGCGCGCGGCACGATCTGGTTGTAGTGCACGTTGAAGCCGTGGGCGAAGGCCAGTACCGCGCCTTGCTTCAGGTTCGGCTCGATGTCCTTGCGGTACACGTCCGGCTGCGACTCGTCCGGCAGCAGGATCATGACGACGTCGGCTTCCTTCACTGCCTCGGCAACTTCCTTCACCTGATGACCGGCAGCAACGGCTTTGTTCCAGGAAGCGCCGTCCTTGCGCAGGGCCACGGTGACGTTGACACCGGAGTCCTTCAGGTTCTGGGCGTGAGCGTGGCCTTGCGAGCCGTAGCCGACGATGGTCACCTGCAGGCCCTTGATGATCGACAGATCGGCGTCCTTGTCGTAAAACACTTTCATTTTTTGTCTTTCCCTTCAGCCGGACGGAGATGACTCCGTCCGTATTGATCGATTTATCAGATTTTCAGAACCCGCTCACCGCGGCCAATGCCGGATGCGCCAGTACGAACCGTCTCCAGGATCACTGTGCGGTCGATCGCCTCGATAAAGGCATTCAGCTTGTCGCTCGTACCAGTCAGCTCGATGGTGTAAGTCTTTTCCGTCACGTCAATGATGCGACCGCGGAAGATATCCGCCATGCGCTTCATTTCTTCCCGGTCTTTGCCGGTAGCGCGCACCTTGATCAGCATCATCTCCCGTTCGATGTGCTCGGATTCGTTGAGGTCTATCACCTTGACCACCTCGATCAGCTTGTTGAGCTGCTTGGTGATCTGCTCGATAACGTCGTCGGAGCCGTGCGTGACGATCGTCATGCGCGACAGTGTCCGGTCCTCGGTCGTGGACACCGTCAGGGAGTCGATATTGTACGCCCGGGCCGAAAACAGGCCCACTACGCGGGAAAGAGCCCCCGCTTCATTCTCCAGAAGAATGGAAAGAATATGTCGCATTTGTCCGCCCTTCAATCAGCACAGGTTGCCGTAGTCGCGTTCGGCATCCGGCTCGTCGGTTTTCCTCATATGCGGCGGCAGATCCATTTCGTCCAGACCTTTGCCGTTGCCTATCATCGGGAACACGTTTTCCGACTGATCGGTACGGAAATCCAAGAACACCAGGCGTTCCTTCAGCGCCGGGCTGAAGGCTTCGCGCAGCACCGGCTCGACGTCGGCCGGATTCTCGATCTTGAAGCCGACGTGGCCGTAGGCCTCGGCGATCTTGACGAAATCCGGCAGCGCGTCCATGTACGACTCGGAGTAGCGCGTACCATAGAAGAACTCCTGCCACTGACGCACCATGCCCAGGTAACGGTTGTTCAGGCTGACGACCTTGACCGGGGTGTGGTACTGCTTGGCGGTGGACAGCTCCTGGATGTTCATTTGGATCGAGCCCTCCCCGGTGATGCAGGCGACGGCCTTGTCCGGGTTGGCCAGCTGGGCGCCGATGGCGGCCGGCAGGCCGAAGCCCATGGTGCCGAGGCCACCGGAGTTGAGCCACTGCTTGGGCCGGTCGAACTTGTAGTACTGCGCCGCCCACATCTGGTGCTGGCCGACGTCGGAGGTGATGATGGCATCGCCGCCGGTGATTTCGTACAGCTTTTCCACCACGTATTGCGGCTTGATCAGCTCGTTGGAGGGAGCATACAGCAGCGAATTGGGCGCGCGCCATTCCTCGATCTGCTTCCACCACGCCGCCAGCGCAGCCGGATCGGGCTTCTTGCCGCTTTCCTTGAGCTGGTCGAGCATGTCGCGCAGCACGTACTTGACGTCGCCGACGATAGGCACGTCGACCTTGACGCGCTTGGCGATGGAAGACGGATCGACGTCGATGTGGACGATCTTCTTCGGCTTGGACAGGAAGTGCGACGGCACGCTGATCACGCGGTCATCGAAGCGGGCACCCACGGCAATCAGCACGTCACAGTTCTGCATTGCCATGTTGGCTTCGTAGGTGCCGTGCATGCCGAGCATGCCGAGGAACTGCGGATCGCTGCCCGGATAGGCGCCCAGGCCCATCAGGGTGTTGGTACACGGCAGCCCGAGCGAGCGCACCAGTTCGGTGACTTCCTGCTCCGCCCCGCCCTGCACCGCGCCGCCGCCGACGTAGACGTAGGGGCGCTTGGCTTCCAGGAGCAGGTTGACGGCCTTGCGGATCTGGCCCGGATGGCCGCGCAGCACCGGCACGTAGGAGCGGATGCTGACGCTTTCCGGATAGTGGAACTCGGCCAGCTTCTGCGTCACATCCTTGGGGATGTCGACCACCACCGGACCGGGGCGACCGGTCTTGGCGATGTAGAACGCCTTCTTGATGGTTTCCGCCAGCTCGTTGATGTCCTTGACCAGGAAGTTGTGCTTCACGCACGGCCGGGTAATGCCGACCATGTCGACTTCCTGGAAGGCATCCAGACCGATGGCCGGCGTCGGCACCTGGCCAGACAACACGACCATCGGAATCGAGTCCATATAGGCGGTGGCAATGCCGGTCACGGCATTGGTCGCGCCCGGACCGGAAGTGACCAGTGCCACGCCGACCTTGTCGCTGGAACGCGAGTAGGCGTCGGCGGCATGCACCGCTGCCTGCTCGTGCCGCACCAGAACATGCTTGAACTGGCTCTGCTTGAAGATGGCATCATAAATTTCTAGTACCGCGCCGCCGGGGTAGCCGAAAACGAACTCGACTCCTTCTTCCTGCAGGCAGCGGACTACGATCTCCGCGCCCGAAATCTGCATCGTTGCCTCTTTTATGTGGTGGTTTTGTCCCGTTATAGCCTCTGACCTTAGCGTATCTTGGAAAGACCGGTCAAGGGCTTTTGTGCACATGCAAAATCCACGCAAATCCAATGGTTAAGGCGCCCCCGGGGGCGGGTATCCGCCTCCATCGGGCTCTGCTACCATGGCGTTCTGACAGCGTGCGGAATGATCGCGCGCACTTGCCCCGACCAACCATTCCCGTTTTCGGCATGACATCTTCCCTGACCACCCCCGGCTTGACCCGTCGCCTGTGTTGCTTGCTGTACGAACTGTTGCTGATGCTGGCGGTGCTGCTGCTCGCCTCGGCACTGTTCACCCCGCTCAAGGCCTGGCTCGGCGCCTCGTTCTGGCTCGAGCAGCTGTTCCGCCTGTTCCTGGCGGCGGCGCTGTTCGGTTATTTCGGCCTGTCTTGGGTGCGGCGCGGCCAGACGGTGGCGATGAAGACCTGGCGCATCAAGCTGGTGGGGCGCGACGGCGGAAGCGTGGGCTGGCCGCAGGCGCTGGGGCGCTACCTGGTGGCGCTGGCGCTGTTCGTCGGTCTGCCGCTGTTGAGCTACCTGGGCTGGGAACGCGCCCTCGGCCACACGCCCGAGGCGCGCTGGCTACCGCTGCTGTGGTGGCTGATTCCGTTCCTGGCGGCGTTCCACGACAAGGAGCGCCAATTCCTGCACGACCAGCTGGCCGGCACACGCCAGATTCTGCTGCCGCCGCGCCAGAAGGCGTAGCGCCGGGCAAGACCGGCCCCGCCTCACGACGCCAGGGTGCGGGCGGGGCCAGGACAAAACGCTTCGGCCAACCTTTGAAGGTTGGCCGAAGCGTTTTCGTTTCCTCACCCCGCCAAGCCGGCGTCGGGCTGCAGTAGCCGGCCCGCTACATAGGTGGCGGCGACGGCGCGGTCGTCGCCCAGGATCATCTGCACGAACAGCGCCTCCTCGATGTCCCGGACGTAGCGCATGCGAAAGTCGATCAGCGGGGTGGAACGCAGGTTGAGTACCACCAGGTCGGCCTCCAGTCCGACCTCGATCGACCCCACCTTGTCCGCGATGCCGAGCGCCTCGGCACTGCCGCGCGTGGCGAGGTAGAACGCCTGCGGCGCCGACAGCGCGACACCGTGCGTCTGCGCCGCCTCGTAGGCCGAGCGCATGGTCTGCAGCATCGAGAAGCTGGTACCGGCGCCCAGGTCAGTGGCCAGTCCGACCCGCACCGGGCGCGGCACCGCGCGGGCGCGGCGCAGGTCGAAGCTGCCGGAGCCAAGAAAGGCATTGGAGCTGGGGCAATGCGCCAGGCTGGCGCCGCTGTCGTAAAGCAGCTGCAGTTCCTCTTCCTGCAGATGGACGCCGTGACCGTACACGGCGCGTGGCCGCAACAGGCCGTAACGCTGGTAGACCGCGGTGTAGTGCGGGGAGTCCGGGTGCAGCGACTTGACCCAGGCGATCTCGCCCGGCGTCTCCGCCAGGTGCGACTGGATCGCCATGTCGGGGTATTCCGCCGCCAGCGCCCCCAGCGCCTCCAACTGCGCCACCGACGAGGTCGGCGCGAAGCGCGGGGTGATGGCGTACTCGGCGCGGCCGCGGCGGTGCCAGCGTTCGATCAGCGCCTTGGACTCGGCGTAGGCGCGCTCGGCGTTGTCGAGCAGTTCGGCCGGGGCGTACTGGTCCATGCAGACCTTGCCGGCCAGCAGCCGCATCTGGCGCCGCTCGGCCGCCTCGAACAGGGCGTCGACGGAGTCCGGGTGGACGGTGCAGAACACCGCCGAGCTGGTCACGCCGTGGCGCAGCTGCTCGGCGAGAAACACCTCGGCCACCTCGGTGGCGTGCGACTTGTCGGCGAACGCCTGCTCGGTGACGAAGGTGTAGTGGTTGAGCCAGTCGATCAGCTGCTCGCCGTAGGCGGCGATCATCTCGGTCTGCGGATAGTGCACGTGGCAATCGATGAAACCGGGCAGGATCAGGTGGTCCGGGTAGTGGGTCACGGCGACGTCGGCGCCGAGCGCGGGCAGCAGCGTCGGCGCCGGCCCGACGGCGGCGACGCTGCCCGCCTCGATCACCACCACGCCGTCCGACTCGTAGTACATGCCGGCCTCGACGCCGGCCAGCAGCGGATCGCGGCGGAAGGTGAGCAGCGCCCCCCGTATGGCGGTTTTCATGCCGGGCTCCTTAGAACATCGTCCGTGCTTCATCATGGCAGTTCGCGTCGGCAGGCGCCCATGAAAAACGCCACCGGGCGGTGGCGTGCGGGAAGACGACTCAGTCCTGGGTGGCGCCCGACTCCAGCCGGGCGGTGCGCAGCGCCGCCGGCGGCTGCCACTGCCAATGGGCGCGCCAGGCGCCCAGCACCAGGTTGGGGTACTCCGGCCGGCCGAGGCTGCCGTTGTAACGTCCCAGCGCGCGGAACAGGTTGCCCCGCTCCAGGTCGAGGTAGTGGCGCAGGATGGTGCAGCCGTAGCGCAGGTTGGTGGTGAGCTCGAACAGGTTGTGCTCGCTGTTGCCGATGTGGCGCACCCAGAACGGCATCACCTGCATCAGCCCGCGCGCACCGGCGCCGGAGATGGCGTACTTCTTGAAGCCGCTCTCGACCTGGATCAGCCCCAGCACCAACTGCGGGTCGAGGCCGGCGCGGCTGGCCTCGTACTGAATGGCGGTGAGCAGACGCTGGCGCATCCAGGCATCGGGGATGCGTTTTTCCAGGCGGCGCGACATCTCGGCGAGCCAGGCCTGGCCTTCGCGGGCGTCGTCGAACACCAGCCGGGGCGCATTGGCGTCGTTCACCGAGCGACGCATTGCCGAGGCCACGTTGGCCGACAACGCTTCCTCGCGCTGCGCGCCGGCCCAGGCCGGCACCGCCGCGCACAGGGCCAGCGCCAGGAGAACCGCCCGTCCCTCGCGCCACGCCCCTTGTCTCAGCCGACGAGCGAGCGCGCCGAACGGGCGACTCAGCGTCGTACGGCGCGGCCGGCAAGGCGAGACGGCGGAACGAGCGGCAGCAGGCATCACTTACCCAGTTTGGCTAGCACATGCTCCAGAATAGCATCGACGGCCATGCCAGTGGCTTCGCTGTCGCGGCGGTGCTGGTATTCCACCTTGCCTTCCTTCAGGCCGCGGTCGCCGATGGTGACGCGGTGCGGCACGCCGATCAGCTCCCAGTCGGCGAACATCGCGCCCGGGCGCTCGCCACGGTCGTCGAGGATGACGTCCACGCCGTTGGCGACCAGCTCGCCGTAGAGCTGGTCGGCGGCGGCCTTGACCTCGGCCGAGCGGTCGTAGCCGACCGGGCACAGCACCACGGTGAACGGGGCGATGGCGTCCGGCCAGATGATGCCCTTGGCGTCGAAGTTCTGCTCGATGGCGGCGCCCAGGATGCGGGTCACGCCGATGCCGTAACAACCCATCTCGAAGAACTTGGGCTTGCCGTCTTCATCGAGGAAGGTGGCGTTCATCGCCTGGGAGTACTTGGTGCCGAGGTAGAACACGTGGCCGACCTCGATGCCGCGCTCGATGGCCAGCACGCCCTTGCCGTCCGGGCTCGGGTCGCCGGCCACCACGTTGCGGATGTCGGCGACGATCGGTTCCGGGCAGTCGCGGCCGAAGTTGACGCCGGTGAAGTGCTGGTCGTCCTCGTTGGCGCCGGTGATCATGTCGGCCATCTTGGCCACGGTGCGGTCGGCGTAGACCTTGCCCGGGAAGTTGACCGGACCGAGCGAACCCGGGTTGGCACCGAAGGAGGCTCGGATGGCGTCCGGGCTGGCGAAGGTGAGCGGGCTCTTCACCCCATCCAGCTTGCCGGCCTTGACCTCGTTCAGTTCGTGGTCGCCGCGCACCAACAGCAGCACCGGCTGGCCGTCTTCGCCGTCGCCGTCCACCACGATGGCCTTGACGGTCTGTTTGATGTCGGCCTTGAGGAAGTCCACCAGGTCGGCGATGGTCTTGACCTTCGGCGTGTACACCTTTTCCATGGCGGCGCCGGGCGCCGGACGCTCGCCGGCCGGGGCCACGGCTTCGGCCAACTCGATGTTGGCGGCGTAGTCGGAGTCCGGGCAGTAGATGATGGCGTCTTCGCCGGTGGCGGCGATCACCTGGAATTCGTGCGAGCGGTCGCCGCCGATGGCGCCGGTGTCGGCCGCCACCGCGCGGTAGGTCAGGCCGATGCGGTCGAAGATCTTGCAGTAGGCGGCGTACATGTTGTCGTAGCTGACGCCGGCGGCGTCGGCGCTGCGGTCGAAGGAGTAGGCGTCCTTCATGGTGAACTCACGGCCGCGCATCACGCCGAAACGCGGGCGGCGCTCGTCGCGGAACTTGGTCTGGATCTGGTAGAAATTCTTCGGCAACGCGCGGTAGCTCTTCAGATCGCCGCGGATCAGGTCGGTGACGACTTCCTCGGAGGTCGGCTGGATCACGAAGTCGCGCTCGTGGCGGTCCTTGAAGCGCAGCATTTCCTCGCCCATGGTGTCCCAGCGCCCGGTTTCCTGCCACAGCCCGGCCGGCTGCACTATCGGCATGATCACCTCGATGGCGCCGGCGCGGTTCATTTCCTCGCGCACGATCGCTTCCACCTTGCGCAGGCTCTTGAGCCCCATCGGCATCCACGAGTAGATGCCGGCGGCGGCCTTGCGGATGAAGCCGGCGCGCAGCATCAGTTTCTGGCTGACGATGTCGGCGTCGGCGGGAGCTTCTTTCAGGGTGGAGATGAAAAACTGCGAGGCGCGCATGGCGGGATGTCCTTGGAAATTCCGATAAATGGCATTGATTGTAGCGGTTTGCGCCGCCCGGGGGGAAGCGGCGCGCCGCTCCCGAGCGCCGCCGGCCCTGGCGCCGTTTCCCGGCCTGTGGCAGGCTCCCGACAGAATCCCCGACATGCCGGGACAATTACCGGCCTGCTCTTTGCACTGTCACGGCACAGGAGTAAGCTTCGCGCTCGTTGACCATCTACCGCACTGCAGCAACCTTCCGCGCAACACGGCTTGCTGCCATAAAAACGGCAAAAAAACAGACCATTATGCAAGCACACAGCAAGCAGGCGCTGGCGGGCATCACACTCGCCGCTCTGGGCGTGGTGTACGGCGACATCGGCACTAGCCCGCTCTATACCCTTAAAGAATGTTTTGCCGGCCACGGCTTGCCGGTTACCCCGGGCAACGTGCTCGGCATCCTGTCGATGATTTTCTGGTCGCTGCTGTTCGTGGTGACGCTCAAGTACGTGATCTTCATTCTCAAGGCCGACAACCGCGGCGAGGGCGGTATCATGTCGCTGATGGCGCTGGCCCGCCAGGCCGCCTCGGGCAAGCGGCGCGGCCTGGTCGTGGTGCTCGGGCTGTTCGGCGCCGCGCTGTTCTACGGCGATGCCATCATCACCCCGGCAATTTCAGTGCTGTCCGCCGCCGAAGGGCTGGAAGTGATCAAGCCGGAGCTGGAAGCCTACGTGCTGCCGATGTCGATCGTGGTGCTGATGGCGCTGTTCCTGATCCAGCGCTTCGGCACCGCCAGCGTCGGCATGCTGTTCGGACCGGTCATGCTGCTGTGGTTCGGTACGCTGGGCGTGCTGGGGCTGATGCAGATCGTCGCGACGCCCCAGGTACTGGCCGCGCTCAACCCCCTGTATGCCTTCGACTTCCTGGTCAAACACGGTCACGACGCCTTCCTGGCGCTGGGCGCGGTGGTGCTGGCGCTGACCGGGGCCGAGGCGCTGTACGCCGACATGGGGCATTTCGGCAAGAAGCCGATCCGCCTGGCCTGGTTCAACCTGGTGCTGCCGGCACTGCTGCTCAACTACTTCGGCCAGGGCGCCCTGCTGATGACGGACCCGTCGGCGATCCGCAACCCGTTCTACCTGCTGGCGCCGTCCTGGGCGCTGATGCCGCTGATCATCCTCGCCACGCTGGCCACCGTGATCGCCTCGCAGGCGGTGATCTCCGGCGCCTACTCGCTGACGCGCCAGGCGATCCAGCTGGGCTACTGCCCGCGCATGGGCATCCTGCATACCTCGGCCAAGGAGATCGGCCAGATCTATATGCCGTTCGTGAACTGGGGGCTGCTGGTCGCCGTGATGGTGGTGGTGCTGGCGTTCAAGTCGTCCGGCAACCTGGCCGCCGCTTACGGCATCGCGGTGACCGGCACCATGCTGATCACCACGCTGCTGGCCTATATCGTGGCGCGCGCCAACTGGGGCTGGCCGCAGCCGCTGGCGCTGGCGGTGACCTCATTCTTCCTGGTGATCGACACCGGCTTCTTCAGCGCCAACGCGCTCAAGCTGTTCTCCGGCGGCTGGCTGCCGCTGTTGATCGGGCTCGCGGTCTTCACGCTGATGGCAACCTGGAAGCGCGGCCGCGAGATCCTGGTCGAGCGACTGACCGAACACGCCATCCCGCTCGACAGCTTCGTCGAGAACATGGAGTCGTTCCCGCCCAGCCGGGTGCAGGGCACCGCGGTGTTCCTGACCAGCACGCTGCAGGGCGTCCCTCACGCCCTGCTGCACAACCTGAAACACAACAAGGTGCTGCATGAACGCATCGTGTTGCTGACGATGCAAGGCGAGGACGTGCCCTACGTGGCACCGGCGGAGCGGGTACGCATCACCCGCCTGTCCAATTCGTTCTGGCAGGTCGAGGCGTTCTACGGCTTCCAGGAGACGCCGAACGTGCAGGAAATCCTCGACCTGTGCGCCCGGCAGGGCCTGGAATTCGAGGTGATGGACACCTCGTTCTTCCTGTCGCGCGAGACGCTGCTTTCCACCGCGCGCCCCGGCATGGCGCGCTGGCGCGAGCAGCTGTTCGTGTGGATGAGCAAGAACGCGCTGAGGGCGACCGACTTCTTCCACATCCCGACCAACCGCGTGGTGGAGCTGGGTGCGCAGATCGAGCTGTAGTGCCCCTCCTCTCCGAACACACAAAACGGCCGCTCAGCGGCCGTTTTGCATGCACCAGATTAATCAAAAATAAAACCCATAGAGCCATCCCAGTAGGCGAGCGAGCCCAGGCAGGTTGAGCGCCGGCAGCGCACAGGAACCGGAATGTACTCAAAGTACATGAGGATTCCGCATCGCTGAGCCAATCTCTGCGTGCCAATCTTCGATTGGCTCAGCGATGGATTGGCACGCAGTCTGCCGGCGCTCAAGAGGCGAAGGCGCAGCCGCCTAATGGGATAGGCGCTCACTCGGCCGGCAGGTCCACCAATCTTCTCAGCCGCGCCCAGTCGAAGAACGGGCCGGGATCGGTCTTGCGCCCCGGCGCGATGTGCTCGTGGCCGGTCATGCCGGTCAGCCCCAGTTGCTGCTTGAGCAGGCGCGCCAGCGCGATCAGGGTGCGGTACTGGGCGTCGGCGAACGGCTCGAAGTCGCAGCCCTCCAGTTCCACTCCGAGCGAGAAATCGTTGCAGCGCTCGCGCCCACGCCAGTTCGACACCCCGGCGTGCCAGGCGCGCTCGGTGACCGGGACGAACTGCACCAGCTCGCCGTCGCGGCGGATGAAGAAATGCGCCGAGACGCGCAAGTGGTGGATGGTGGCGTAGTAGGGATGCGCCGCGGGGTCGAGGCTGTTGGTGAACAGCTGTTCCACGCCCGGCCCGCCGTAACGGTACGGTGGCAGGCTGATGTTGTGCACCACCAGCAGTTCCGTCGCCACCCCGATGGCGCGCGCGTCGCGGTTGGGCGAGGGGCAGTGGCGCGCCTCGGGCACCCAGCCCGCAGCGTCGAGCGACAGCGCCGGCAGCGCCGCCTCGTCGGGCGGGCGGCAGTAGCCCAGCCGCCACAGCGCCAGCCCGCCCGGCGTGTGCCAGCGCTGCTCCGGCACGAAGCCGGCCTTGCCGTAGAGGCGCAGCGCCGCGGCGTTGCCCTCGGCGGTATCCACCGTGACGCGCGGCGCGAGCGCCAGCAGCGCGTTCACCAGGCGGTAGCCCCAGCCCTGGCCGAAATGGGCGGGATCGACCACGATGCGCTGGATATGCACGCCGTCGCCCTCCTCCTCGTACACCAGCAGGCCGCGCAGCTCGGCGCCCTCGAACGCGGCGAGCTGGCGATAGGGGCAGGCCGTCACCGCCGCCGCGCCATCCCACAGCAGCGGCAGGTCGGGCGGTTCGCCGAGCCACGCCAGTTCCACGCGGTGGGCCGCCAGTTGCAGGCGGAACGCGGCTTCCGCCAAACCAGGCTCGGCCAGATCGGGAGGGCGTACGACGAAGGGTTGGTCCATGGGAAGACTCTTGGTAACGAGCGGGAGACGCGGCGCCACCGCCGGGCGCACACCCCGTCATTGTGGTGCAGAAGCACGGCGCCGGCCAGCCTGCCCGGCGTTTCTTGAGCGCGGTCATGGCCCCGCGCAGCGGGCTCGGGCACACTGGGTGCCTGCCATCCCACCAGGACCCCGCCATGCTGCGACTCGACAACCTCGGCCAGAACGCCGCCCCCAGCTTCGACGCGCCGCTGGAGATGCTCGGCGCCTGCCATGACAAGGTGCGCCACTTCTGCAGCCTGCTCGACAAGCTGCCCGGCTATCTCGCCGCACACGGTGTCACCCCGGCGCTGCAGAGTTCGGTGGCGGGCATCCTGCGTTACTTCGACGTGGCCGGCCCGGCGCACCACGCCGACGAGGAAGACGAGCTGTTCCCGCTGCTGCGCCAGCGCCTACCGGATACCGACACGCCGCTGGCGCGACTGGCGGCCGATCACGTCATGTTCGGCCAACGTTGGCAGGTGTTGCGGCGGCAACTGCTGGCACTGCAGGACGACTCGGCGACGCGGGTCGACGCTGAAGCCATCCACGCCTTCACCACGCATTATCGCAGCCATGCCCAGCTGGAGGAGGACTGGCTGTTTCCGCTGGTCGCCGCCACCCTGAGCGAGGACGAACTGCGCCAGGCCGGGCAGCGCATGGCGGCGCGGCGGCAGCAGCCGGGCTGAGGCTTCGGCCAACCTTTTCCAACAAAAAAACGGGATGGCATGCCATCCCGTTTTTTTGTTGATTAGGCCCGCGGGCGTGGAGTCCCTCCCAGTAGGCGAGCGAGCCCAGGCAGGTTGAGCGCCGCCAGCGCACAGGAACCGGAATGTACATAGCGTACATGAGGATTCCGCATCGCTGAGCGCATCAAAGATTCGCACGCAGTCTGCCGGCGCTCAAGATGCGAAGGCGCAGCCGCCTAATGGCGAGACTCTCAGGCGGTCAGCTCCAGCAGCGCCTGGTACGACTCGACGAACAGCTTGAGGCCGTCCTGCTGCAGCTTGTCGCCGACGGCGGCCAGGTCGATGCCGGAGGCGCCGACGCGGTGCAGCGTCATCATGGCGTCTTCCAGCCCGCGCGGCAGGGTCTCGGCAGCCGCGCCATGATCGCGGAACGCCGCCAGCGTGGCGTCCGGCACGGTGTTGACGGTTTCCTGGCCGATCAGGCTCTCGACGTACAGCACGTCGGAGTAGGCGGCATTCTTGGTGCCGGTGCTGGCCCACAGCAGGTACTGCGGACGCGCCCCGGCGGCGCGCAGCGCGGCGAATTCGGCGCCGTGGAAGCGCTGCCGGTAGCGCGCGTAGGCCGCCTTGGCCAGCGCCACCGCCACCTTGCCCTGCAGTTCCGGCGCCAGCTGCGCATCGAGCAGGCTGTCGACGCGCGACAGGAAGAAGCTCGCCACCGCCTTGACCGGCTTGACGTCGTTGCCGTCCTCCAGGCGCTGCTGCAGGCCGGCGAGATAACCGTCCCACACCGCCTCGACTTGGGGCAGACTGAACAGCAGCGTGATGTTGACGTTGACGCCCTCGCGCGTCAGCGTGCGCAGCGCGTCCACCCCGGCGGCGGTGGCCGGAATCTTGATCATCAGGTTGGGTCGGGCCACCACCTGCCACAGCCGGCGCGCCGCGGCCAGGGTGCCGGCGGCATCGTTGGCCAGCAGCGGCGACACTTCCAGGCTGACGTAGCCGTCGTCGCCGGCACTGGCGTGGTACTGCGCCGCCAGCAGGTCGCAGGCGGCCTGGATGTCCGGGATCACCAGCGCCTCGTAGCACTGCTCGGCGTCCAGCGCGCGCAGTTTCAGCGCGGCCAGGTCTTCCTGATAGCGCGGATCGCTGGCGATGGCCTTGTGGAAGATGGTCGGGTTGGAGGTCACGCCGGCGATGCCGTCTTCCTCCACCAGGCGCGCCAGGGTGCCGGAGGCCAGCAGTTCACGCGACAGGTTGTCCAGCCAGATACGTTGGCCGAAGGGACGGATGGCTTGCAGGCGGTTCATGGCGTACTTCCCGGTTGGTTGAGGGGATGATCGAGACAACAGGAAGATCATCTTAGCGCGGCACGACGGCCCGCGCCAAGGACAGGATCGAGCGCTCAGACCGCTTCCGGCTCGGCCATCTGGGTGCGGTTGAACACCACGCTGAAGGTGCTGCCGCGCTCCGGCTCGCTGTGCACCTCGAGGCGCGCCTGGTGACGCGCCACCACGTGCTTGACGATGGCGAGGCCGAGCCCGGTGCCGCCGTTGCCGCGCGAGCGGCCGCGGTCGACGCGGTAGAAGCGTTCGGTGAGGCGCGGGATGTGCTCGCGCGGGATGCCGATGCCGCTGTCCTTGACCGAGAACACCAGCTTCTCGCCCTCCTCCTTCCAGCACAGCGTGACGTCGCCGCCGTCCGGGGTGTAGCGCACCGCGTTGGACACCAGGTTGCCAAACGCCGAGTGCAGCTCCTGGACATTGCCCCACAGCCACAGCGGCGTGTCGCGCTGCAGCCGGATCTGGTGGCGCCCTTGCGACAGGCCTTCGGCTTCGACCATTAGCGTGTCGAGCAATTCGCTCATGTTGACCTTCTCGTTGGCGGCGTTCTTCGGGCTGTTCTCCAGCCGCGACAGGATCAGCAGATCCTCCACCAGGCTCTGCATGCGCCGCGACTGCTCCATCATCATCGGCAGGAACTGGCGCAGCAACGCCGGGTTGTCCGGCATGTCGGAGAGCGTCTCGAGGAAGCCGCCGATCACCGTCAACGGCGTGCGCAGCTCGTGCGAGACGTTGGCGACGAAGTCGCGGTGCACCGTCTGCACCCGCTCGAGCTGGGTGATGTCGCGCGACAGGATCAGCTTGCGGGTGGAGTCGAACGGCACCAGCTGGATGCTCAGCACCCGCTCGTTGGGCTGGGAGGAGCGCAGGATCAAGGGCTGGCTGAAACTGTCCGCCTTCATGTAGGCGTTGAACGCCGGCTGGCGGATCAGGTTGAAAATCTGGTTGCCGACGTCGCGCTTGCGGTCGAGCCCGAAGTGCTCCACCGCCATCGGGTTGAGCCACTCGATGCGGTCGTGCTCGTCCAGCACCACCACGCCATCCGGCATCGCCTCGCCGGCGTTGATGAAGCGCTCCACGGTCTTGGTCAGCTTGCGCTTGCTCTGGCTTTGCATCTTGCTCTGCCGGTAGAGCGTGATGAACACCGTGTGCCAGGCACCGAAACCGTCCGGCACGCGTTCGGCCGAGGGGTGCTGCAGCCAGCGCAGCAGCAGCGCCAGGTGATAGAGATGGAAGGCCAACCAGCCGCCCAGGCCGATGCTCAGCACCAGCAGGGCGTCGAGCGCGCCGGAGGCCCACCAGAACCCCAGCCCGAGCAGCACGATGGCCACCAGCCAGAGCAGCGTACGCTGTGCAAATTCGCGCAAAAAAGCCTACCTCACTGTTGCGTGGAGAAGCGGTAGCCGGTACCGCGCACGGTCTGGATCAGGCCGTCGTGCCCGGTCGCTTCCAGCGAGCTGCGCAGGCGGCGGATGTGCACGTCGACGGTGCGCTCCTCGACGAACACGTGGTCGCCCCACACCTGGTCGAGCAGCTGCGCGCGCGAGTGCACCCGTTCCGGGTGGGTCATGAAGAAGTGCAGCAGGCGGAATTCGGTCGGGCCGAGGTCGATCGGATTGCCATCGGTACTGACGCGGTGCGTCGCCGGATCGAGCCGCAGGCCCTTGACCTCGACCGCGTCGTCGGTCATTTGCGGCGCACGGCGGCGCAGCACCGCCTTGATGCGCGCCAACAGCTCGCGCGGCGAGAACGGCTTGGTGATGTAGTCGTCGGCGCCGGTTTCCAGCCCGACGATCTTGTCCTGTTCGTCGGAGCGCGCGGTCAGCATGATGATCGGCACCTGGCGCGTGCGCTCGTCGGCACGCAGGCGCTTGGCGATGTCGATGCCGGAGCCGCCGGGCAGCATCCAGTCCAGCAGCACCAGGTCCGGCAAGGCATTCTTGACCAGCATCAGCGCGGCCTCGGCGGTGCTGGCGCGCAGCACATGGTGGCCGGCCTGGGTCAGGTTGAACGCAATCAGTTCCTGAATGGCCGGTTCGTCTTCAACGAGCAGAATGTTCGCAGGCATGATGATCCATTGGCAGAGAGTCTGCCCAGAGGATAAGAAGCGGGGATTACAGAAATATGACATTTCCCGGGAAATGCCAAGTCACGGTAACAAAGTCGGGGGAAACAGGCAAAAAAACAGGCCTGTCGCAAGACAGGCCTTGAAGGATCGTCGTCAATACTAAAGAGAAATGACTTGAGACCGGGGACAAAGAGATCACCAGAACAGCGACCGCTCCCGACGCATCGGGCACACTTCGGGGGGTCCACGTATCCAGTCCAAGGAGCGCTCCGCCATCCCGCGGGACCGCAGCGCGCTGCCTCATCACGGGACGTATTGTACGTAGGCTGAGGGGCCGAATTAATAAGAAAACCGTCGATTTACCGGGGTATAATTTTCGTTTCAACGCATATTTCCGGCTAACGCCTTCGAATCAAAAGTGGACAAATTCGATCACAAGATTCTCGCCGCACTGCACGAAAACGCCCGTCTCAGCTTCGCCGAGCTGGCGCGACGGGTGAACCTGTCGGCCCCCGCGGTGGCCGACCGCATCGACAAGCTGGAGCGCGCCGGCATCATCACCGGCTACCACGTCGGGGTCGACCTGGCACGGCTGGGCTTTCCGATCCAGTGCGTGATCGAACTGACGGTGAAACACCTGGAGTTCTACGCCGTGCTGGAGAAACTCAAGGACGTGCCGGGCATCGTGTCGTGCGAGTCGATCACCGGCAGCAGCGGCCTGCTGCTGAAGGCGGCGGTGGACACGATGGCGGCATTGCAGACGCTGATCGCCGAGCTGATGCAGTACGGCGACACCAAGACCTCGATCGTCATCGACACCCCGATCACACCGCGCCTGCCGCCGCTGCCGGTGGACTAGAGCAGCTTCTTAGACCGGGCGCGGCTCGGCCTTCTTCCAGCCGATCAGCACCACGCCCGCCACGATCACCACCAGCGCGCCCAGCTCCTGACGACCGACCTGCTCGCCGAGAAACAGCACGCCCAGCAGCACGGCGATCACCGGGTTGACGTAGGCGTAGCTGGTGGCGGTGGCCGGGCTGACGTTGGCCAGGAGGTAGAGATAGGCGCTGTAGGCGATCAGCGAGCCGAACACCACCAGGTAACCCAGCGCCAGCCAGCCTTCGAAGGTCGGCACCGCCGCCAGGCGCTCACCGCTCGCCACGCTGGCCAGCAGCAGCGCCACGCCGCCCATCAGCATCATCATGGCGCTCGCCATCAGTCCGCCCGGCTGCGGCAGGTGCTTGCTCCAGGCCGAGCCGAGCGCCCAGCCGGCGCAGGCCAGCAACAGCAGGATGCCGCCCAGCGGGCTCAGCGACAGGCTGCTGCCCATGTTGAGCAGCGCGATGCCGGCCAGGCCCAGCCCCATGCCGGCCCATTCCAGCGGGCGGGTGCGCTGCCCGAACAGCCGGGCGCACAAGGTGGTGAACAGCGGCACCGTCGCCACCATCAGCGCCGCCACGCCGGACGACACGCTCTTCTGCGCCACCGTCACCAGACCGTTGCCCATGCCCGGCATCAGCACGCCGAGCAGGGTGGAGCTGCCGAGCTGGCGCCAGTTCGGCAAGGCCTCGCCGCGCCACAGCAGAAACGACGCCAGCACGGTGCCGGCGATCACGAAGCGCACCCCGGCCATCAACAGCGGAGGCCACGAGTCGACGGCGACGTGGATGGCGAAGTAGGTCGAGCCCCAGATCAGGTAGAGCGACAGCAGGGCGGCAAGGGTAAGAGGAGGCACGCGGCGCGGGGACATGGCAGGACATCGCATCGGAAACAGGATGACATCATCCCACTGCCGGCACGAAATACAAGGCAGGTGGACGCGACAAGACTGTTCGCGCAGGCGAACAGTGGCTTCGGCCAACCTTGGCGGCCTGGCCGAAGCCGGTATCGCGGGCGGGTTCTCAGCGCGTGGCGAGACGCTGCAGGATGTTGGAGAACTCTTCCATGAAGGTATCGAAGCGCGACGCCAGGCGGTCGACGTCGGCGGCGAAGCGGTTGTACGCCACCACCGCCGGAATCGCCGCGAACAGGCCGATGGCGGTGGCCACCAGCGCCTCGGCGATGCCGGGCGCCACCGTCGACAGCGTCGCCTGGCCGGCGTTACCGAGGCCGATGAAGGCGTGCATGATGCCCCACACCGTGCCGAACAGGCCGATGTAGGGGCTCACCGAGCCGACCGTGGCGAGGAACGAGGTGTGGCTGTCGAGGCGGTCAAGCTCGCGCTGGGCGGCGGCGCGCATGGCGCGGCGTGCCCCGTCCATGATGTCGGACAGCTCGGCGCCGCTACGGCCGCGCTGCTTGAGGAACTCGGCGAAGCCGGACTGGAAGATACGCTCCATGCCGACGGTGTCGCCCTGCTGGCGTGCATCCTCGTACAGCCGGTTGAGGTCGGTGCCGCCCCAGAAATTCTGCTCGAAGCTTTCGCTGTGGCGCCGTGCCGAGCGCAGCGTGCCGAGCTTGCTGATGATCAGCGTCCACGACAGCACCGACAGCAGCGCCAGCCCCAGCATGACCAGTTGCACCACCAGGCTGGCGTTCAGGATCAGGCTCATGAAAGAAATCGGTTGCAAAGCTAGTTCCTCGTTACAAACGGCGCGTGCGCTTCAGCGGAGCACGCGGCCGGTTTCAAAATCGATGATGGTGGAGGGACGGCGGCTGCCGCCGATGCGTCCCGGCAACGTCAAGACCGCGGCACCGAAGGCGCGGCGGCAGGCTTGCGCGGTTTTCAGCGACGTCTGCCCGGCGCGGTTGGCCGAGGTCGATACCAGCGCCGTCCCCAGCGCGCGGCACAGCGCCGCCGCCTCGCCGTGCGCGGTCACCCGCACCGCGATCTTGTCGTGCCGCCCGCGCAGCAGCGGCGAGACGCGCGGCGAGGCCGGCAGCAAAAAGGTATAAGGACCAGGCCAGTAGCGGGCAAGTTCCGCTTCCTCGGCCGCCGACAACGGGCGGATCAGCGGACGCACCTGCGCCAGCGAGGCGGCGATCACGATCAGGCCCTTGTGGTTGGGGCGGGCCTTGAGCGCCAGCACGCGGCGGATCGCTGCAACATTGAACGGATCGCACCCCAGGCCGAAACAGGATTCGGTGGAATAGGCCAGCACGCCGCCCTGCTGCAGCACAGCCCTGGCCCTCCGCAACAGCGCAACGGCGGGCAGGCGCGGCAAGGCCCGGCGCCCACGCGGCGAGGTAAGAGGACGACTCATGACGATGGGGGTGACGACAAAAGCGCCATTCTAGCAGAGCCGCCGCCGCCCCCGCGGGCCCGGGCCCCCCGTCCCGCAAAACCCGGCCGCTTCAATGCAGGTAGCGGTCGACGATCTTCTGTATCACGCCTTCCTCGCGCATACCGCCGAGGCTGGCGTTGAGCTTCTGGATCAGCGCGTCGTCGGTGGACTTGTTGCAGGCGAGATAGAGCTGCACCGTCTTGAAGGTGAGCACCGGGTGGATGCCGACCTGCTTCTGCTGTGCCGCGAGATACGCGCCCTGGTACTTGCCGGTGGCCCAGTAGTCGATGCGGCCATCGGCCAGCTTGCGCATGTTGAGCATGTCGGCCGGCACCAGTTCGACGCGGTAGCCGTTGCTCATCAGGAACTGGGCGGTGGCATCGCCGACGTAGCCGCCCAAGAGGTAGGGGCGGACGTCTTCCAGCGCGCGCACCGGGCGCGTGTCGTCGTTGCGCGCGAACAGCACCCAGGGGTTGTCGACCAGCGGTCCGACCCACTTGAACTGCGCCTCGCGATCCTCGCTGCGGGTGGTGGAGTAGACGCAGGTGGCGGGATTGTCGCGCGCGTTGGTGAAGGCCCACACCCACTGCTGCAGCTCAATGGTGTAGGGCACGCGGGCGCGTTTCATCATCTCGCGCACGATATCGGTCGACAGCCCCACCACGCTGCCGTTCTTGGCGCTCATGTTGTAGGGCGGGTACGACTCGGTGAGCACGCGCAAGGGTTTGGGAGCGGCGCCGGCGTGGCCGGTCAGGGCGAACAGCGCACACAGGGCGGCGATCAGGTAGCGACGGGCCATGATAAGCTCCTGTTTCCACGGATGATTCAGTATGGCCCATGGCGCGGCGCTGCCAATGAAAAACGGCACCCGAGGGTGCCGTCTAATGCCTTGGCCAGGCATGGCTTGTGAAAGAAACCCTCCCACGGGGATTCCCTGTGCTCAGGGCCGTGGCGCCAAAGCCGGTTCGCCCCAAAGAGGCGAGTAACGATGCCGCCGTACACATGGTGCGGCGAGCATCACAGGGCCGGAATTGGAGCGTGCCGTCGCTTTATCCACAAGCGCACCGTTCTCAGCCGCGCCGGTGCAACGCCTTGCTGCCGATGTCGCGACGCAGCTGCTTGCCGGCGAAGCGGATCTGGTCGGCCACGGCGTAGGCCTTGCCCTGCGCCATGCGCACGCTGTCGCCCAGGCCCACCACGCACAGCACGCGGCCGCCGTTGGTGACCACGCGGCCTTCGGCGTCGAACGCCGTACCGGCGTGGAACACCACGGCGTCGTCGTCGCTGGCCTTGGACAGGCCGTCGATTAGGTCGCCCTTGCGCGGGCTTTCCGGGTAGCCTTCGGCCGCCAGCACCACCCCCAGCGCCACGCGCCGGTCCCACTCCGCCTCGACGCGGTCGAGCTGGCCGTTGACGCCGGCTTCCAGCAGCACGGTGAAGTCGGACTTCAGGCGCGCCATGATCGGCTGGGTTTCCGGGTCTCCGAAGCGGCAGTTGAACTCGATGGTGAACGGGTTGCCGTCCTGGTCGATCATCAGCCCGGCGTAGAGGAAGCCGGTGTACTCGTGACCGTCCTTCTTCATGCCCTGCACCGTCGGCAGGATGATCTCGCGCATCACGCGCGCGTGCACGTCCGGGGTCACCACCGGTGCCGGGCTGTAGGCGCCCATGCCGCCGGTGTTGGGGCCCTCGTCGTTGTCCTTGAGGCGCTTGTGGTCCTGGCTGGTGGCCATGGCCAGCACGTGCTCGCCGTCGACCATGACGATGAAGCTGGCTTCCTCGCCTTCCAGGAAGTCCTCGATCACCACGCGGGCGCCGGCGCTGCCCATCTTGTTGCCGACCAGCATGTCGTCGATGGCGGCGTGCGCCTCGTCCAGCGTCAGCGCCACCACCACGCCCTTGCCGGCGGCCAGTCCGTCGGCCTTGATCACGATCGGGGCGCCCTTGCCGTCGACGTAGGCGTGCGCCGCGGCGGCGTCGGTGAAGGTCTCGTAGCCGGCGGTGGGGATGCCGTGGCGCTTCATGAACGCCTTGGCGAAGTCCTTGGAGCTTTCCAGCTGCGCGGCGTACTGGGTCGGGCCGAAGATCTTCAGCCCTTCGGCGCGGAAGGCGTCGACCACGCCGGCGGCCAGCGGCGCTTCCGGACCAACCACGGTGAGCTCGATCTTCTCCTGCTTGACGAAGGCGATCAGCTCCGGAATCGCGCTGATCGCCACGTTGGTCAGGTGCGGGTCGAGTTCGGTGCCGGCGTTGCCGGGCGCGACGAATACCTTGGACACGCGCGGCGACTTGGCGATACGCCAGGCCAGGGCGTGTTCGCGCCCGCCGGAACCGATAACCATCACTTTCATCTGTGTTTCCTCAATCTTTCAATGACGGTGCCCGGACCAGGCCGGGCACACTCAAAAACCGTAACGGGCGAACAGGAAGACCACGTTGCCGTTGCCTTTGCCGCCGGGGATGTAGGTCCCCATCAACGCCAGCCGCTTGTACTGCACCGACGCCAGCGGCAGCACGCCCGGCACCGGGAAGTAATGCAGGGTGTCCGAGCGCGAGGTGAGGAAGGCGGTGAAACCGAGCCCGGCCTGCCAGTTCTCGCTGAAGTGGTGCCGGCTCTGGTAAGCGTAGCCGGCGATCGGCTCGAGATCGTTGTGCGAGTCGAGAAAGGCCATGGCGTAGAGGCCGTGCCAGTCGCCGTCGTCGTCGACCAGGCCGCGCCCCAGGCCGAAACCCCAGGCCTGTTCGTTGAACGAGTCGATCTTCTCCGGCCGGTAGGCGCTGCGCAGATGGTAGGCGTAGCCGGGCAGGTAGACCTCGCCCTGCCCTTGTTGCCACACCTGATCGACGCGGCGACAGGCAGCGTCGAGCCAGCCGTCGCCGTCACTGCAGCCCCAAGCCGGGACGGCGCTGGCCAGCAGCAGGGTGAACAGGACGGGGCGGCTCATGGCGGTCATGTGAGGCCGAAGCGCGCTTCGGCCAACCTTTCTCGTGGTCCGCCGCGCTCAGTGGCGGAAGTGGCGCACACCGGTCAGCACCATGGCGATGCCATGTTCGTCGGCGGCGGCGAACACTTCCTCGTCGCGCATCGAACCGCCCGGCTGGATGATGGCCTTGATGCCCTGCTCGGCGATGACGTCGATGCCGTCGCGGAACGGGAAGAAGGCGTCCGACGAGGCCACCGCGCCCTGCAGCGTCAGGCCGGCGTCCTGGGCCTTGCGCGCGGCGATGCGGGTGGAGTCGACACGGCTCATCTGGCCGGCGCCGATGCCGGCGGTCTGGCCATTCTTGCAGAACACGATGGCGTTGGACTTGACGTACTTGGCGACGCGCCAAGCGAACAGCAGGTCGCTCATTTCCTGCTCGGTCGGGGCGCGCTTGGTCACCACCTTGAGCTCGTCCAGGCCGACGTTGCGGATGTCCGGGGTCTGCACCAGCACGCCGCCGCCGACACGCTTCAGCTCGAAGCGGTTGGCGCCGGCTTCCAGCGGAATCTCCAGCACGCGCACGTTCTTCTTGGCGGCGATGACGGCCTTGGCCTCGTCGCTGAAGGCCGGGGCGATCAGCACTTCGAGGAACTGGCCGGTCACGGCTTCCACGGTTTCGGCGTCGACCGGGCGGTTGAAGGCGATGATGCCGCCGAAGGCCGAAGTGGTGTCGGTGGCGAAGGCCAGGCGGTAGGCGGTGAGCGGATCGGCCGCCACGGCCACGCCGCACGGGTTGGCGTGCTTGACGATGACGCAGGCCGGCTGCTCAAAGGTCTTCACCGCTTCCCACGCTGCGTCGGAATCGGCGATGTTGTTGTAGGACAGTTCCTTGCCCTGCAGCTGGCGGTAGTTGGCGATGGAGCCGGCGGCCGGGTCAAGGTCGCGGTAGAAGGCGGCGGCCTGGTGCGGGTTCTCGCCGTAGCGCATGTCCTGCACCTTGACGAACTGGGTGTTCAGGCGGTTCGGGAAGGCGGTGCGTTCCGGCACCCCGGCCAGCGAGCCGGCGGCCAGGCTGGTCAGGTAGTTGGAGATGGCGCCGTCGTAGGCCGCGGTGTGGGTGAACGCCTTCTTGGCCAGCTCGAAGCGGGTGGCCTTGGACAGCTGGCCGTCGTTGGCCTTCAGTTCGTCGGCCAAGGTGGCGTAGTCGGCCGCGTCGGTGACGATGGCGACGTGCGCCCAGTTCTTGGCGGCGGAGCGCACCATGGTCGGGCCGCCGATGTCGATGTTCTCGATGGCGTCTTCCAGCGGGCAGTCCGGATTGGCGATGGTGGCTTCGAACGGGTACAGGTTGACGCACACCAGGTCGATGTTGCCGATGCCGTGTTCGGCCATCTTGGCCACGTGCTCGGGCAGATCGCGTCGGCCGAGGATGCCGCCGTGCACTTTCGGATGCAGCGTCTTGACGCGGCCGTCCAGCATCTCGGGGAAGCCGGTGTAGTCGGACACTTCGGTCACCGGCACGCCGGCTTCGGCCAGCAGCTTGGCGGTGCCGCCGGTCGACAGGATATGCACGCCGAAGCCGGCCAGGGTCTGGGCGAATTCGAGAACGCCGGTCTTGTCGGAAACGCTGATCAGCGCACGTTCGATCTTGGTCATCGTTAATCTACCACTCAAGGAAGTCATAAAAATCCGAAAGCAGGCGCCCGGTGACGGAGGCCTGCTTTCCCATTCTAGATCAGGTCGTAACTCTTCATTTTCTTGCGCAGCGTGTTGCGGTTGAGCCCCAGCAACTCCGCCGCGCGCGTCTGGTTGCCCTGGGTGTGCGACAGCACCACCTCGAGCAGGGGCCTCTCCACGCAGGCCAGCACCATGTCGTAGATGGCCGAGGGCACCTCGCCGTCGAGATCGCGGAAGTATTGCTCCATGGCCAGCCGTACCGACTGGGAAATGTGATCGTTGTTCTGCATGGTTTTTGTTCTGTCGTCAGTTGTCTGAGCGCGGTCTCAGCCCGCCAGGGCCTGGTCCGCGCCCCCCATGGCTTCCACGTACTCGAGGCGCTCGGAGGCGCCGGCCAGCCGATCGAAGTAGTCCGCCACCGCGGCGCGCTGCCCGACGGTGTCTTCCAGCCGGTACATCGCCTGGCGGAACTCGTTGGAGCCGCGCAGGCCGCGCGTGTACCAGGCGATGTGCTTGCGCGCGATGCGGCAGCCGGAGTACTCGCCGTAAAAACCGTACAACTCGTCCAGGTGCTCCAGGAGCAGTTGGCGGATTTCCGCCACCGTCGGCGCCGACAGGGTTTCACCGGTTTCGAGGTAATGCTGGATCTCGCGGAAAATCCACGGCCGCCCCTGCGCGGCGCGGCCGATCATGATGGCGTCGGCGCCGGTGAAGTCGAGCACTTGGCGCGCCCGCTCGGGCGAGTCGATGTCGCCGTTGGCGATCAGCGGGATCGAGATCGCCTGCTTCACGGCGCGGATGGTGTCGTACTCCGCCGCGCCGTGGTACATGTCCTCGCGCGTGCGGCCGTGCAGCGCCAGCGCGGCGATGCCGCAATCTTCGGCCAAGCGCGCCACCCTGAGCGCGGTCTTGTGCTCGCGGCTCCAGCCGGTACGGGTCTTCAAGGTCACCGGCACGTCCACCGCCTGCACCACAGCCTCGAGGATGCGCCCCACCAGCGCCTCGTCGCGCAACAGCGCGGAGCCGGCGGCAACGTTGCACACCTTCTTGGCTGGGCAGCCCATGTTGATGTCGATGATCTGCGCGCCCTGCTCGACGTTGAGGCGCGCCGCCGCCGCCATCTGCGCCGGATCGGCGCCGGCGATCTGCACCGAGATCGGCTCCACCTCGCCGTCGTGGTTGGCGCGGCGCAAGGTCTTGGCGGTGGTCCACAAGGCCTTGTTGGAGGTGATCATCTCGGATACCGCCATCCCCGCCCCCAGTCGCTTGCACAGCATGCGGAACGGGCGGTCCGTCACCCCGGCCATGGGCGCGACGATGAGCCGGTTCTTCAGGGTGTACGGTCCGATGCGCATCTGTTTTATCAAGGATTTAGCGGCGAGAGGGCGGCATTGTAATGCTTTTTGCCCGGCGGGTAAAAAACATTTTGCCTACTTTTTGAGCAGGCTCGATAGCGGCGGAATTAAGGGCGCGCGTGCGGCCGGCGTGCGCGCCCAAGCGGGTCGAGCGCTGCCGCCTCATGACATGGCGCGGGGAGGGGGACGGGGAGTCAGTCGGTAAGCCGGGTTCTGTCGTGGACAGTCATTCCTCTAGGCCGACCATTGCTGGCCGGCTCAAGCAACCTACCCGGGGACAACGCGAGCCACGTTAGCGCCCCCCTATTTGGTCTTGCTCCGGATGGGGTTTAGCCTGCCGTCGCGTGTTGCCACGGACGCGGTGCGCTCTTACCGCAGGCAGGTTTCCCCGCCCGTCCGGCCCGGCTTGCGCCTGACCGGTACACCTTTTCACCCTTGCCTGATCCCTGTTGCCAAGGCCATCGGCGGTTCAGCTCTCTGTTCCACTTTCCATCGCCTCGCGGCGTCCGGTCGTTAACCGGCATCCTGCTCTGCGGAGCCCGGACTTTCCTCCCCGTGCCTGAAGGCACGCGGCGACTGTCTGGCTGACTCCCCGCGTTGCCATTTTACCTCAGAACCCGGCCAAGCCTGAGGGATATTTTCGCGGGCCAGCATCATGAAGAAGGTATAATCCGTCACCCCCCCACCGGTTTTTCTCCATGCAGCTTACCCAGGAGCGGCTGGCGCATTTGCAGCTGGCCGGCACACTGCTCATCATCTTCCTGCTGGCAGGCAGCCTGACCGGCTATTTCCTGTACAGCCAGGAGCAGGATTTCGCCCGCGCCCAGCAGCAGCAGGAGCAGGAGGTTCTGAAGGACGTCGAGGCCGACCTGCGCGCCCACGGCGAGCAGGCGGCCGCGCTGCTGGAGTCGCTGCGCCATCAGACCGAAAGCACGCTGGAACGCCGCCTGCGCCATCAGGTCGACCAGGCCTACACCCTCGCCGAGGGCCTCTGGCAACAGCAGCACGACCGACTGCCGCCCGACCAGCTGCGCGCCCTGATCCGCGAGACGCTGCGCCCGCTGCGCTTCTTCGACGGCCGCGGCTATATCTTCATCGACACCCTGGACGGCCGCTGCGTGCTGCTGCCGACGGCGCCGGAACGGGAAGGCAGCTCGCTGCTCGACAACCGCGACGACCGGGGCACCTACATCATGCAGAACCTGCTGCGCGTGGTGAAGCAGCCGTCCGGCGCCGGGTTCACGCGCTATCGCTGGTTCGCGCCGGGCAGCACCGTGATGGCCGACAAGATCGCCTACGCGCGGCGCTTCGAGCGCTTCGGCTGGCTGATCGGCGCCGGCGAATACATCGCCAGCGTGGACCAGGACATGCAACGGCAGGGCCTGACCGTGCTGGGCGGCAGCGTGCGCGACCGCAACGACCAGCTGCTGATCCTCGACGCCGCCGGCCGGGTGCTGCTGTTCCCCGGCCAGCCGCAATGGCAGGGACGCGACTACCGCCAGCTGCCCGGCGCCATCGCCCGTTCGCTGGCCCGCGTCCTGGAACACGGCCCGCGCACCGAGAACACCTCGATCCTGCTGCCGGGTACCGGCTCGGCCGCACCGCAGAGCCAGCCGGCCTACGTCCTGCAGCTACCGGGCTGGGGCTGGACGCTGATCAGCACCGCCTCGCTGTCCGAGCGCATGCAGGCCGAGCGCCTGAGCCGGCAACAGTCGCTGCGGCGCGAACTGGCCGGCAAGATCAGCGCCACCGGGCTGATCACGCTGCTGGCGCTCTTCAGCGCGGTGTTGTTCTCGTGGTGGCTGAACCGCTGGATCAAGGGGCTGATCGCGCACTATCACCGCGACCTGGAACACAGCCTGGAGGAACTGGGCGAGCGCTCGCGCGACCTATTACTGTCGCGCTTCATGGTGGACCATGCCAGCGACGTGGTGCTGCTGCTCGACGAGGACGGCGCGCCGCGCTACCTCAACGCCGCCGCGGCCGCCTTGCTGGGCGACGACCCGGCCCAGCGCGGGCCACGCCTCGCCGCGCTGCTGCCGCCGTCGAGCCAGCCGTTGCCGCTGACCTACGAAACCGTGCTGGACAACGTGCCGTTCGAAGTCAGCCTCACCAGCATGCAGTACCAGGACCACGCCTACCGTTCGCTGCGCGCGCGCGACATGAGCCGGCGCCAGCAGGCGGAGCAGCAGCAGCGGCTGGCCGCCAAGATCTTCGACACCAGCAGCCAGGCCATTGTGATCAGCGACGCCAGCAACCACATCGTCATGGTGAACCGCGCCTTCACCGACATCACCGGCTACTCGGCGCAGGAGGCGATCGGCCGGCAGCCGTCGCTGCTGTCGTCCGGGCGCCAGCCGCCCGCCTTCTACCAGAAGATGTGGCAGCAGCTGGCGCAGCGCGGCCACTGGGCCGGGGAAATCTGGAACCGGCGTAAGAACGGCACCATCTACCCGGAATGGCTGAGCATTTCGCTGCTCCGGAACGAGGCGGGACAGGTCAGCCACCACGTGGCGCTGTTCTCCGACATCAGCGAGCGCAAGGAGCAGGAAGCCCACATCCGCCACATGGCCGAGCACGACTTCCTCACCGACCTGCCCAACCGCGCGCTGATCCACGACCGGCTGGCGCAGGCCATCCGCGCCGCCGCGCGCCAGAAGAACCGGCTCGCCGTGCTGTTCCTCGACCTCGACCACTTCAAGAACATCAACGACACCTTGGGCCACGCCCACGGCGACGAGCTGCTCAAGCAGGTGGCGCAGCGCCTGCAGCACACGGTGCGCGGCAGCGACACCGTGGGCCGCAACGGCGGCGACGAGTTCGTGCTGATCGTGCCCGAGCTGGCTTCTCCGGCCGAGGCGGCACAACTGGCGCAGCGCCTGCTCGACGACCTGCGCCGGCCGTTCCAGATCGACGGCCAGGCGCTGGCGATCAGCACCAGCATCGGCATCAGCCTCTTCCCCGACAACGGCAGCGAGCTTCAGGAGCTGCTGGTCAGCGCCGACCTGGCGATGTACCACGCCAAGGCGCAGGGGCGGAATCGCTACCAGTTCTTCACCCCGGAGCTGAACGCCCAGGTGGCGGAGCGGCTGACGCTGGAAAACCACCTGCGCCAGGCCCTGGAGCGGCAACAACTGTACCTGGTGTACCAGCCGCAGTTCGCCATCGACAACCGGCGCCTGGTCGGCTGCGAAGCGCTGCTGCGCTGGCAACACCCGGAGCAGGGGCTGATCTCGCCGGCACGCTTCATCCCGCTGGCGGAAGAGACCGGCCTGATCGTGGAGATCGGACGCTGGGTGCTGGACGAGGCCTGCCGCCAGGCCGCCGCCTGGCTCGCCGCCGGCACTCCGCTGCGGGTGGCGGTGAACGTCTCGGCCCGGCAGTTGGGCCAACCGGATCTGCTCGCCGAAGTCGAGGCGGCGCTGACGCGCCACCGCCTGCCCAGCTGCTGGCTGGAGCTGGAAGTGACCGAGAGCACGCTGATGGAGGACGCCGAGCAGGCGGTACGCCACCTGCAGGCCTTCAAGGAACGGGGCATCCACCTGGCGGTGGACGATTTCGGCACCGGCTATTCCAGCCTGACCTACCTCAAGCGCTTCTCGCCCGACCTGATCAAGATCGACCGCGCCTTCGTGATGAACCTGCCCGACAACCGCGACGACGCCGCCATCGTCAGCGCCATCGTGCAGCTGGCCGAGGCGCTCGGCATGCAGACCCTGGCGGAAGGCGTGGAAAGCGAGGAACAGCTCGACTTCCTAGCCCAAGCCGGCTGCGACGTGGTGCAGGGCTACCTCACCGGGCGGCCGCAAAGCGCTGACGCGCTGACGGCGCAGCTGGCCGGGGCAAACTCAGTCGAAGCGTAGCGTGTAGCGCGTTTCCAGCGAGGTGGTGGTGCCGGCGCGCAGCACCAGCGACCAGCCCTTGGACAACTGGTAGGACATCTTGAGCGCCTGGCTGGCGCTGGCGATGCCGTATTCGTAACCGAGGTAGAGGGTGCGCGTCAGCTGCCGCCCCACCGTCACCACCTGCTCCGCCGGGCTCACCGTGCCGTCGGCCAGAGTCTTGCCTTGCTGGTTGACCAGGCCGAGGTCGTCGAACAGGCCGATGCGGTCGTTGATGGTGCCGGCCAGCAGCGCCCCGGCGGCGGCGGCCAGCGAGGCGTCGTCGCTGCCGCCCACCGAAGCGCGCCCGAGCACCAGCCAGGACAGCTTGTCGCGTTCCGACAGCGCCTCGTCGGCGATCAGGCGCACGCTCGGCGCGGCGACGCTGCCGCCCACTTCCACCCCGGCCCCGACCGGCGACAGGCGGCGCTTGGCGCGCACGTTGAGCGCCGGGTTGTCGAGCGAACCGGTGAAGGTGATGGTGCCGTATTCGATGTCGAGGTCCTGGCCGTAGGCCTTGTAACGCCCCTTCACCACGCGCACCTGGCCACGCGCCGCCGGCGCCTCGCCGGGCGCGGCGCTGACGTGCACCACCCCGCTCAATTCCACGTCCAGCCCCTGCCCGGTGAAGCGGAACCGTTCGCCCAGGTCGAGGTCGAGGCGCACCGTCACCGGCAGCGTGGCCAGCGCCGACGGCGGCGGCGCCTCGCGTCCGACCACATGCACGTCGTCGGACAGCTGCGGCGTGCCCTGCTTGGGCAACTCCACCCGCCCCTGGTCGGCGCGCAGGCGTCCCGTCAGCGTGAGCTTGTTGTCGACGAACAGGATGTCGCTGTCGCCGGAGACCACCAGCCGGCGATTGGGACGGTCGAACACACTGAAGCGCTTCAGGCTCAGCCGCACCGTGGCGTCGGGACCGCGGTCCTTGAGGTCGAGCGCGCCGCTCGCCAGCGCCTCGCCCTCGCCGCTGGCGAAACGCAGCCGGTCAAGCAGCAGGCGACGCCCGTCCAGGCGCGCCTCCAGCACGCCTTCGGCCAACCTCAGCCCGGTCTTGCGGTCGGCGAACAGCAGCCCCTTGCCGTCGAGGCGGCCGTAGGCCAGCGGCGCGGCGAGCGGGCCGCTCAGGGTGACGTTGGCGGCCAGCTGCCCGCCCAGCTCCAGGCCCGGCCCGGCCAGCCCGGCCAATGCCTTCAGCGCCGGCACCTCGAGCCGCAAGCTGGCGGCGAGCGGGGTGCGGCCGTCGATGCCGCCCGCCAGCGGCAGCGCGCCGTTGCCGCTGGCGTTGAGGTAGCGGCTTTGTAGTTGCAGCTCGAGCTGGGCGCGGTTGGCGTCGAGGCGCAGCCCGAGCCGGCTGGTGCCGAGTTCCAGCGCCAGCGGGCGGCCGTTGCTGCCGGGCAGCCAGACGTCGCCGCCGACACGTTGCAGGTTGAGCTGGCCCTGCGGCACGCCGCGCCCGGACAACGCCCAGTCGCCGGACACCACCAGCGTCTGCTGCAGCGGCAGCGCCAGCAGCGGCGCCAGCTCGGCGAGGCGGAGGCCGGCCGCCCGGCCGCGCGTGTTCAACAGGCCGCTGGCATCGCGGCGCAGTTGCTGCAGTTCGACCTGCCCCCCCAGCATGGCCAGCCGTGCCGCGCCCAGCTCCAGCCGCTGCGGTCCCACGCTCAGGCTGGCCGGGGCGAGCAGCGTCAGGCCGGGTTGGCCGGCCAGCTGCAGTGTCTGCAGCGTGCCCTGCCATTGCGTGGAGCCCGCCGCCAGGCCGCCGTTGGCGCGCAGCGCCAGGGTGTAGGGGCGCTGCTTGAGGGTGAGCCGGCCATCCAGCTCGATACGGTGGCGGTTGCGCTGGCCGACGGCGTTGAGGCGCAGCGTGCTGGCGCCGAACTCGCCCAGCCGCAGCTGCTGGGCGGCGAGCTGCACGCGGAACGGGCTGGCGGTGTCGGCCTGCAGTTCGCCCGCCAGCGTCAGCGCCTCGACGCCGACGCCGCCCGGCAGCGCCAGCCGTTCCGCCTTGAGGTTGGCCGACAGCAGCGGCAATTTGGGCGTGCCGGCGAGATCGAGCTGGCCGCCGATACGGCCGGTGAAACCGGGCCCCAACAGGCGCAGGTTGGGGGCATCGATCAGCAGTTTCAGCCGGTCGCCCGCCGCGCCGTAGGCGCCGGCGGCCTGCAGGCGGTTTTCCGCCAAGCGCAGGTCGGCGTCGAGACGCTTGAGCCGGCCCGGCTGCAGGTCCAGCTCGGCGCGGCCGGTCAGCGGTGCGCCGGAGAGCCGGCTCGGGGCGAACTGCAGCCGCAGCGTGGCGGCAAGCGGGGCCGCCAGTTGCCCGCGCGCCGTCAGCCGGGCGTTGAGGTCGCCGGCCGGCGCCCCCTTGAGGAAGCGCGCCGGGTCGGCCTTTTCCAGTGCCCCGGATAGTTCGAAGCGGCGCGCCTGCTGCAGCTCGACGCGGCCACTCAGCGCCAACCGTCCGCCGCCGGCAGTAAGTTGCAGGCGCTCCAGCCGCAGCGCCTGGGCCGTCCCCGGTTCCCGCGCCAGGCGCGCCTCCAGCGCCAGCTGCCGGCTCTGCAGCGCCGCGCTCAGCGTCGGCTGCGCCGGGGTCCCGCCCAGGGTCAGCGTGCCGCCCACGGTCTGGTCCGGCGCGCTGGCGTGCAGGGCGCGCAGCGCCACGTCCTGCAGCCGCGCCGTGAGCGCCAGCGCCTGCGCGTCGAGGGTCCCGCTCAGCGCCACCCGGCCGCCGCCGGCCAGCTGCGCGTCCAGCGCGTTCAACGTCAAGCGTTGGCCGCGGACGCGGAATTCGCCGGCGAGGAAGGCCAGCGGCAGTTGCCCGGCAGACAGCGCGCCGGCCTCGCTGTTGATCAGCGACAGCCCGCCCGCCACCGTGGCGCCGGCGGCCGGCTCGGCGTACACCGCGAAGTTGAGCCGCGCCTTGGGCCAGGATGGCTGCAGCGCCTGGGGATTGACGCCGCCGACACGCACGTCGAGGCGGCGGAAACGCTGCAGCGCCGACGCGGCGAACGGGTCGAAGCGTCCGGACACCTCGGCCAGCAGCCCGCGTCCGGCAACGGTGCCGCGTGCCTGCAGATCGGCCAGGCTGCCCGCCAGGGCGAGGTCGGCCTTGATCGCCACCTGCTCCAGCGTGCCGCGCGCCGCCAGCGTGCCGGAGAGCGCGAACGGACGGGCATCGGCCAGCGTCAGCGCCGCGCCGCCGCCGCCCCACGGCGAGTTCAGCCGCGCCAGTTGCACCTGGTGCCGCCCCCCCTGGTAACGGTAGCTGCCGGCGACGTCGTACAGGCGCACGTCGCCCGGCAGCAGCGTCAGGCTGGCGAGCGCGAAGCGGTCCAGCACCACCGTCAGCGGCAGGGCCAGCGACGCCGGCAGTTGCGGCGGCGCGGCAGGCGCGGCGGCGGCCAGGCTGGTCAGCCGCACGTGCCCCAGCTCCAGCCGCGTCAGGTGCAGCGTGCCCCGCCACAGTGCCGAGGGCTGCCAGTCGAGGCGCAGCCGCTCCACCTCGAGCCGCTGCGCCGGGTTCTGCCAGCGCAAGCGTTGCAGTTCGAAACCCTGCCACAGCGTGCCGCGCACCGCGCCCACGCCGAGCCGGCCGTGGCTGAGCTCGGCGGCCGTGCGCCAGGCCCAGGCGAAACCCTGCCCGCTGGCGGTGACCCAACCGGCGAACGCCGCCAGCGCCAGCAGCAGCGCCAACGCGCCGGCCGCCAGCCAGCGCAGCGGCCGCCAGCCACGGTGCGGCGGCGGGTTGGCCGAAGCCGGAGTGTCGTCAGGAGAATCGGGATGCGCTTGCGTCATGGCGTGCTATCAGAAGGCCAGCCCCAGGCTCAGGTACCAGCGGATGCCGCCATCTTTCTGCGCCTTGGCGATATCCAGCGCCAGCGGCGCCACCGGGCTCATCCAGCGCAGGCCGACGCCGTTGCTGTGCTGCAGCGAAAAGTCCTGCCAGCGGTCGGCGGCGTTGCCGGCGTCGTGGAACAGCGCCACGGACCAGTCGCGACTGACCGGGATCTGATATTCCAGGCTGCCCACCGCCATCACCCGCCCGCCCAGCACCGAGCCGTCCGGACCGGGCAGGCCCAGGGCGAGGTAGTCGTAGCCGCGCACACTGGTGGCGCCGCCGGTGCGGAACAGGCGCGAGGTCGGCACGCGCTCGGGGTTGTTGCTGAACACCTCGCCCAGCTCCAGCCGGCTGATCAGCGTGCCCCACTCCTTGCGCGGGGTCCAGTAATGCACCAGCTTGCCGTAGCCGCGCACGAAGGCGGCGCTCGACAGCGTATCGCCCAGCGTGGAGGAGAGCTGCAGGTCGATCAGCGTGCCGGCGCGCGGACGGCGCACGTCGTCGAGCTGGCGCCGCGTCCAGCCGTAGCTCACCAGCAGCGCCTTGTTGTCGCGGTTCAGCACGTCGGCCACGCTTTCCTGCTCCAGCAGGTACTCCAGGCCGATGCGCGATTCGATCGCACCGTTGGTGCGGATGCGCCACAGCCCGCCCTCCAGCGCGTCGGTCTTCAGCCCCTGCACGTCGCTGTGCTTGAAGGCGGCGTTGACGCTGTGCGAGTAGCCGTCGGACTGGCGCGGAAAGCTCAGGCCGAACTTGAGCGCCTGCTCGCTGGGCTTGTGCTCCAGCAGCACCGAGCCGATGTAGCCGCGCTGGAACAGGTTGTAGTGGTCGTAGCCGATGCGCGCGCCGAGTCCCTCGTCGGCCTCGTAGGTCAGGCCCAGCGTCAGCTTCTGGCGCGGCAGCTCCTCCACCGCCACGTCCACCGGCACGCGGCCGTCGGCGACGCGGCTCATGTCGGTGCTCACCACCACGCTGGAAAAGTACGGCGACTGCTCCAGCGCCGACTGGTAATCGAGCAGTCCCTGCAGGGTGTACGGGGTGCCGGGGCGGAAGCGCGCCATGCCGGTGACCACGTCCTCGGGGTAGCGCTTGAGGCCGCTCACGGCGATGGCGCCGAACGCCACCGGCGCACCGCTGTCGAGCTCCACCGTCAAGGTGGCGCGGTGCGTCGCCGGATCGACGTCGGCACGGCTGGTGGCGATCCTGGCCAGCGGGTAGCCGTCGACCTGCAACTGGCGCAACAGCACGCGCTTGCCGCTGTCCCACTCGGCCTGGCGGAAGCGCGCCGCGGTCGGCAGCGGCCACAGCTCGAGCGCGCGCGCCAGCCGCCGCGGGTAGTCTTCGGCCAACCTCACCGGCCCGGCGAGACGCAGCGTGACGTCGTCGATCAGCACCGGCTCGCCCGGTTCCACCACCAGGCGGTAGCGGCGCGGCGTGTGGCTGTCCTCGTCGAGACGCACCTTGGCCGAGAAGTAGCCCTCGGTCTCCAGCAAGGCCTGCGCCTGCCCCGGCGCCTCGCGC
Organism: Pseudogulbenkiania sp. FW507-F1; assembly: GCF_058781125.1. NCBI lineage: Bacteria > Pseudomonadati > Pseudomonadota > Betaproteobacteria > Neisseriales > Chromobacteriaceae > Pseudogulbenkiania > Pseudogulbenkiania sp. FW507-F1. The sequence goes on along the minus strand of NZ_JBYSWM010000008.1, from coordinate 47,195 downwards.
CGCAGCGTCTCGAGCTGCGCCTCGTCCATCTCCGGCTCGTTCTCGCCGGCCACGAAATCGAGGTGCTCGCGCAGCAAGACCGCAATCTCGTCCGGCGCGTCGATCGCCACGCTGTAGGGCAGCGCCGCCCAGGCCGGCGCGGCGCCAGCGAGCACGGCGGCCAGCAGCATGGCGCGCGCCAGTGCGGCCAGACGGAGGGGGTGGGTGAACGTCATGAGCCTCATGGTAAAGAAAGCCCGCGCAAGGGGCGAGCCCCGGCGGCGCGTCGATGGCGGGAGACCCTGTCCCAGGTCAAGGAATAACACGGAACAGGATGCGAAAATGGCGACACCGCCCCAACGGCGGCCGCCCCTTCAGTGTAGGTAGCTCATCATGGCAAAAAAGTTTCCCTTGCATCCCGCGCACCCCGAGCGCATCTGCTGGGGCTGCGACAAGTATTGCTCGGTCGACGAGTTGCGCTGCGGCAACGGCTCCGACCGCACCCAGCACCCAATCGAGCTGTTCGGCCCCGGCTGGGCCGAACCGGAGAGCGACAGCAACGACTTCACGGCGACCACGCCGCCCGCCGCGCCCTAGCCCGGTCATCCAAGGCTTCTCCGCCGCATGGCGGCGCTGGCCGTGGCCGGCAACACCGCCTGGCCGCGCGCAAAAACACGTAGGGACCAAGGCCGGCACACCGCAGGTCATGCCAGCTCCGCCGCACCGTCGCGCCCTCCTGACGTTCGCCACCAGCGCCCTGCTGGCGGTCGCACCCGCGGGCCCTCTCCCGGCACGCCACCGAGCCCGGCGGGTTCTGGCCAACGGCACACGCCACCAAAACTAAAGGCGCTGTCGGCGTGACCTGTTGCGTCTTCCGTAACGCCCGCGCTTTCAGGCTATCTGCCGAAACCCAAGAGCGGCGTGGGTTTGCCGTGTACGCCGAGCGATTCTCAACACCTCATTCCGGCAGGACCAAAACAAAAGCGGCGGGATGGCCCGCCGCTTTGTTTTTTGCTGCCGCTACGCTTACTTCTTGCGCTGCGGCGGCAGGTCGGTACACGTGCCGTGCGCCACTTCGGCGGCCATGCCGATGCTCTCGCCCAGGGTGGGGTGAGCGTGGATGGTCTTGCCGATGTCGGTGGCGTCGCAGCCCATTTCGATCGCCAGGCAGATCTCACCCAGCATGTCGCCGGCGTGGGTGCCGACGATGGCGCCGCCGATCACCTGATGCGTTTCGGCGTCGAAGATCAGCTTGGTGAAGCCTTCGTCGCGGCCGTTGGCGATGGCGCGGCCGGAGGCGGCCCACGGGAATACCGACTTCTCGATCTTGATGCCGTCGCGCTTGGCGATTTCCTCGGTCACGCCGACCCAAGCCACTTCCGGATCGGTGTAGGCCACGCCCGGAATCACGCGGGCGTCGAAGTAGGACTTGCCGCCGGCGCAGTTTTCCGCCGCCACGTGCGCCTCGTGCACCGCCTTGTGCGCCAGCATCGGCTGGCCGACGATGTCGCCGATGGCGTAGATGTGCGGCACGTTGGTGCGCTGCTGCTTGTCGACCTCGATGAAGCCGCGATCGGTCACGGCGACACCGGCGTTCTCGGCCGCGATCAGCTTGCCGTTCGGCGCGCGCCCGGCGGCCACCAGCACCAGGTCGTAGCGCTGCGGCTCGGCCGGGGCCTTGGCGCCTTCAAACGTCACGTAGATGCCGTCTTCCTTGGCCTCGACCGCCACGGTCTTGGTGCTGGTCATGATGTTGTCGAAGCGGTGGGCGTTCATCTTCTCCCACACCTTGACCAGGTCGCGGTCGGCACCCTGCATCAGGCCGTCCAGCATTTCCACCACGTCCAGGCGCGCGCCCAGCGTGGAGTACACCGTGCCCATTTCCAGGCCGATGATGCCGCCGCCGATGATCAGCATTTTCTTCGGCACGGCCTTCAGTTCCAGCGCGCCGGTGGAATCCACGATACGCGGGTCCTGCGGGATGAACGGCAGGTTCACCACGCGGCTGCCGGCGGCGATGATGGCGTTCTTGAACTTGATGGTCTGCTTGGCGCCGGTCTTGGCCTGGCCCGCGCCTTCGGTGGTTTCCACCTGCAGGTGATGCGGGTCGAGGAAGCTGCCGACACCGCGCACCACTTGCACCTTGCGCGCCTTGGCCATGCCGGCGAGGCCGCCGGTGAGCTTGCCGATGACCTTTTCCTTGTAGCCGCGCAGCATGTCGATGTCGATTTCCGGCTCGGCGAACTTGATGCCGTTGGCCGCCAGGTGCTTCACTTCATCGATCACCGCCGCGTTGTGCAGCAAGGCTTTCGACGGGATGCAGCCGACGTTGAGGCAGACGCCGCCCAGGGTAGCGTAACGCTCCACCAGCACCACGTTGAGGCCGAGGTCGGCGGCGCGGAAGGCGGCGGAGTAGCCCCCCGGGCCGGCGCCCAGCACCAGCACGTCGCATTCGATGTCGGCACCGCCGGCGTGGCTGGCGGCCTGCGGGGCTGGTGCCGCCGCTTTCGGTGCCTCGGCAGCCGGAGCCGGCGCGGCGGCCTTCGGCGCTTCGGCCGCGGCACCCACCGCCTCGACGATGGCGATCACGTCGCCTTCGCTGATCTTGCCGCCGACGGCGACCTTCAGCTCGACGATCTTGCCGGCGTGGCTGGCCGGCACTTCCATGGTGGCCTTGTCGGTTTCCAGCGTGATCAGCGAGTCTTCCACCGCGACCACGTCGCCGGCCTTGACGAACACCTCGATGATGTCCACGTTGCTGTGGCCGCCGATGTCCGGGACTTTCAGTTCGATCAGATTGCTCATGGAGTTTCTATCCCTAAGCGTGGAATGAGGAATGTGGGATGGGCCCGCCGGTGCGGCGTCCCATCGTCATGTGAACCAGGGAGCTGGCGCAGAAACCGTCACGAGCCGCCCAAGTCAGGTTCGAGACCCCCGGCCGTACAACGGTACGGCGGGCATCCGGGACGCGGCTTGGGCGGCGCGGTCGATTTGTCCGCGAACTCAGAGGATCAGACGGCGCACGTCGGACAGCAGCTTGCCCAGGTGCACGGTGAAGCGCGCTGCGGCGGCGCCGTCGATCACGCGGTGATCGAACGACAGGCTCAGCGGGCACATCAGGCGCGGCGCGAAGTCCTTGCCGTTCCACACCGGCTTGATCTGGCTCTTGCAGACGCCGAGGATGGCCACTTCCGGCGCGTTCACGATCGGCGTGAAGCTGGTGCCGCCGATGCCGCCCAGGCTGGAGATGGTGAAGGTGGCGCCCTGCATGTCGGTCGGCTTGAGCTTGCCTTCGCGTGCCAGCAGCGACAGATCGGTCAGTTCCTTGGCGATCTGCTTGATGCCCTTCTGATCGACGTTCTTGATCACCGGGACCACCAGGCCGTTCGGCGTGTCGGCGGCGAAGCCGATGTGGTAGTACTGCTTGAGCACCAGGTTGTCGCCGTCGAGCGAGCTGTTGAAGGTCGGGAACGCCTTCAGCGCCTCGGCGGCGGCCTTGATGATGAAGGCCAGCGGGCTGATCTTCAGGCCGGACTTTTCCCATTCCTTGCCGATCTGCTTGCGGAAGTCTTCCAGCTCGGTGATGTCGCACTCGTCGTTGAACGTCACGTGCGGGATCATCACCCAGTTGCGGGAAAGGTTGGCGCCGGAGATCTTCTGGATGCGGCTCAGCGGCTTGGTTTCGATCGGGCCGAACTTGGCGAAATCGACCTTCGGCCACGGCAGCAGGTCGAGACCCGTGCCACTGCCGCCAGCGGCCGGGGCGGCGGCCGGCGGGGCGCTCAGCACGCCCTTGACGAAGGCCTTGATGTCGGCCTCGACGATGCGGCCCTTGCGGCCGGAGCCCTGGACCTTGCCCAGGTCGACGCCCAGTTCGCGCGCGAAGCGGCGTGCCGACGGACCGGCGTGCGCCTTGCTGAAGGCGGCCTCGTCGATCTTGGCGCTGGCGGCCGGTGCCACGGCGGCGGCAACCGGAGCCGGAGCCGGGGCGGCGGCCGGAGCGGGTGCGGCGGCAACCGGGGCGGCAGCGGCAGCCGGAGCCGCCGCCACGTTGGCCGAAGCCGCGCCCTCCACCACCACGATCAGGTCGCCCTGGCTGACCTTGTCACCCACCTTGACCTTCACTTCCAGCACCTTGCCGGCGGCGGTGGCCGGCACTTCCATGGTGGCCTTGTCGGTTTCCAGCGTGATCAGCGAATCGTCGATGGCGATCACGTCGCCCGGCTTCACCGTCACCTCGATGACGTCGACGCCGGCGTGGCCGCCGATGTCCGGCACGGTGATCTCGACACGGCCGGTGGCAGCCGGGGCCGCGGCGGGTGCGGCGGCGGCGACCGGAGCGGGAGCCGCGGCAGGCGCCGGAGCGGCGGCCGGGGCTGCAACGGCAGCGGCGCCGGCGGCTTCCACTAGCGCGATCACGCTGCCTTCGCTGACCTTGTCGCCCACCTTGACCAGCACCTGCTTGACGACGCCGGCGGCGGCGGCCGGGACTTCCATGGTGGCCTTGTCGGTTTCCAGCGTGATCAGCGAGTCGTCCAGCGCCACGGTGGCGCCGGGCTGGATGAACAGTTCGATGACGTCGACGTTATCGTGGCCGCCGATGTCGGGTACTTTCAATTCGATGAGATTGCTCATGGTTGCTTTCTCAAGTGCGGCGGGGCGTCAGCACGACGCCCCGCGTCGATTCGGTACGCGGAGCAGGGGGAGGGCCGTGCTCTCCCCCGCATTCCCCCGGTTACACCTTCCAGGAAGGCTGCTTGTCGGCTTTCAGGCCGTACTTGGCGATCGCCTCGGCCACCTTGTCGGCGCCGATCTTGCCCTCGTCGGCCAGCGCCTTGAGTGCGGCGACGGCGACGTAGTAGCGGTTCACCTCGAAGAACTCGCGCAGCTTCTGGCGGCTGTCCGAGCGGCCGAAGCCGTCGGTGCCGAGCACCACGTAGCGGCCCGGCACGTACTCGCGCACCTGGTCGGCGTAGTTGCGGATGTAGTCGGTGGCGGCGATGGTCGGGCCGTCGAAACCTTCCAGCACTTCGGTCACGTACGGCTTCTTGGCCGCTTCGGTCGGGTGCAGCAGGTTCCAGCGGGCGGCTTCCATGCCCTCGCGGCGCAGCTGGTTGAACGAGGTGGCGCTGAAGATGTCGGAGCCGATGCCGAAATCGTTGGCCAACAGGTCGGCCGCGGCGATCACTTCGTTGAAGATGGTGCCCGAGCCCATCAGCTTGACGCGCAGCGCGCCGTCGCCGACCGACTTGAACTTGTACAGGCCCTTCAGGATGCCCGCTTCGGCGCCGGCCGGCATGTCCGGATGCGCGTAGTTCTCGTTCATCACCGTCAGGTAATAGAACACGTCCTGCTGCTCGACGTACATGCGGCGCATGCCGTCCTGCACGATCACCGCCACTTCGTAGGCGAAGGTCGGGTCGTAGGTCACGCAGTTCGGGATCAGGCCGGCCTGGATGTGGCTGTGGCCGTCTTCGTGCTGCAAGCCCTCGCCGTTCAGCGTGGTGCGTCCGGCGGTGCCGCCCAGCAGGAAGCCACGGGCGCGCAGGTCACCGGCGGCCCAGGCCAGGTCGCCGACGCGCTGGAAGCCGAACATCGAGTAGTAGATGTAGAACGGGATCATCGGCACGCCGTGGTTGGCGTACGAGGTGGCGGCGGCGATCCAGGAGCTCATCGCGCCCGGCTCGTTGATGCCTTCCTGCAGGATCTGGCCTTCCTTCGATTCCTTGTAGAACATCAGCTGGTCGTGGTCCTGCGGCACGTAGTTCTGGCCCCAGGTGTTCCAGATGCCGAGCTGGCGGAACATGCCTTCCATACCGAAGGTACGCGATTCGTCCGGCACGATCGGCACGATGTGCTTGCCGATCTGCTTGTCCTTGACCAGGGTGCCCAGCATGCGCACGAAGGCCATGGTGGTGGAGAACTCGCGGCCGCCGGAGTCCTTCAACAGCGCGTCGAAGGCGGACAGTTCCGGAATCGCCATCGGCTCCTTCACCGGATTACGCGCCGGCAGGTAGCCGCCCAGCGCCTTGCGGCGGGCGTGCAGGTACTGCATTTCGGCGCTGTCGTCGGCCGGCTTGTAGAACGGCACGCTTTCCAGCTGTTCGTCGCTGAGCGGGATGCCGTAGATGTCGCGGAAGCGGCGGATGGAGTCCATGTCCATCTTCTTGGTCTGGTGCGCGGTGTTCTGCGCCTCGCCGGAGTGCCCCATGCCCTCGCCCTTGATGGTCTTGGCGAGGATCACGGTCGGCTTACCGTTGGTGTTGTTGCAGGCGTCGTGGTAGGCGGCGTACACCTTGCGCGGATCGTGGCCGCCACGGTTCAGCGCCCAGACCTCGTCGTCGGTCATGTCGGCGACCAGCTCCAGCAGTTCCGGGTACTTGCCGAAGAAGTACTGGCGCACGTAGGCGCCGTCCTTCGACTTGAAGGTCTGGTAGTCGCCGTCCACGCATTCCATCATGCGTTTCTTCAGCAGGCCGGTCTTGTCCTTGGCCAGCAGGGCGTCCCACTTGGAGCCCCAGATCACCTTGATCACGTTCCAGCCGGCACCCTGGAATTCGCCTTCCAGTTCCTGGATGATCTTGCCGTTGCCGCGCACCGGGCCGTCCAGACGCTGCAGGTTGCAGTTGATCACGAACACCAGGTTGTCGAGGCCTTCACGCGCGGCCACGCCCATGGCGCCCAGCGATTCCGGCTCGTCCATCTCGCCGTCGCCACAGAACACCCAGATCTTGCGGTTCTTGGTGTTGGCCAGGCCACGGTCGTCCAGGTACTTCATGAAGCGCGCCTGGTAGATGGCCATCAGCGGGCCCAGGCCCATCGACACGGTCGGGAATTGCCAGAAGGTCGGCATCAGCCACGGGTGCGGGTAGGAGGACAGGCCATGGCCGTCCACTTCCTGGCGGAAGTTGAGCATCTGGTCTTCGGACAGGCGGCCTTCCAGGAAGGCGCGCGAGTAGATGCCCGGTGCCGAGTGGCCCTGCACGTACACCAAGTCGCCGCCGTGGCCGTCGCTCGGGGCGTGCCAGAAATGGTTGAAGCCGGTTTCGTACAGCGTGGAGGCGGACTGGAACGAGGCGATGTGGCCGCCCAGGCCCATGTCGTTGCCCTTGTTGGCCTTGACCACGGTGGCCAGCGCGTTCCAGCGCACGATGTTGCGCAGGCGCTCTTCCACGGCCGGGTCGCCGGCGAGCGGCGCCTGGCGGTCAAGGGATACGGTATTCACGTAGGGGGTGGTGGACCCCAGCGTCAGATCGACGCCACCGTCGCGGGAGCGTTCGACCAGATGCTCAAGCAGGTACTGGGCACGTTCGATACCTTCGTTTTCGAGTACCGATTGCAGTGCATCCAGCCACTCTTTCGTCTCCAACGGATCGATATCGTCAGGGAAGGTTGCAGCCATCTCTCATCCTCACATCTGGTTTTCTGGGTACCGGTCGGGACCGATCCCGCTGTGTCGTCACACGGCTCAGGAATGAATCGACTTCGCCGGGGTTGGTTTGAAAATGAACATTAACAGAATCGAAATTTTCATTTTCGAACAGTTTGTTCATCAGATTCGCAGTGTAAAGCTTGCCCTGTTCGGAAAGGAATAGGCAATCAGTGATTTCCTGCAAATTATGCGGATCGAGTTGAATTGCTGCGATGCACGATGTTGTTTTTTTGCGATTCCGGGCCGGCGGACGGCCGCGGCTGGCTCAACTGCGCGCCTGGCGGCGTTCTTCCTTGAGCCGGTTCTGCAGTTCGCGGATGCGCGCCTCGATCGAGGAACGCAGGTAGAAATCGTCGCCCGGGGCCTGGCTGGCGTACTGGAATTGCTCCAGCGCCGCCTCGTAGCGCTGCTCGTAATAGAACGCCTGGCCCAAGGCGGCGTGGTAGCGCAGCTTGTCCCGGTCGGCGTAGACGGCGGCCTGGCGCCGGTACAGCGCGGGTTCGGAGGGATAGCGGTTGAGTTCGCTGCGCAGCCGTGTCAGTGCAACCTCGCGCTGGCCGCTGTCGAGCAGGGTGTCGATCTCGCCGTAGCGCAGCGGGCCGTAGCCGGGGAAGGCCGCCAGGCCGCGCCGGTAGGCGTCCAGCGCTGCCGTCCAGTTGCGCTCGGCGCGCTCGATCGCGGCCTCCTGGCCGAACAGCAGCGGGCTGGCCGGCAGGCGCCGGCGCGCCTCGGCCAGCGCCTCGCGCGCCGGACCGGGCTGGGAGGCGGCGAGCCGCGCCAGCGACAGGCCGTACCACTGCGCGCCCTCGCTGAGGAACTGGCGGCTCTTCAGCCTGGCCTGGTAATAGCGCAGCGCCTCTTCGCGCCCCAGCGTCGCTAGCCGCAGTTTCTCCCGCACCAGCAGGTAGGCGGTGCTGTCGGCGTGCATCCTGAGCGGAAAGGCCAGCGCGCGGTCCTGCGCTTCGCTGATGCGCTCGCCGGTGACCGGGTGCGAACGCAGGAAGGCCAGCGCGTTGTTGTCGTTGAAGCGGTTGCTCTGCTGCATGCGCTGGAAGAAAGACGGCATGGCGCGCGCGTCGAAGCCGGCGGCGGCGAGGTACTGCATGCCGAGGCGGTCGGCCTCGCGTTCGAAATCGCGCGTGTAGGCGAGCTCGCTCGACACCGACAGGCCGATGCCGGCGTTGATGGCGCCGAAGGCGGCGTCGGAGTTGCCGGCGCGCGAGGCCAGCGCCCCGGCCAACAGCGCCGCCAGCAGCCACAGCTGGTTGGGCGCGCTGGCGGCCTTGAGGCGTGCCAGGTGGTGCTGACTGGCGTGGGCGATCTCGTGCGCCAGCACCGAGGCCAGCTCGGCCTCGCTCTGCGTCGTCAGCACCAGCCCGGAGTGCACGCCGATGTAGCCGCCGGGCATGGCGAAGGCGTTGATGCTGCGGTCGTTGACGGCGAAGAACGAGAAGTTCAGATCCGGCGCCTGCGCCGCCTGGGCCAGGCGCCCGCCCAGTTCCTGCAGGTAGGCGGAGGCGTCGGCATCGTCCAGGGTTTCGCCGGATTCGCGCAGGCGGTTCATCACGTCGCGCCCGACCGCCGCTTCCTGGCTCGGGCTGAACGAGGCGGACGAGGCGTCGCCCAGCTCGGGCAGGTCGATCTGGGCGGAGACGGTGCCGGACAGGGCCAGGGCCAGCGCGGCGGCGGTGAGGACGGTTTTCATGTCCAGCCTATGATACCCATCGCCGGCGCAAAGTTGCAGCCGGCGTGCGCCGTGTTTCAGATATGAAAATCCGGTGCCGGCGCGTAGCGGCGCCAGGCCTGGTCGGTGGAGAGGAAGTGGCGCCCGGCGAAACGCTCGAGCAGGCCGGCACGCGCCAGCACCGCGCCCACCGGTCCCTTGACCTCGGCCAGCGCCAGCGTCACGCCGCGTAGCGCCAGGCTGTCGTCGAGCCACTGCAGCATCGCCACGGCACTGGCATCGAGGCGGTTGACCGCGCTCATGATCAGCACCAGCGTGCTCAGCTGCGGCCGCTCGGCGAGGCGGTCGAGCACGGTGTCGCGCACCAGCCGGGCGTTGCCGAAGTAGAGGCTCTCGTCGACGCGCAGGAACAGCACGCCGGGTAGCGTCTCGGTGGCAAAGCGCGTGACGTTGCGGTAGTGCTGAGTGCCCGGCAGCCGCCCCACCTCGGCCATGTGCGGCCGGCTGCTGCGCCACAGCCAGGCGCCCAGCGACACCAGCACCCCGGCGACGATGCCGCTCTCGACGCCGAGCAGCAGCACCAGCGCGAAGGTCAGTACGAACGCCACGGCGTCGGCACGGTCGGCGCGCCAGGCCTGGCGCAAGGCGCCAAAACCGATGCTGGGGTAGACCGCCACGACGATGGTGGCGGCCAGCACCGCGAGCGGCAGGCTGGACAGCGCGGCCCCGGCGAACAGCAGCACCAGCGCGATGCCGCCGGCGCTGATCCACGACGCCAGCGGACTGTGCGCCCCGGCGGCGGCGTTGACCAGCGAGCGGCTCAGGCCGCCGGTGACCGGAAAGCCGCCGAACAGCCCGGCGCCGAGGTTGCACACGCCGAGCGCGAGCAGTTCGCGGTCCGGCTCCACCCGCTCGTGGCGGGGTTCGGCCAACAGCTGCGCCACCGACAGGCTCTGCACGTAGTTGATCAGCGCCATGAAGAAGGCCGGCAGCATCAGTTCGGCGAGCCGCTCCCAGGGCAGCAGCGGCAGCGACAACGCGGGCAGCCCGGCGGGCACCGCGCCCACCACCGGCAGCCGCGTGGCCCAGCCTGCCTCGCGCACCGCCACGATGCCCAGCAACACCGCCAGCACCGGCGCGGCGCGCGCCAGCGCCGGCGGCAGCAGGCGCCGTGCCCCGGCCAGCCACAGCAGGGCCAGCGCGCCCACGCCCAGCGCCAACGGGTTGAAGCGTTGCCAGCCGTCCAGCACGGCCGCCAACAGCGCCGGCAGCGCGGCACCGCCGCCGTGCAGCCCGAGCAGCGGCGCCAGTTGCGCCAGCACGATCAGCAGCGCCGAGGCCGAGGTGAACGCCGCCAGCACCGGCGTCGAGAGAAAATCGGCGAGGAAGCCGAGGCGCGCCGCCCCGAGCGCGACCAGCATCGCCCCGGACAACAGCGCCAGCCACACCGCCAGCGCCAGGTACTCCGTGCTGCCCGGCGCGGCCAGGCGCGACAGCGTCGCCGCCGCCAGCAGCGAGGTCAGCGCCATCGGCCCGACCGATTGCGCGTGGCTGCGGCCGATCAGGCCGTACAGCAGCAAGGGCGGCAGGCTGGCGTAGAGCCCGGCCTCGGCCGGCAACCCGGCCACCAAGGCGTAGGCAAGACCCTGCGGCACCAGCAGCAGCGCCACCACCACCCCGGCCACGGCGTCGCCGGGCAGCCAGGCGCGGCGGTAATGGCGCAGCCAGCCGGGCAGCCAGGCCGTCATGCCCGCTTGTGTTGCAGCAGGCGGAACAGCTCCATGCCGGCCAGCATCGCCGAGACGAACACCAGCGCCGGCCCCGACAGCGTCCCCAGCAACACCAGCGCCGGGCCCGGGCACAGCCCGGCCAGGCCCCAGCCGATGCCGAACAGCAGGCTGCCCAGCACCAGGCGCGGCGTGATCTCGCGCGTGCCCGGCAGGTGCAAAGGCTCACCCAGCCAGCTCTTCTTGCGCTGGCCGGCCAGCCGGAACGGCAGGAAGGCCGCGCCGATGGCGCCCGCCATCACCAGCGCCAGGCTCGGGTCCCAGGCGCCGGCCAGATCGAGGAAGCCCTGCACCTTGGCCGGATTGGCCATACCCGAGAGGATCAGGCCGAGGCCGAAGACCAGTCCGGCCAGCAATGCCGATAGTGTTTTCATGTCTCCCCCTCAGGCCAGAACGTGGCGCAGCACATACACCGTAACGAAGCCCGCCGCCATGAAGCTCAGCGTGGCCACCAGCGAACGCGGGCTCAGCCGCGCCAGCCCGCACACGCCGTGGCCGCTGGTGCAGCCCGAGGCGTAGCGCGTGCCGACTCCGACCAGCAGCCCGGCCAGCGCCAGCTGCGGCCACGCGGCCGTGACGTTGGCCGAAGGCAGGCCGCCCGCCAGCACGCGGTAGAGCAGCGGCGCCAGCACCAGCCCGGCGATGAAGGCGGCGCGCGGGCGCCAGTCGGCGGCGCGGTCCACCAGACCGCCCAGCAGGCCGCTGATGCCGGCGATGCGGCCGTTGGCGAGCACCAGCCAGCTCGCCGCCAGGCCGATCAGCACGCCGCCGGCGAGCGACGCCAGCGGGGTGAAGTGGTTCCAGTCGATCATGCCGTCTCCTCCTCGGTCGAATCCGCCGCCGACACCGTGGCGTCGCCGCAGAACAGCGCGTGCAGCGCGTCCAGCAGCACCATCGCCTCGTTGCTGGCGATGCGGTAATAGATCCACTTGCCCTCGCGCCGGGTGGCCACCAGCCCCTCGTTGCGCAGCACGCCGAGCTGCTGCGACAGCGTGGGCTGGCGGATGCCGGTGAGGCGCTCCAGTTCCGACACCGTCTTCTCGCCGTCCACCAGCTGGCACAGCAGCAGCAGCCGGTCCTCGTTGGCCAGGCTGCGCAGCAGCGCCGAGGCCTTGCCGGCGTTTTCACGCAGTAGCGATAAATCCATCATCCATACTCTCTTTAATGAGACTTGCGGTTGACTTCATTATATTGATTTATATATCGTTAATCAATATAGTGTCGATCAACACCACTCCTGTCACGAGGTAGACCATGTCCGCCCAGATCGAAGCGTTCTACGACCCCGCCACGCACACCATTTCCTACGTGGTGTACGACCAGCCCGGCGGCCACGCCGCCATCATCGACCCGGTGCTCGACTACGACGCCAAGGCCGGGCGCACCGGCACCGTGTCGGCCGGGCGTATCCGCGAGTTCGTGACGGCGCACCGCCTGCGCGTCGACTGGATCCTGGAAACCCACGCCCACGCCGACCACCTCTCCGCCGCCGCGCTGCTGCGCGACACGCTGGGCGGGCGCATCGCCATCGGCGCCGGCATTCCTGCGGTGCAGCGCATCTTCAAGGGTATTTTTCATCTGGGAGAGGAGTTCCGCACCGACGGCAGCCAGTTCGACGTGCTGCTGCACGACGACGAGCGCTTCATGATCGGCACGCTGGAGGCGCGCGCACTGGCCGTGCCCGGCCACACCCCGGCCGACGTCGCCTACCAGATCGGCGACGCGGTGTTCGTCGGCGACACCCTGTTCATGCCCGACGTCGGCTCGGCGCGCTGCGATTTTCCCGGCGGCGACGCCGCCACCCTGTACCGCTCGGTGCGGCGCCTGCTCGACCTGCCGGGCGAGACGCGGCTGTTCATGTGCCACGACTACCCGCCCGAGGGGCGCGCGCCGCGCTGGGAAACCACCGTGGCCGAGCAGCGCGCGCACAACATCCACCTGCACGACGGCATCGGCGAGGCCGACTTCGTCGCCATGCGCGAGGCGCGCGACGCCACGCTGGAGATGCCGGTACTGATCCTGCCGTCGGTGCAGGTCAACATCCGCGCCGGCCAGCTGCCGCCGGCCGAATCCGACGGCTACGCGTACCTGAAGATTCCGCTCAACCGGCTGTAAACGCCACAGACTAGGAAAATCGCCCCCCAGCCTGGTTCAGTAGGCGAGCGAGCCAAAACTGGTTGAGCGCCGCCAGCGCACAGGAACCGGAATGGTCACGGAGTACATGAGGAGTCCTGATCGCTGGGCGAATTGAAAATTCGCACGCAGTACTGCCGGCGCTCAAGACGTGAAGGCGCAGCCGCCTAATGAATCGGGCTCACAACGAGGCGCCGGCGCGCGAGGCTTGATCGTACAAGCCTGACAGCACGCGCAACAGCTCGGCGGTCTCGCCGATGTCGGCGTTCGGCGTGCCGCTTTCCACCAGCGCGTCGATCAGGCACTGCTCGCGCACCTCGCGGTAGCGCTCGCACAAGGCCCTGCCGGCCTCGGTAGTGGAGAAGAACACCTCCTTGCCGCTCTTCTCGCTCTCCACGTAGCCCATCCGTACCAGTTTCTTCAGCGCGTACGACACCACGTGCGTGTCCTCGATGTTCAGCACGAAGCAGATGTCCGCCAGCTTCTTCTTGCGGCCACGGTGGTTGACGTGGTGGACCAGCGACACCTCCAGCGCCGTCATGTCCTTTTCGCCTGCCGCTGTCATGCAGCGCACCATCCAGCGGTTGAAGGCGTTGTTGACCACGATCAGACCGAACTCGAACTCGGACAGCTCGACGCTGCGCTCGGACACCAAGAGGGAAGATGAAACGATGTTCAGATGCGTGCTCATGGACGGTGGCCCATAGGGATAAGGCCGCCAGTATAGCAAGCCCGCCCTTCCCTGCCGCCGTCAGCGCACCCGCACGATTACAGAAACACAACACTTCATCGTCACATCAAATACAAATTATCGATAATTTATTGACGTCATGGCGGCAAATTTTTATGTTCTCACCAACAACACCGACAACGACCCCGGTACCACCGCCGGGGCATGACTGCAAATGGAGAACGCCTTGAAGCCAGGAGAAGCCCGCTTCTACCTGCTGGGGGAGCGCGCGGCCGTGCTGGCTGTCGACGCCCCGGCCGAACTCGCCTGCCAGCGCCGCATCTGGTGGCTGGCGAACCAGCTGCGTGGCCGCACCGAGCTCACCGACGTCGTGCCGGGCATGAACAACCTGACCGTGGTGTTCGACCCACTGGCCGCCGACGGCACGACCGTGCTGGCCGAACTCGAGCGGCTCTGGAGCGGGGCCAACGAGGCCAGCTTCACCCCGCGCGAAGTGCTCATCCCGGTACGCTACGGCGGCGTCGCCGGCCCCGACCTCGACGACGTCGCGCGCCACACCGGGCTCAGCCCGGACGAAGTCATCGCCCGCCACAGCGGCGCCGACTACATCGTGTTCTTCCTCGGCTTCCAGCCCGGCTTCGCCTATCTCGGCGGCCTGCCCGAGGCGCTCGCCACACCGCGCCGCGCCGAACCGCGCCTGGCAGTTCCCGCAGGCTCGGTCGCCATCGGCGGCAGCCAGACCGGCATCTACCCCGCCGCCGCCCCCGGCGGCTGGCATCTCATCGGCCGCACCGCGCTGGCCCTGTTCGACCCGCGGCGCGATCCGCCCACGCTGCTGCTGCCGGGCGACCGCGTACGCTTCACCCCGGAGGAGGCCCACCATGCTTGAGATTCTGCGTCCCGGCGTTCAAACCACGGTGCAGGACCTGGGGCGCCACGGCCTGCGCCACCTCGGCATCGGCCAGGGCGGCGCGCTCGACGTGCCAGCACTGAGGATGGCCAACCGCCTGGTCGGCAACCCGGAAGGGGCGGCCGGGCTGGAAATCGTGCTCGGGCCGGTGCAGCTGCGCTTTTTGCGCGACGGCTGGCTGGCGCTCACCGGCGCCGACTTCGACGCCACGCTGGACGGCGCGCCGGTGTGGTGCGGCTGGCGCCAGGCGGTGCGCGCCGGACAGGTGCTGCAGCTGCGCGGCTGCCATCACGGCATGCGCGCCTATCTGGCGGTGGACGGCGGCATCGCCGTGCCCGAGGTGCTGGGGGCGCGCGCCACCGACCTCGCCGCCGGCTTCGGCGGCTTCGCGGGCCGCGCGCTGCAGGCCGGCGACCGCCTGCCGCAGGGCGAACCGGTGGCACTCGAAGGCCGGGCGGGCAGCCGCCCGCCGCAATGGACACCGGAAATCCGCGCCCTGCCCGGACCGGAATACGACGAATTCTCCGCCGCCGCACAGGACACCTTCTGGACCAAGCCCTGGAGCGTCACGCCGCAGAGCAACCGCATGGGCTACCGCCTGGCCGGCCCGGCACTGGAACGCACGGCACGCCACGAACTGCTGTCGCACGGCGTGCTGCCCGGCGTGGTGCAGGTGCCGCCCGGCGGCCAGCCCATCGTGCTGCTGGCCGACGCCCAGACCAGCGGCGGCTATCCGCGCATCGCCACGGTGATCGAGGCCGACCTGTGGAAGCTGGCGCAGGCCCGCCCCGGCGCCGAACTACACTTCGTGCCCACCACGTTGGCCGAAGCGCGCCACGCCCTGCGGCAGCAGCGCTATCACCTCAACCGTTTCAACTGGAGTGCCTATGGACATTGACCTGAACGCCGATCTCGGCGAGGGCTGCGGCGACGACGCGGCGATCCTGGATTGCGTCAGCTCGGCCAACATCGCCTGCGGCTGGCACGCCGGCGACGCCGACACCATGCGTGCCGCGGTGCAGGCCGCCAAGGCGCGCGGCGTGGCGCTGGGCGCGCACCCGAGCTTTCCCGACCGCGAGCACTTCGGCCGCCGCGCGATGCAGCTGCCGCCCGACACCGTCTACAGCGGCGTGCTGTACCAGATCGGCGCGCTGCAGGCGATCGCCCGCGGCGAAGGCGTGCGCCTGACCCACGTCAAGCCGCACGGCGCGCTCTACAACCAGGCGGCGCGCGACCCGCAGCTGGCGGCGGCCATCGTGCGCGCGGTGCGGGCGGCCGACCCGGCGCTGGCCGTGGTCGGGCTCGCCGGCAGCGAGCTGGTGCGCCAGGCGCGTGGCGCCGGGCTGCGCGCGCTGGACGAGGTGTTCGCCGACCGCGCCTACCAGGCGGACGGCAGCCTGGCGCCGCGCGGCACGCCCGGCGCGCTGATCGAGGACGAGGACGAGGCGTTGGCGCAGACGCTGCAGATGATTACCGAGGGCCGCGTCAGCGCGCTCGACGGCAGCCGCGTCGCGCTGCGTGCCGACACCGTCTGCCTGCACGGCGACGGCGCCCACGCCGTGGCCTTCGCCCGGCGGCTGCGGCGCGAGCTGCTGGCACGCGGCCTGACCCTGCGCGCGCCGGGCTGAAGCCTGTGCGCCCCGGGCGAGGTTGGCCGAAGCCCCCGCCCGGCACCGGATAACAAGAAAACGACAGGGCAAAAAGCCCGCTATCTACAACGGAGAAACCTGATGAGCATCACGCTTCAACCTGCGCTGCCCAGCGTGGCGGCACGTCTCGCCATCCGGCGCGGCGACCACACCGGGCCGACCGCCGGCCTCGCGGCGGGCTACGTGCAAGCCAACCTGGCGATCCTGCCGGCCAGCCACGCCGACGACTTCCTGAAATTCTGCGTGCGCAATCCGCAATCCTGCCCCGTGCTGGCGGTGTCCGAGCCCGGCGACACCGCCCTGCCCGCGCTCGGTCAGGGTATCGACATCCGCCGCGACGTCCCGGGCTACCGGGTATTCCGCGACGGCGAACTGATCGCCGAGCCGGACAACCTCGACGAGGTCTGGCGCGACGATCTGGTCACCTTCGCCATCGGCTGCTCGTTCTCCTTCGAAGAGGCGCTGCTTGCCAACGGCGTGCCGGTGCGCCACATCGAGCAGGGCTGCAACGTGCCGATGTACCGCACCAGCATCCCGACCCAGCCTGCCGGCCCGTTCCACGGTCCGCTGGTGGTGTCGATGCGGCCGATGCTGCCGGCCCAGGCCATCCGCGCCATCCAGGTCACCTCGCGCTTCCCCGCCGTGCACGGCGCGCCGGTGCACCTGGGCGATCCGGCGCTGATCGGCATCACCGATTTGGCCCGTCCCGACTACGGCGACGCGGTGGAGATCCGGGACCACGAGATCCCGGTGTTCTGGGCTTGCGGCGTCACCCCGCAGTCGGTCATCGCCGCCACCAAGCCACCGTTCTGCATCACCCATGCGCCCGGCAAGATGCTGATCACCGATCTGCTGAATGCCCACCTGGCCGCGCTGTGAGCGCCGGTCCTCGAGATTGAGAGGAATTGCAACGATGTGGCTGAAACATACCACCCCCACCGAGCGGATCACCCTGACCGCCTCGTTCGGCGGCTACGCCGTCGATGCCTTCGACTACATGATCTACACCATGCTGATCCCCACCCTGATGACGGCCTGGAGCATGAGCAAGGCCGAAGCCGGCCTGATCGCCACCGTCACGCTGTGGGCCTCGGCGCTCGGCGGCTGGGCAGCCGGCGTGCTGGCCGACCGCTACGGTCGGGTGCGGGTACTGCAATGGACCGTGGTCTGGTTCTCGGTGTTCACCTTCCTGTGCGGTTTCTCCCAGACCCCGGGCCAGCTGATGGCGGCGCGCGCGCTGCAGGGCTTCGGCTTCGGCGGCGAATGGTCGGTGGGCTCGGTGCTGATCGCCGAAACCATCCGCTCGCACTACCGCGGCCGCGCCGTCGGGCTGGTGCAAAGCAGCTGGGCGATCGGCTGGGGCGCCGCCGCGCTGGCCTTCGCCTGGATCTACACCGCGCTGTCGCCGGAACTGGCCTGGCGCGTGCTGTTCTGGATGGGCATCCTGCCGGCACTCTTGATCATCTATATCCGCCGCAACCTGACCGAACCGGAGGTGTACCTGCACGCCAAACGGCAGGAGCAGGAAAGCAACGAGAAAACCTCGTTCCTGGCGATCTTCTCGCCGGACATCCTCAAGACCACGCTGCTGGCGAGCCTGCTGATCATGGGGATGCAAGGCGGCTACTACACCATCACCACCTGGCTGCCGACCTTCCTCAAGACCGAGCGCCAGCTCTCGGTACTGGGCACCGGCGGCTACCTGCTGGTGATCATCAGCGGCTCGTTCGCCGGCTACCTGACCAGCGCCTGGCTGTCCGACCACCTCGGCCGCAAGAAATGCTTCATGCTGTTCGCGCTGATGTCGCTGTTGATCGTCACCACCTACATGCAGATTCCCATCACCGACGCCCAGATGATGCTGCTCGGCTTCCCGCTGGGCTTCTTCGTGTCGGGCATCTTCAGCGGCGCCGGAGCCTTCCTCAGCGAGCTGTTCCCGCACCAGCTGCGCGGCTCGGGCCAAGGCTTCTGTTACAACTTCGGGCGCGGCACCGGCTCGTTCTTCCCGGCCCTGGTCGGCATCCTCAGCGCCACCATGCCGCTCAGCAAAACCATCGGCATGCTGGCAGCCGCCGCCTACGGCCTGGTGATCGTCACCCTGCTGTTCCTGCCGGAAACCCGCGGCAAGGCGCTGCATTAACCCACTCCCTTCACGGACCGGGCCCTCGCCCGGTCATGCCCCCTTTTCCCGATCAGGACTCCATTGATGGAATTACGCAAGTTGAAACAGCTGATCCAGCTGGTGCAGGCCTCCGGCATCGCCGAACTGGAGATCAGCGCAGGCAGCGAACAGATCCGCATCACCCGCACCGTCGCCGGCACGCCCACCGTCCCCGCCCAGTTGCTGCCGGCCCCGCTAGCGGTCGCGGCCCCGGCGAGTGCCAGCACCGCACCGGCCGCCGCCCCCAGCCCTTCGGCCAACCCCAACACGGTCAAGTCGCCGATGGTGGGCAGCTTCTACCGCCGCCCCAGCCCGCAGGCCGCGGTCTTCGTCGAGGTCGGCCAGCCGGTCAAGGTCGGCGACACGCTGTGCATCATCGAGGCGATGAAGCTGATGAACGAAATCGAGGCCGACCGCGCCGGCGTGCTCAAGGCCATCCTGGTCGAAGAAGGCCAGCCGGTGGAATTCGGCGAACCGCTGTTCGTCATCGAATAGTCTAAGAAAGACGGTACGCCATGTTCGATCACATCCTCATCGCCCACCGCGGCGACCCGCTGCCGCCAGGCAGCGCCACGACGCCGTCACATTGCACCGTCGCGGCACGCGACGCGGGCGACCTCGCCACGGAGACCCGTCATGTTCGATAAGATCCTCATCGCCAATCGCGGCGACCAGCTGCCGCCAGGCGGCGCAGCGACGAAGTCACATCGCACCGTCGCGGTACGCGACGCGGGCGATCTCGCCGCGGAGACCCGTCATGTTCGATAAAATCCTCATCGCCAACCGCGGCGAGATCGCCCTGCGCATCCAGCGCGCCTGCCGCGAAATGGGCATCAAGACCGTGGTGGTGCACTCCGAGGCCGATCGCGACGCCAAGTACGTCAAGCTCGCCGACGAGTCGGTCTGCATCGGGCCGGCGCCGTCGGCCAAGAGCTACCTCAACGTGCCGGCGCTGATCGCCGCCGCCGAAGTCACCGACGCCCAGGCCATCCACCCCGGCTACGGCTTCCTGTCGGAAAACGCCGACTTCGCCGAACGCGTCGAGCAGTCCGGTTTCGCCTTCATCGGCCCGCGTCCGGACACCATCCGCCTGATGGGCGACAAGGTCTCGGCCAAGGAATCGATGATCGCCGCCGGCGTGCCCTGCGTGCCCGGCTCGGACGGCGCGCTGCCGGACGACCCCGGCGCCATTGCCGCCACGGCGCGCCGCATCGGCTACCCGGTGATCATCAAGGCCGCTGGCGGCGGCGGCGGACGCGGCATGCGCGTGGTACACCAGGAACAAGACCTGCTTACCTCGGTCGAGACCACCCGCAGCGAGGCCGGTGCCGCCTTCGGCAACCCGACGGTGTACATGGAGAAGTTCCTCGAACAGCCACGCCACATCGAAATCCAGGTGCTGGCCGACCAGCACGGCCACGCCATCTATCTGGGCGAGCGCGACTGCTCGATGCAGCGCCGCCACCAGAAGGTCATCGAGGAGGCGCCGGCTCCGGGCATCAGCGCCGAGCAGCGCCGGCAGATCGGCGAGGCCTGCGCCGACGCCTGCCGCCGCATCGGCTACCGTGGCGCCGGCACCTTCGAATTCCTGTTCGAAAACGGCGAGTTCTACTTCATCGAGATGAACACCCGCGTCCAGGTCGAGCACCCGGTGACGGAAATGATCACCGGCATCGACATCGTGCAGGAACAGATCCGCATCGCTGCGGGCGAGAAACTACGTTACAAGCAGGCGGACGTCGTGCTCAAGGGACACGCCATGGAATGCCGCCTCAACGCCGAAGACCCGTTCACCTTCGTGCCGAGCCCGGGCCGCATCGAAAGCTACCACCCGGCCGGCGGCCCGGGCATCCGCATCGACTCGCACATCTACCAGGGCTGCACCGTGCCGCCGCACTACGACTCGATGGTCGGCAAGCTGATCGCCTACGGCGACAGCCGTGCCCAGGCGATGGCGCGCATGCGCGTGGCGCTGTCGGAACTGGCCATCGGCGGCATCAAGACCAACATCCCGCTGCATCAGCAGCTGTTCACCGACCCCGGCTTCAGTCAGGGCGGGACCAGCATCCACTACCTGGAGCACTGGCTAGCCGCCCGTCGTCAACCCTAACCCGCAAGGAGCCCCGCCCCATGTCCACCACCCCCGTCCTGCTGTTGCGTCCGGCCCGCGCCGGCGACATCGACGCCCTCGCCGCGCTGTCCGGCGAACTGGGCTACCCGTGCGACCCGGCCCGGTTCGCGGCGCGCTGCGCCACGCTGCTGGCGGCACCGGAACAGCACTTCGTCGGCGTGGTCGAAGACAATGGGGCGGTGTGCGGCTGGATTCACGCTTTCGTGCTGACGCTGCTGGAAGCGGACCCCACCGTGGAAATCGGCGGGCTGGTGATCGGCGCCGACTGGCGCGGGCAGGGACTGGGGGCGATGCTGCTGGACGCCGGCGAGCAATGGGCGCGGCAACGCGGCATCGCCAGCGTCAGCCTGCGCAGCGCCGAACACCGCCACGATGCGCACCGCTTCTACCTGCGCCAGGGTTACCAGCACGTCAAGAACCAGTTGATGTTGCGCAAAACCCTCTAAATCACGGGGTTGGCATCGCCGCCAACCGTGGTAGCATTGCTGCCGACCAAAATAGAGCAATCACCCGAGATCCCGTGCAGCCACCCGCTGCCCGCGGGCAAGCATCGAAACAGGAGAACACCATGGGCCTGCTTAACAGCTTGCTGGAACACAATCGCAGCTTCGTCGACAACCGCGAATACGAGCAATTCCAGACCGACAAGTTTCCCGACAAGAGCCTCGCCGTGCTGGCCTGCATGGACGCACGCCTGGTGGAACTGCTGCCCAAGGCGATGGGCCTGAAGAACGGCGACGCCAAGCTGATCAAGAACGCCGGCGCGCTGGTCACCCACCCCTGGGGTTCGGTGATGCGCAGCCTGCTGATCGCCATCTACGAACTGCGCGCCGAGGAAATCTGCGTGGTGGCGCACCGCGACTGCGGCATGAGCGCCATCGACCCGGCGCGCATCCTCGACGCCGCCTGCCAGCGCGGCGTCAGCGCCGACACGCTGGCCACGCTACGCAGCGCCGGCATCAACCTGGAAGGCTGGCTCAAGGGCTTCGACAACGTCGAGGACAGTGTGCGCCACACCGTCAGCGTCATCCGCACCCACCCGCTGATGCCGCGCGACGTGCCGGTGCACGGCCTGGTAATCCACCCGGTGACCGGCCAGCTCGACCTGATCGTCGACGGCTACGCCACCCTGCCCAAGGCCGCATGACCCACGCCATCGGGCTGTTCGGCGGTACCTTCGACCCGATCCACAACGCCCACCTGCGCATGGCCGAGGCGTTCCGCGAGCAGTGCCGCTTGGCCGAGGTGCGGCTGATCCCGGCCGGCCAGCCCTACCACCGCGCGCAGGCGCCGCACGCCACGCCGGAGCAGCGCCTGGCGATGGTCGAGCTGGCCATCGCCGGCCGTCCCGGTCTCGTCGCCGACGACCGCGAGGTGCGCCGGCCGCGCCCGGCCTACACCGTCGAAACGCTGGAAGAGGTGCGCGCCGAACTCGGCGCACAGGTGCCGCTGTGGCTGCTGATCGGCGGCGACTCGCTCGCCACGCTGGAGAGCTGGCGGCGCTGGCACGAACTGTTCACGCTGGCGCACGTGGCGGTGGCGCTGCGCCCCGGCTTCGATCCGGCCACCCTTCCCGCCGCCGTGCGCCACGAGTGGCAGACACGCCAAGTCCCTGATTTTCCAAATCGAACGCCTTCCGGTACAATCCGCCCCTTGGCTTTGCCGCCGGTGGCGCTGTCCGCCACCGACATCCGCGCCAGACTGGCGCGCGGGGACGACGTCAGCACGCTGATCCCCGCCCCGGTACTGGCCTACCTGCGCGCGCACGGACTCTACCAGCGGTAGCCCGTCCCGGCAGGCCAGAGCCCCTCATACCGGGCGTTGCCCTCGCGGCAGCGCCCCACCCTCATTGTGGAAGGAAACATGGATATCAACGCTATCGCCAAGCTGGCCGTGGAAGCCCTGGAAGACGTCAAGGGCAAGGACATCATCGAACTCGACACCACCGACCTCACCTCGCTGTTCCAGCGCATGATTGTCTGCACCGGCGACTCCAACCGCCAGGTCAAGGCGCTCGCCAACAACGTGCAGGTGACGCTGAAGGAAGCCGGCGTCGACATCGTCGGCAGCGAAGGCCAGGAATCGGGCGAGTGGGTGCTGGTCGACGCCGGCGACGTGGTGGTCCACGTCATGCTGCCGGCGGTGCGCGACTACTACGACCTCGAAGCGCTGTGGGGCGGCCAGAAGCCGTCCTTCCTGCCCACCGGCGGCAAGCCGTGGTCGGTGGTCTGAGCGCCCGACTGACGTAACGACAAGGTTGGCCGAAGCCCCCGCGTCACGGCGCGGCACGGGCTTCGGCCAACCTTTTTGCCTGCTGACACCATGAAAATCACCATTCTCGCCGTCGGCACCAAGATGCCGCGCTGGGTCGACGAGGCCTACCAGGACTACGCCAAGCGCTTCGGCCGCGACGTCACGCTGGAGCTGAAGGAAATCAAGCCGGAGAAACGCGGCGGCGGCGTCACCGCGGAAAAGGGCATCGCCGCCGAACACGCCCGGCTCATGGCGGCCATCCCGCCGCGCAGCCGGCTGGTGGTGCTGGACGAGCGCGGCCGCAACTGGACCACGATGCAGCTGGCGCACGCGATGAAGGACTGGCTCGCCGGCGGCGACGACCTGTGCTTCGTCATCGGCGGCGCCGACGGCCTCTCGGACGAGCTCAAGGCGCGCGCCGACACCCTGCTGCAACTGTCGGCGCTGACCATGCCGCACGGCATGGTGCGCGTGCTGCTGGCCGAACAGCTCTACCGCGCGCTGTCCATCCTCAACAACCACCCCTACCACCGCGAGTGACGCCGGCGGCCAGCGCGCCGTCCCACGGCTGACAAGCTCGGCCGCGCCGGGCATCGCGCAGCCCCGGCCGAGCCGCCGCTTTCCCTCTACTTTCCTGCCGTTTACCTCCCACCATCGCGCCGGGCCAGGCCGCCCCGCGCCGGGGAAACCGCACCACGGCTGCGACAGTTTGTCGCATTCCGCCGCCCGGCCGCGGCGATTACACTGCGCCATCAAGAATCATTCTCAACCAGGAATTCACCGATGCGCCGCTCCCTCGCCCTGCTGCCGCTGCTGTTCGCCGCCGCCGCTTCCGCCCACATCACGCTGGAAACCCCGCAAGCCGACGCCGGCAGCAGCTACAAGGGCGTGCTGCGCGTCGGCCACGGCTGCGACGGCGCGCCCACCACCGCGTTGCGACTCATCGTCCCGACCGGGGTGGAAAAGCTCAAGCCGATGCCGAAAGCCGGCTGGACGCTGGCGGTGAAGAAGCACAAGCTGGCCCAGCCCTACGACTACTACGGCGAACAGGTGGACGAGGACGTCAGCGAGGTGAGCTGGAGCGGCGGCACTCTGCCCGACGACTTCTACGACGAATTCGCCTTCCGCGCCCGCCTGCCCAAGACGCCGGGCGCAACGCTGTACTTCAAGGTCGAGCAGCGCTGCGCCAAGGGTGAAACGCGCTGGGTCGACATCCCGGCCGCCGGCCAGGACGCCCACGACCTGCCCACCCCGGCCGCGGCACTGAAGCTGACCGCGCCTGGCGAAGGGCATCGCCACTAGGCGGCGCAGCGCACCGCATCCTGCCCGGCAGGATCCCGTGCGCCCGTCCCACCACCCTGGCCTGACACGGCGCCTCCTGGCATCGATAGCCGTGCCGCCTGGCCAGGACCGCCCCAAGGCCAAGAATCGTACCGGTCACGGCCGGGCCGGTGTGGCGTCAAAACAAGCGAGGCTCCCGCGGGAGCCTCGATCCGTCCTTGCGCTTCAAGCGCACATCAGCCTCGGCCGAACAGCCCCGACAGCGCCTTCAGCCCCTGCTCCGCCAGATCGCCCGACGGCAGCTCGCCGCCCGGGGTGAGCTTGTCCACCAGCTGCGGCAGTTGCTCTGCCAACTGCTGCGACAGCTGCGCGGTATCGATCCCCAGCGATTGCGCCAGCCCCGCCAGCTGCTCGTTGCCGAGCACCGCCTGGATCTGCTCCGGCGACACCGCCAGGTTGGCGCCGCTTCCCACCCAGCTGGACACGACGTCACCCAGGCCGCCCTGCTGGAACTTCTCCACCAGCCCCGCCACGCCGCCATTCTGCTCCAGCAGGCCCTGCGCCACCCCCAGCAATCCGCCGCCGGATTCGCCACCGAGCAGGCCGGTCACTTGATCGAACAGGCTCATGTTTTCACCTCGCTTACTTGGAAAGTCAATTCAATGATCCTAGTATAAATAGCAAATAAATCAATCAGTTATATTTAACAAACCGTTGCTGACAGGGCCCTCATTATGAAGCCGAGATTGATGCTGCTGTTTGCCCTGCTAGTGTCCGGTTACGCCCGGGCCGATCTTTACGGCTACGTCGACGCGCAGGGACAGGCGCATCTGGCCAACTACCCGGTCGACGAACGCTACCAGTTGTTCCAGCGCGGCAGCTCGCCGACGCCCGAGCCCGCGGAGCGTTCCGCCGTCCTGGCCGACGCCACCACCCCGGGCCTGGGCGCCACGCTCAGCAGCGACAGCCGCCCCCCCGAGCCGGTCAGCGTCAGCGAGGCCAGCCCCGCGCCCTTCGACCCGCAGCTGGCGGCCCGCTTCAGCCGGCTGATCAGCCGCACCGCGCGCGAGTTCGGGCTGGACGTCCAGCTGCTGCATTCCATCGTCACGGTGGAATCCGCCTACAACCCGCTGGCGATCTCGCCCAAGGGCGCCATCGGGCTGATGCAGGTGATGCCGGCCACCGGCAAGCGCTTCGGCATCACCGCACTCACCGACCCGCGCCAGAATCTCCTGGCCGGGGCACGCTACCTGCGCTTCCTGCTGGAGCGCTTCAACCACGACCTGCCGCTGGTGATCGCCGCCTACAATGCCGGCGAGGGCGCCGTGCAGAAATACCGCAATACCATCCCGCCGTTCCGCGAGACGCGCGACTACGTGGCCAAGGTGCTGGCGTCCTACCAGCAGCGCAAGGGGGGAGAGAGCGGGACGCGGGTGCGCGCCGTGTTCACGCCGGACGCCGCCGGGCTCTAGCCGGCCACGGAGGGGCAACGGCGCGGCGGCTAGAGACGGACGCCGAGAATATCGCCCAGCGAGTCGGCCAGGTCGCGATAGGTGGCGCGGTGGTCGAATACCCCGAGCAGGCCGGGGAAAGCATCCGGGCTCTGCAGGATTTGCGTCGCCTTGCGCGAACTCAGCTTGTGCACGCGCAGGATGCGCCCGTCCCAGTTGACCACCCGGCTATCGTCGGCGGTCAGCAGGGTATCCAGCGTTTGATAGATGTTCTCGACCACCATCATCTTGCTGCGCGTGCGGCCTTCGGCCTGCCAATTTTGTGCTGTCGCAGTCACACATGACTCCAATGTCATTTTCAAGATTCGGGATCTAGCCCATTTGAAATGACAATGGTAAACGTCATAGGTTTCCATGACAACCGTATATTTTTTGTGGAAATTGCTCCCGGCGCCGCGCCAAAAGCAGAAAACGGCACGCGGGGAGCGTGCCGTCACGGGAAAGTCAGGCCGCCAGGCGGGCGCCCAGCGCCTTCAGCGCCGCCCAGGCGTCGCCGGGCTCGACCCCCTTGATCAGGCGGTCGATGCGCGCGCAGTCGGCCAGCGCCGCCATCAGCGTGCGCGGCCCGATGCGGCGCAGCGCCGGCTCGGCCAGGCGCTGCTTGTCCCCCCACAGCTTGAGCTCGCGCGTGAGGTCGCGCACCTGGCGGCCATCCTTCAGCCCCTGGCGCAGCTTGAGCAGCATGCGCACGTCTTCGCTGAACGACCACAACACCAGCACCGGCGCCTCGCCCTCCGCCGCCAGGCCGTCGAGCATGCGCGTCACCCGCACCGTGTCGCCGCCCAGCCAGGCCGCCGACAGCTGGAACACGTCGAAACGCGCCACGTTGGCCACGGCATCCCGGATGGCGTCCAGGTCGAGGCTGGCGCCGGGGTGGAGGATGGCGAGCTTGTCGACCTCTTGGCGCGCCGCCAGCAGGTTGCCTTCGACGCGGTCGGCAAAGAAGCTCAACGCCTCCTCGCTCAGGCTCAGCCCCTGCGCCTTGAGGCGACGGCTGATCCAGCCCGGCAGCTGCTGCCGGCTCACCGCCGCGGCGTGCACCACCACCGCGGCCTTTTCCAGTGCGGCGAACCACTTGCTGGAGAGTTGCACGCGCTCGAGCTTGGGCAGGATCACCAGGGTCACGGTGTCGGCCGGCGGGGCTTCGGCCAACCTTTGCAACGCCTCGCCGCCTTCGCTGCCGGGCTTGCCGCCGGGAATACGCAGCTCCAGCAGCTTGAGCGAGGCGAACAGCGACACGCTGCCCATCGCCTCGGTCAGCTGCGACCAGTCGAAGCCGCCCTCCACCGTCAGCACCTCGCGTTCGAGGTAGCCCTGCGCCCGCGCCGCCAGACGCAAGGCGTCGGCCGCCTCCAGCGCCAGCAGCGCCTCTTCGCCGTGGATCAGGTAGAGCGGCGCCAGGCCGCGCTCCAGCGCGGCGGGCAGGGCGTCAGGGCTGAGTGCCGGCATGCTCGCCCGGAGCCTCCTTCAGATAACCGAGGCGGGTCACCAGCTGCTCGGCGGCGTCACGCCGCATGTCGTTCCACAGCAGGGATTCTTCCTGTTCCTTGCCGAGAATCGCGCTATCCGAATAGCCCAGGCTGCGGCGCACGATCACCGTCATGTCCGGGCCCCAGGCCACGCCGCGCTGGCTCAGCCGCGCCGTAACGCGGTAGATCAGCTGGTATTCGTTGACCTTGCCGGCGCTGTTGATGGTGAGGATGTCCTTCGACACTTTTTCCTCGGTGATGGTCAGCGCCGCCTCGGCGTCCTTGGCCGACACCGTCACCGTGACGTGCGGCTGGCGCCTGAGCGCGGTGCGCAGGTAGGGCTTGAGGCTGCCGTCGCCGCCGGAAAGGTAGACGCTGCCAAACGGCATCTGGTGCACGGTCGAGCCCGCCGTGCCGCGCAGCTGGAAGCCGCAGGCCGCAAGCGAGAAGGCCAGCACGGCGCAGGCCAGCCAGCGGATGAATCGGGTCATGCCATTTCCCCCAGAGAAAAAGGCCGGGAAACCCGGCCCGTCGGGCCTGAAGGCCCGCTTAAGCGGTTCAGGAGCGTGTCGCGCGCCCCGGAGCGGGGCTTGACGGCCCGGCTCGCGGAAACCGTGATGGACGTCCTGCCCACTCCGTTTTCCGCGCCGAGGCCGCGGGCGACAACGCCCGGACAGGTGCTTATACCACGATGTTGACCAGACGGCCCGGCACCACGATCACCTTCTTGGCCGGCTTGCCTTCCATGAACTTCTGCACGTTGTCGTTGGCCATGGCGGCGGCCTCGATCGCGTCCTTGGCGGCATCGGCGGCCACGGTGACGCTGCCGCGCAGCTTGCCGTTGACCTGCACCATCAGCTCGATCTCGCTCTTCACCAGCGCCGCCTCGTCGACCTTGGGCCAGGCCTGCGCCAGCAGCTCGCTGCCCGGCTGGAGCACGTTCCACAGCGCATCGGTGATGTGCGGCACGATCGGCGACAGCAGAATCACCGCCGCTTCCAGCACTTCCTGCGCCACGGCACGACCGACGTCACCGCCCTTGTCGACCTTGTCGTAGGTGTTGAGCAGTTCCATCACCGCGGCGATGGCGGTGTTGAACTGCTGGCGGCGGCCGTAGTCGTCGGCCACTTTCTGGATCGTGCTGTGCAGCTTGAAGCGCAGCTCCTTCAGGGCGGCGTCCAGCTCGCCGCCGGCGTACGGTGCCACCACGCCGCCGTCGGCATGATCCTTGACCACTTTCCACAGGCGCTTGAGGAAGCGGAACGCGCCTTCCACGCCGGCGTCGGACCACTCCAGGCTCTGCTCCGGCGGCGCCGCGAACATCATAAACAGGCGCGCGGTGTCGGCACCGTACTTCTCGATGAATTCCTGCGGGTCGACGCCGTTGTTCTTCGACTTGGACATCTTCTCGATGCCGCCGATGGCCACCGGCTGGCCGTCGACGCGGTGCGTGGCGGCGACGATCTTGCCCTTGCCGTCGCGCTCCAGCACCACGTCCTGCGGCGCGATCCAGTCCTTGGAGCCGTTCGGCAGGTCGCGGTAGAAGGTCTCGCACACCACCATGCCCTGGGTCAGTAGGCTCTTGAACGGCTCGTCGGACGACACCAGGCCCTCGTCGCGCATCAGCTTGTGGAAGAAGCGCGCGTACAGCAGGTGCAGGATGGCGTGTTCGATACCGCCCACGTACTGGTCGACCTGCAACCAGTAGTCGGCGGCGTGCTTGTCGACCATCGCGGTGTCGCACTGCGGGCTGGCGTAGCGCGCGTAGTACCACGACGACTCGACGAAGGTGTCCATGGTGTCGGTTTCGCGCTTGGCCGCGCCGCCGCACTTGGGACACGTGGTCTCGTAGAATTCCGGCATCTTGGCCAGCGGGGAGCCGGCGCCGTCCGGCACCACGTTCTCCGGCAGCACCACCGGCAGCTGATCGGCCGGCACCGGCACGTCGCCGCAGCACGGGCAGTGGATGATCGGGATCGGGCAGCCCCAGTAGCGCTGGCGGCTGATGCCCCAGTCGCGCAGGCGGTACTGGGTCTTCTTGGTGCCGTGCGCCTGGGCGGCGAGATCGGCGACGATGGCGTCGAACGCGGCCTGGTAGCCGAGGCCGTCGTACTTGCCGGAGTTCACGGTCTTGACCGAGTCGTCCTTGTCGGCGTACCACTCGCGCCACACGGTGGCGTCGAAGTCGTTGTCGCCGTCACGCTTGGCGATCACCTGCTTGATCGGCAGCGCGTACTTGTTGGCGAAGGCGAAGTCGCGCTCGTCGTGCGCCGGCACCGCCATCACCGCGCCTTCGCCGTAGCCCCACAGCACGTAGTTGGCGACCCACACCGGCAGCGTGTCGCCGGTCAGCGGATGCACCACGGACAGGCCGGTCGGCATGCCCTTCTTCTCCATGGTCGCCATGTCGGCCTCGGCCACCGAGCCGGCCTTGCATTCGGCGATGAAGGCCTGCAGTTCCGGGTGGCTGGCGGCGGCTTGCGTCGCCAGCGGGTGCTCGGCGGCGACCGCGACGTAGGTGGCGCCCATCAGGGTGTCCGGGCGGGTGGTGTAGACCTTCAGCTCGCCGCCGTGGCCGACCGAGGCCTCGTCGTACGGGAACACGATCTCGGCGCCGAAGCTCTTGCCGATCCAGTTCTTCTGCATGGTCTTGACCTGCTCGGGCCAGCCGTCGAGCGTGTCGAGGCTGGTGAGCAGTTCATCGGCGTACTGGGTGATGGCGAAGTAATACATCGGGATTTCGCGCTTTTCCACCAGCGCGCCCGAGCGCCAGCCACGGCCGTCGATCACCTGTTCGTTGGCGAGCACGGTGTGGTCGACCGGGTCCCAGTTCACCACGCCGTTCTTCTTGTAGATCACGCCCTTCTCGAACAGCTTGGTGAACAGCCACTGCTCCCAGCGGTAGTAGTCGGGCTTGCAGGTGGCGAGCTCGCGCTCCCAGTCGAGCGCGAAGCCCAGGCTGTCGAGCTGCTTCTTCATGTAGTCGATATTGGCGTAGGTCCACGCCGCCGGCGCGCCGCCGCTCTTCATCGCGGCGTTCTCGGCCGGCAGGCCGAAGGCGTCCCAACCCATCGGCTGCAGCACGTTGTAGCCCTGGAAGCGCTTGAAGCGCGCCAGCACGTCGGTGATGGTGTAGTTGCGCACATGGCCCATGTGCAGCTTGCCCGACGGATAGGGGAACATCGACAGCGCGTAGTACTTGGGGCGCGAGGTATCTTCGACGGCCTTGAAGGCGGCGGTGCGTTGCCATTTCTGTTGCGCGGCGGCTTCGATCTCGCGCGGGCTGTAATGTTCTTGCATGGTGATCTTGTCGGAATCCGGAAAAAGGCTGAGAAATCAATCGGCCAATTATAGCCGCGCCAGGGGTCGGCGCAGAAGGGCTACGCAGGAAAAGCTCGCCCCGGCCGTCAACGTTGGCCGAAGCACCGGCTCGCCCGCCTGGCCGCCGCGGCCCGCGGCGCCGCGACGTTAGCGGGGGAAACGGGCGACGGGGGCCGGGCAGTCAGCCCCGCGCCACGCCCCCGACCATTACGCCAGCCGTGCCTGGAAGCGCACCAGCGCACCCGTCACCGCCTGCAGGATGCCGGGCTCCCACAGCGAATGCCCGGCGCCCTCCACCATGGTCAGCTCGCCGCGCGGCCAGGCCTGCGCCAGTTCGTAAGCGGAGCGGGGCGGGCAGATCACGTCGTAGCGCCCCTGCACGATGATGCCGGGGATATGGCGGATGCGCTCCACGTTCTTCAACAGCTGGTTGTGCGGCAGGAACAGGCGATGGCTGAAGTAATGCGCCTCGAGCCTGGCCAGCGGCAAGGCGTTGAACTCGTTCGAGGCGCGCACCACCGCATCGGGGTTGGGCAGCAACGTGGCACAGCTGCTCTCGTACTGCGCCCATTGCCGCGCCGCCGCCAGGTGCACCATCGGCTCGGGATCGGTCAGGTGTTGGTAGTAGGCCTGCAGGAAGTCGCCGCGCACCGCCTCGGGCACCGGCGCGACAAAACGCTGTGCGGCCTCCGGAAAGAAGCGCCCCATGCCGGACAGGAACCAGTCGATCTCCTCGTCGCGACCGAGGAACACGCCGCGCAGCACCAGGCCGCTGACGCGTTGCGGATGCGCCTCGGCGTAGGCCAGCGCCAGCGTGCTGCCCCACGAGCCGCCGCACACCAGCCAGCGCTCGATGCCGAGGTGTTCGCGCAGCTGTTCGATGTCGTCGAGCAGGTGCGCGGTGGTGTTGCTGCGGATCTCGCCGCGTGGAATCGAACGACCGCAGCCGCGCTGGTCGAACAGCACGGCACGGTAGAACGACGGATCGAACAGCTGGCGACAGGCCGGGGCACAGCCGTCGCCGGGGCCGCCGTGCAGGTACAGCACCGGCACACCGTCGGGCTTGCCGCATTGCTCCCAGTACATCAGGTGCAGGTCGTCCAGCGGCAACATGCCGCAGGCGTAAGGCTCGAGCGGGGGGAACAACATAATGTCTCTCTCTTGATTCTCGGATGGTGATCGTCCGCACTCTGCCGGTGCGGTACGCAAAACGGGGTGATACCAGTGAGGTACTAGTGCAGCAGGCTGTACAGCATCTGCGACGCCATCACCGCCATCAGCACGGCAAAGGCGCGTTTCAGGCCCGCCACCGGCAAGGCGTGCGCCATGCGCGCGCCCAACGGCGCGCACAGCACGGTCATCAGCATCAGCGCCAGCGTGGCCGGCAGGTAGACGAAGCCCAGCGAGCCCCAGGGCAGGCCGGGCGCGCCCCAGCCGCTCACCAGGTAACCGATGGCGCCCGACACCGCGATCGGCCAACCCAGCGCCGCGCTGGTGGCGATGGCGGTGTGCACCGGCACGTTGCACCAGTTCATGAACGGCACGCTCATCGAGCCGCCGCCGATGCCGACCCAGCTGGAAATCATGCCGATCGCGCCGCCCGCGCCGCACTGCCCGAGCAACCCCGGCATGTCGCGGCTGCCGGCCGGCTTGGCGCCGAAAAACAGCTGCAGCCCGGCAAGATAGGCGTACACCACGAAGAACCAGCGCAACACGTGGCCGGGAATCAAGCCGGCAACCAGGCTGCCGAGGAAGGTGCCGGCGACGATGGCCGGCGCCATGCCGCGCACGATGCGCCAGTTCACCGCGCCCTTGCGATGGTGCGCCAGCACGCTGGAGAAGCTGGTGAACACCATCACCGCCAGCGAGGTGCCCACCGCCAGATGCTGCACGTGTTCGCCGCCGAGCCGGGCCGCCGACAGCACGCCCACCACCACCGGCACGATCACCAGCCCGCCCCCCACCCCGAGCAGGCCGGCGAGAAAACCGGCCAGCACACCGCAGCCCAGCAACACCAGGATCAAGGAAATCGACAGCATCAGATCAGTTGCTCCGTGATGTAGGTCCACTCGTCGGCGCTGACCGGGGTGATGGACAGGCGGTTGCCGCGCTTGAGCACGGTCATCCCGGCGAGCGGCGGGTGGCCGCGCAACTCGGCGGGGGACAGCAGGCGGGTCTTGGCCAGGAAACGCACGTCCACGCACAGCCAGCGCGGCGCGTCGGTCGTGGACTTGGGGTCGAAATAAGGGCTATCGGGGTCGAACTGCGAGGAGTCGGCATGGGCCGCCGTCACCACTTCGGCGAGGCCGGCAATGCCGGGCTCGGGGCAACTGGAATGCCAGAACAACACGCGGTCGCCCGGCTGCATGGCGTCGCGCATGAAGTTGCGCGCCTGGTAGTTGCGCACGCCGGTCCACTCGAAAGCCTGCCCCGGCCGGGCGGCGAGATGGTCGATGGAGACCTCGTCGGGCTCCGATTTCATCAGCCAGTAACGCATGGAAAACCTATGTCTGTCGTCTGTCGCCGGGAACGGCGGCCGGCAAGGGCGGAGGCGGTCGCGGGGCACGGAATCGTCACGCCGCCCGCTCGCCCGGACCGGCAAAACGCACCTTCTATCGCAACAACCACTTAATAATTGTTAGCAATTTTCGGGTATCCGGCGGGCGGAAGCTTCGATTATGCTCGAATTGCACCTTCTGCCGGCATATTAATTGTGCGCAGCGCGCCAGCTTTGCGCAACGAGCGCGCTCACCGGCAGCATAGAGGAGACTACCTCATGAAAGCCCTGATTCTCGTTCTGGTGGCCGCCACCTTGTCGGGCTGCGTGATCCGGCCCTTGTACCCCTATCATGATCGTGACTACGATCATGACTACCATCATCGCGACTACGATGGCCGGGGCGGCTGGCGCCGCTGACGGGCGGTTACCGCAGCAGACATCAAGCATCGCTCGCTCCAGAACACGCTAGCACCAGAGGGCTCCTCGACAATCTCACAACCATCGGGTGGCAGCGATCCGGACGCCATCCCCCTAGAATATGATATGAAAAACCTGTTGCTTGTCCTGATTGCCGCCAGCAGCCTGTCGGCCTGCGTTGTCGAGCCGGCCCACGTCCGGGTGCGTTCGCCCATCGTACTCGAACCGGGTGTGATCGTCGCACCGACCTATTATGGTGGCTATGGCGGCGAGGAATACCGCCATCACCGGCACGAACGCCATGATGACGACGACGATAACTAACCAAGCGGTCACGGCCGCTCCCCGGATGGCTCTTGCCGGTGCAGCCCGTCATCCGGGCCTAGCGGCGGAGCCGAACGTGTCACCCTGCATCACCACTCTGCCTCACCAACAACCCTGGGCGGTGTCGGCCACGCCGCCGCCGGAGACCATAATATGAAAACCTTGCTGTTTGCCCTGATTGCCGCCGGCAGCCTGTCGGCCTGTGTCGTCGAGCCCGCCCACGTCCGCGTGCGCGCCCCGGTCGTCCTCGAACCCGCCGTGGTCGAGCCCGCCTACGGCGGCGGTGGCTTCTGTCCGCCGGGGCAGGCCATGAAAGGCCGCTGTTGACTCCCTCCAGACGGAAAAAAGGCCGCATATGCGGCCTTTTTTCGTTTATTCGCTGACGGCCGGTCGCCGCGGGAAGCGGTGCAGTCCCGACTCGGTCACCAGGTAGTCCAGTTGTACGTCCCACGGCTCGCGCGGCACCCGCGCCACGCGCTGGCAATCGTACGCCACCCCCACCAGCAGCGGGCGGCGCCGGTGCACCTGACGGTGCCGGAACGCCAGCGTGGTGTCGTAGAAGCCGCCCCCCTGCCCCAGCCGAAAGCCCTCCTCGTCCACCCCCAGGAGCGGCACGAACAGCACGTCCAGCTTGTGGGCGCGCAGTACCGGGCCATGGTACTCGGCGATGCCGTAGCGCGGGTGGCGGCTCCAGCGGTTGGCCGTACCCAGCCGGGAAAACCACAGCCGGCGGCCGCGATCCGGAATTTGCGGCAGAAACAGCACGGCGCCACGGAACAGCGCGGCGCTCATCAGCGGCTCGAGGTCGAGTTCGGAACCGGCCGCGAGATAGCCGCCGATGCGCCGGCCGCGTGCCAGGAAGCGCCGGGCATGGCGCGCCACCGCCTCGGCAGCGGCCTGACGATAGGCGCGCGGCAAGGCCATGCGGGCACGACGGATGGCGCGGCGCAGGGCATGCTTGTCGTCGGGGGTCATGGACACGGAAGTGGTCACGATGGAATGGAAGGGGGAGCCCCCCGCGAGTGCCGTTCGGGCAAAATTCGCTTGAACCCTGTTTCCAGGGGGTCGCCTGCCTCGTGCATCGGGCACATCCGTCAGTGGGACGCGCGCACCCGCACGGTAGATGCTGGCAACCAAAGCGAACGCATTGGTTCAAAGGAATTTTTGAGCCGTCACGAACACCGCAGGGGATGAACTGATCTGTGCTGCGTCAGCTTCGCCGCTTAACCCAGCGAGTGCTGACTTTGTTGAAGCGCCGCATCGGCCGCTTCACTCATGGTTCGTATTTTACGCTGAAACTCGGCCATCTCCAAGCCACCCCCCACTTTTGTTTTCAGCAGATCGTGGGCGATATTGAGCGCGGCCATGATGGCGATCTTGTCGGCGTCGACGATGCGCCCCTGTCCCTTGATGGTGTTGATCTTGTCGGAGATCAGCTGCACCGCCTGCAGCAGGGTGTCACGCTCGGCCAGCGGCGTTCCTACGGTGAACTGCCGTCCCAGCAGTTCGATATCGACCTGAACTACCTCGCTCATGCCTCATTTTCCTCGGCTTTGGGCAGCCGCTCGATCAGCGCCGCCACCCGGGTCTTGGTTTCCTCGACGCGGAAGTGCAGTTCGGCGTTTTCCTTCAAGGCCTGCGCCAGCGCCTCGGCAAAGCGACCGTTCTGTGCTTCCAGCTCGCGGATGCGGGCGATCAGCGCCGCTACCCGGGATTCCAGATATTCAAGTTCTTTGTCCATGGCGGCGAGGATAGCCAAGCCTCGGCAGGGCGTCAAACCCCGCCGGGCGCCGCTGTCTCGGGGGCGGTACAACCGCTCGCGGCGGCCCGGAATGCGGGACTGGCAGTGCCCTCGGGCGGAGCCTTCAACACCAGCGGCAGACCGCAGGCGACCAGCGTAACGCGCTCGCAAAGGGCCGCGATATCCTGGTTGAGCCGTCCCAGCTCGTCGACGAAACGGCGTGACAGCCGCCCCAGCGGCACCACGCCCCAGCCGATCTCGTTGCTGACCAGCACGATCTCGCCGGGCAGCATGGCCAGGGCGTGCAGCAGGGCCGCCTTTTCACGCGCGAAATCGGCCTCGTCGAGGCCGTCGTCGAGGCAGAAGCGCATCAGCCACATGCCGAGGCAATCGACCAGCAACAGGGCGTCGGCGGCGGCGGTGCGCTCCAGCACGGCAGCCAGGCCGCGTTCGGCCTCGCACAGGGCCCAGTGGGCCGGACGGCGCTCCCGGTGCAGCGCGACGCGCGCCGCGAAGTCGGCGTCCGCCACCGCGGCGGTGGCGACGTAGGCGACCGGCCCCGGGTGGGCCAGCGCCAGCTGTTCGGCGAAGCGGCTCTTGCCGGAGCGTGCGCCGCCGCTGATGAGGTGGGTCATGGCGGGATGATCTGCTGATGAAAAAGGGGGCGCGGCGGGACGCTTGGCCATCCGGTGTAGATACGGACGGCGGCCGCGGCGCTATTATACCCGCCGCTACCCACGCTTTCCCGACAAACTGCCCCCGTGGCCGGTACGCCTCTGTTGCCGTGACCCCGGGCTTGGCTTAAGGTCTCGCCCATGACGACATTCCTCTCCCCCATTGCCGCTCCCGATGCGGCCTCCGCCGCCCTGGCCCGCGCCCGCCAGGACACACTGACCAAACCTGCCGGCAGCCTCGGCCAACTGGAAGCGCTGGCCTGCCGCTTTGCCGGCTGGCAAGGCAAGGTACAGCCGGCACCGCTGCGGCCGGCGATCACGCTGTTCGCCGCCGACCACGGCGTGACGGACGAAGGCGTGTCCGCCTTCCCGCAGGCGGTGACCGCCGAGATGGTGAAGAACTTCGCCGCCGGCGGCGCGGCGATCTGCGTGCTGGCGCGCCAGCACGGTGCCCGGCTCGAGGTGGTCGACGCCGGCGTGGCCGGTGATCTCAGCGGCCTGCCCATCGTGCACGCCAAGGTGCGCCGCGCTTCGGCCAACCTGCGCCGCGAGGCCGCGCTCTCCCTGGCCGAGGCGGAAGCCGCGCTGGCGGTGGGACGGGACGCCGCACGCCGCGCCGTGGAAGCGGGCGCCAACCTGCTGGTGGCCGGCGACATGGGCATCGGCAACACCACGCCGTCGGCGGCGCTGATCTGCCGCCTGTCCGGCGCCGCGCCGGAGATCGTGGTCGGCCGCGGTACCGGGGTCGACGACGCCGGCCTGGCGCTCAAACGCCAGGTGGTGGAGGACGCGCTGACGCGGCTGGCCGGGCGCGAGCTGGCGGCGCTGGAGGTGCTGGCCGAGCTGGGCGGGCTGGAAATCGCCGCCATCGCCGGCTTCTACCTGGAAGGCGCCGCGCTGGGCGTGCCGTCGCTGGTGGACGGTTTCATCACCAGCGCCGCCGCGCTGGTCGCCAAGGCGCTGCAGCCGGCGGTGGCCGACTGGCTGATCGCCAGCCACCGCTCGCAGGAGACCGGCCACGGCATCGCGCTGGAAACCCTGGGGCTGACGCCGCTGGTGGAGCTTGGCCTGCGCCTGGGCGAGGGTTCCGGCGCCGCGCTGTGCCTGCCGCTGCTGCAGTCGTCGATCCTGCTGCACAACGAGATGGCCACCTTCGCCGAGGCCGGCGTGTCGGAAAAGGCCGAGTGAACCCGTACACGCTGACCTTGCTGCGCCACGGCGACATCGACCACGAGGGGCGGCTGGTGGGCCGCCTCGACCTGGCGTTGAACGAGCGCGGCCGGCGTCAGCTCGCCGCCAGCTGGCAGCGCGTCAACGCCCTGGCGCCGGTCACCGCCATCGCCAGCTCGCCGCTCAAGCGCTGCCGCGAATTCGCCGTGCAGCAGGCGCTCGCCGGCGGCGTGCCGCTCAAGCTGGACGAGCGGCTGGCCGAGTGCGACTTCGGCGCCTGGGACGGCATGGCGCTCGCCGAGTTGGCGGCGCGCCACCCCGACTGGAGCCAAAGGTTGGCCGAAGGCTCGCTCGACGCCCCCGGCGGCGAGGACTTCGACACCTTCCGCACCCGCGTGCTGGCCGGTTTTGCCGGCTGGATGAGCGAGGCGCGCGGCAGCCACCGCGTGCTGGTGAGCCACGGCGGCGTGATCACCGTGCTCTTGGCCGAGCTGCTCGGCACCGGCTTCAACGTGGCGCGGCTGTTGACGGTACAGCGTGGCGGCTTCGCCCAGCTCTCCATTCTCGACGGCCACCCCGCCTACCTGCTGCGCCTGGAGCCGCCATGCGCGGACTGATCCTGGCGCTGCAGTTCCTCACCCGGCTGCCCACCCCGGCGCTCGAGGAGTACCGCCCGGAGTGGCTGGCCGACAGTGCGCGCTGGTTCACCGTGGTTGGCGCGCTGATCGGCGCCCTGCTGGCGGCGGCGCTGTGGCTGGGCACGCGCGTCGACCCGTGGCTCGGGGCGCTCGCCGCGCTGGGCGCGTGGGTCTGGGTCAGCGGCGGGCTGCATCTGGACGGCCTGGCGGACCTGGCCGACGGTCTGGGCGCCGCGCACCGTTCGCGCGAGCGCATGCTGGCGGTGATGAAGGAGCCGCACGTCGGCAGCTTCGGCGTGATCGCGCTGGTGCTGGCGCTGATTGCCAAGCTGGTGCTGCTGATGCTGCTCGCCAAATCCTCAGCCAACCTGTGGGGGCTGCTGCTGCTGCCGGCCTGGGCCCGCCTCGGCGCGGTCTGGTGGTCGGCCACCCTGCCGCCGCTGGCCGCCGGCAGCGCCTCGCTGTTCGCCGGCAAACCGGACTGGCGCGCCCAGGCACTGGGTGCCGCCGCACTCGCGCTGCTCTCCGCGCTACTCGCCCCGGCCCTGCTGCTGGCGCCGCTGGCGCTGTGGGGCTGGCGCCGTTTCCTGGCGCAACGCGTCGGCGGCATGAGCGGCGACTGCCTCGGCGCGGGCGTGGAGTGCAGCGAGATCGTGCTGCTGGTGCTGCTGGTCGTCGCCACCGCGTTCTGAACCCCGGTGCCGGGTGTTGCCGTCCGCCCTCAGTGCAGCGGCAGCGCCGCCTCGCCACGGTGGCGGTCCACCACTTTCCACGGCAGCACCGGCCATTCCGGGTACTCGCAGGCGCGCGCCACGCGCGGGAACGATGGCCCAAGGTACAGCCCCTGCGGCAGCAGGTACCAGGTCGGCAAGGTCCACAGCCCGCTGTCGCGGTAGTCGCAGCCGTCGTCCTTGCCCGGCGACGCCATCTGCTGCGGGTAGAGCTGGCGCAGGGTGCGTGCCAGCCACGGGCCGAGCACCTTGTTCTGGTAGTCGTAGTTCTGCAAATGACCGTCGGCATCACGCGCCAGCCGGGGCTTGCCCTGTCCCAGCCACAGCACGTCCTCCAACTGCAGTTCACGGCCGCTTTGCACCTCGAGGTTGAGCGGGTTGTCGCCGAAATCGGGGTGGGCGCCGCCGCAGTCGAAACTGGTGAACACGCTGGCGCTGAGCACGTGCTCGTTGAGCAGGCGCGGCGTGACCGTCTGCTCGTAATCGAAGCCGCGGCGGCGCGCACCGCCCAAGGCACAGTCGAAATAGCCGTTCACCTCCTGCCAGTGCCGGCTCTCCAACACGCGGTTGAGGCGCTGCTGCACCCCGGCGGGGTAGCCCTCCTCCACCCGGAAGAAGCGGATCTTGCTGACCGGTTCCTGCCACCAGCGCAGCCGGTAGCTGCCGACGCGCTGCTCCCGCCCCGGACGCAGCGTCAGGTCGGCCAGGCGCACGAACTCGTAGGGATGCTGCTGACGCAGCCGTGCCAGCGCGGCCACCTCGCTGGCGGGCAAGGCGTCGGGCGGCAGCGGGCTCAGGCTGATCGGCTTGCTGCCCTGCCAGCGCCCCTGCCAGCCACCCTTGCCGTCCGGGCGCAGCACCAGGTCGGGACGGCTCTCGTCGTAGCCCTGGTTCTCGCCCAGCGTGACGCTGCCGTCGGTGCGACGCTGGCCGTCCAGCGCGATGTCGTGGTGATACTTGCGGTAAAAGTAGCGGCCGTCGGCCTTGCCATCCTTGGCGAGGTTCAATTCCATCACCACCGCGGCGCTGCCGATCTGGCCCTGCAGCAATTGCGCTGCCGCCGGCAGCGGCGACAGCAGGCCGGCCGCACCGAGGGTGGCGAGGCCGACACGGAGCATCATGGTCTTCATACGGGTATCCGGCATCGATCTGACAGCAGCATACAAAAAACAACGCCACTGCGGTGCAGTGGCGTTGTCAGGCTGTGGACGGGAGGAACGCTTACAGCGTACCGGCCAGCTTGCGGTTGCGTAGCAGGCACAACAGGTCACAGGCGATGTGCGCGGCGGCCAGTGCTGTGATCTCGCTCTGGTCGAACGGCGGCGACACCTCCACCACGTCCATGCCGACCAGGTTCACGTCGCCCAGGTTGCGCACGATCTTCAGCGCCTGCGCCGTGGTCAGCCCGCCCGGCACCGGGGTACCGGTCCCCGGCGCGAACGCCGGGTCGAGACAGTCGATATCGAAGGTGAGGTAGGTCGGGTTGTCGCCGACGATCTCCTTGATGCGTGCGATAGCGGCATCGGTGCCGTGGTCGTGCACCCACGGCGCGTCCAGGCGCTGGATGCCCATGAAGTCGTCGTTCCAGGTGCGCAGGCCGACCTGCACCGAGGTCTGCGGGTCGATCAGGCCGTCCTTCACCGCCTTGTAGAACATGGTGCCGTGGTTGAGCGAATCGGGGCTGTCGTCCGGCCAGGTGTCGCAGTGCGCGTCGAAGTGGATGATCGACAGCGGCTTGCCGAACTTCTCGGCGTGCGCGATCAACAGCGGGTAGGTGACGTAGTGGTCGCCGCCGAAGGTCAGCATCTTGGCGCCGGAGGCCAGGATGGTGCGCGCGTGCTCGATGATGCTGTCCTTGATGGTCAGCGGGTTGTGGGCGTCGAACCAGCAGTCGCCGTAGTCGATCACCGCCAGGTCGTCGAACGGGTCGAAGCCCCACGGAAACGGCTTCAGTTCGGCCAACTGCACGCTGGCGGCGCGCACCGCCGCCGGACCGAGGCGGGCGCCGGGGCGGAAGGTCACCGCCAGGTCGAGCGGGATGCCGGAAATCGCCACGTCGACGCCGCTGAGGTCGCGCGTGTAGTTGCGGCGCATGAAGCTGAGCACGCCGGCGTAAGTGTTTTCGATCGAGGAACCGTACAGCGAGGTACGACGAATGGCACCATCGCCATGAATCGTGTGAGACATGAAACTCTCCGTCAGAGAGTACGCCGGAGCGGCACCACAGCCGGCACCGACGCTTCCCGTCCATCTTGCGAGCCGACGGGTTGAGGCTGCCGCGCCGCCTTGGCACGGAGGCCGATAGTGTGCCGCGCCGGCCCGGTACTTTCAAGCCCGCCGGGGTTGGCCGAAGCCGCCCCGGCATGAAAAAAACCGGCGGGGACGGCCGGCAGAGGCTTCAGAGGTACGACGACAATCAGGAGCCGATCACGCCGCCGTCCAGCTTGCGGATCACCACGGTGGCGGCGCGCGGCCGGCCGGCTTTCGGCCCCTCCGGCCAGCTCGAGATCGCCAGCGGCTTGTCTGGATCGGAACGCTCGCTGTCCGGCTCGCCCGGGTGCTGGATATTGATGAACAGCGTCTTGTTGTCCGGGGTGAAGGCGATGCCGGTGATCTCGCAGCCGTTCGGGCCGGTCAGGAAGCGGCGGAACTCGCCGGTCTCCGGCACCACCGCCAGCATCTGGTTGTTGCCCATACCCTGGTACTCCTTCATGTTCACCGTCGAGGTGGACACGTCGGTCTCGACCCACAGCACGCCGTTGTAGTCGAACTTCAGGCCATCCTGGCTGCCGAAATAATCGCCCTTGATGTTGCCCTTGTGCTCCGGCTTGGCCGCGTCCGGGCGGCCCGCCAGCGCGAAGATGTCCCACTTGAACGCCGTGGCGGCGGCGTCGCCGCCGTGCTCGTTCCAGCGGATGATGTGGCCAAACTTGTTGTCGGCGCGCGGGTTGGCGGCGTCCGGGCCCGGCTTGCCGTCCTTGCCGCGCTCGCTGTTGTTGGTCAGCGTGCAGTACACCTCGCCCGGCTTGTGGCTGTGCACCGCGATCCATTCCGGACGGTCCATCTTGGTCGCCCCCATCACGTCGGCCGCCATGCGCGCCTTGATCACCACGTCGCCCTGGCTGGCGAAGCCCTTGTCGGCGCTCAGGCCGTTCTGGCCGGCCACCAGCGGCAGCCACTGGCCGGAACCGTCGGCGTCGAAGCGCGCCACGTACAGCGTGCCCTCGTCCAACAGGTGCATGTTGGCCTTGCGGTTTTTCGGATCGAACGTGTTCTTGGAAACGAACTTGTAGATGTACTCGAAGCGCTGGTCGTCGCCCATGTACACCACGGCATGGCCGGACGGTGCGATCGTCGCCGTCGCGCCTTCGTGCTTGAAGCGGCCGAGCGCAGTGCGCTTGACCGGCTTGGCT
Source organism: Pseudogulbenkiania sp. FW507-F1 (assembly GCF_058781125.1). NCBI lineage: Bacteria > Pseudomonadati > Pseudomonadota > Betaproteobacteria > Neisseriales > Chromobacteriaceae > Pseudogulbenkiania > Pseudogulbenkiania sp. FW507-F1. Next base: position 5,195 of record NZ_JBYSWM010000008.1, on the reverse strand, counting down.
TTCGGATCGAACGGATCGATCTCCACCACCCAGCCGAAGCGGTTCGGCTCGTTCGGGTTGAGCTGGGCGTCGAAGCGGAAATCTTCCCACGCCCACTTGTAGCCGGCGTCCTTGCTGGAAATGCCGTAGCGCTTCTCCAAGTCGGTCAGCCTGCCGGAATCGTTGACGAACACGCCGTCGAAGTTTTCTTCGCAGGTGAGGTAGGTGCCCCACGGCGTCGGGCCGCTGGCGCAGTTCTGGAAGGTGCCGAGCACTTCCACCCCCTTGGGGTCGGCCTCGGTCTGCATCAGCGCGTGGCCGCGCGCCGGCCCCTGGATGGCGATCGGGGTATTGGCGTGGATGCGGCGCGCGTACCTGGACGGACGCACCACCTGCCAGCCGCCCTTGCCGGTGGCCTCGACCTCGATCACCGACACCCCCACCGCCGCCTGCGCCTTCTTCACCTTGTCGGCGTTCCAGGTCTTCATGCCGTCGCGGTGCAGCAAACCGTCGTCGGTGTATTCGTGGTTGATCGCCATCAGGCCGTGCTTGGAGCCGGTAGAGCCCAGCGGCAGCGGGAAGAACGCCATGCCGTCGTGGTGCATGCCGGCCTGCAGTTCCTGCTCGGCAGCGCTGTTGGATGCATCCGGCTTGAACGCCGGCATCGCCCCCTTGATGCCCACCGGATCACCCCAGGCGTACAGCACGTCCGCCACGTAGCCTTCCGGCACCACCACCTTGTCCTCGAAACCGAACGGTACCGGTTTGAAGCCCAGCACCGGAGCCTTGCGCGCGAACGGCACCTGCGCCGCCTCGGCCAGCGTGGCCAGGCTACCGCCCAGCAGGCCGGCCAGCCCGGCCGCCCCGGTGCCTTTCAGCACGCCACGGCGCGAGAAACGCGCTGCCAGCACCTCGGACAGGGCCAGGTTGGCCGAAGGATTGGTCGGTTCGTCCACGCCGTGCTGCTTGATCCTGTAGCTCTCGCTCATTACAACGCTCCTGGAAAATCGGTCTCACCCCGCAGGGAATCGACCGCCAAGCCTAAGAGCGCGATATGACAAACAGATCACGACGTCATGTCAATTTCATGAATGGTCGCGCGCCGCCCAGCCCTGCTGCTGCCACAGGCGCAGACGTAGCCTCACGTCGTACCACACCGGGCGCAAGCCGAGCAGGAACAGTCCGCCCGCCAGCGGCAGCGAAAAGCCGAAACCGAGATGCTTGAAGCCCAGCGCCCCGACCACCCCGCCGACGAAGAACGACACCAGGATCAACAGGTAGAGCCGCAGCTTGGCATGATTGGCCTGCACCCGTTGCACCCGCGTCGGGCCGGCGCGGTCGAGGTAGAGCAGCTTGGCCAGCTCGATGCCGATGTCGGTGGCGGTGCCGGTCATGTGCGTGGTGCGCAGCAGCCCGCGCGACAGCTTGGTGACGATGGTGTTGTGCATGCCCATGATGAAGCACAGCAGCAGCACCGTCGGCGGCGTCAACAGCCCCTTGTGCGTCGACAGCCCCGCCCCCAGCAGGCCGAACAGCAGCAGCAGCAGGGCCTCCTCCATGATCGACACGCCGTAGCCGCCGCGCAGGCGGCGGCGCCGCGCCCAGATGATCAGCCAGGTGGAATGCATCGCCCCGGCCACGAAGCTCACCAGCATCAACAGCGCGGACAGGGCCAGGCGCAATTCGCCCAGCGCGAAATGGTCCGCCATGCTGGAGACGACGCCGGAAACGTGGGAGGTGTAGCGGTGTACCGCGAGGAAACCGCCGGCGTTGAGGGCGCCGGCGCTGAACGCCATCGACCAGCCGAGCTGATGGATGACCCGGTCGTTGAAAGGCCCCCGGTCCAACAACCGGGTGATATTGACGCGTCGCGACATGGCAGCAGATGGCCAAAGAAAAAGCGGCAGGAGCGCCGCTTTTCAATAATGCGCCGCCCGCTGCGCACTGGCAAGCGGGCCGACGTTCACAGACACGCCGCCAGCGGCACTCCCGGCAGCAAACGCTTCTGCAATGCCTCGAGATGCGCAACCTGCTGCGCGTTCAGCGCCCCCAGCGTGAGCCGGGTGCGGGTCACCTGCTGACCACGCGGCTCGACCTGCACCTTGGCATACCCCGCCGCCTTGGCCTTGGCCGCCAGCGCCTGGGCCGAAGCCTCGCTGCCGAACAGGCCGAGCGACACGCTGCCCTTGCGCTCGTCGTTCTGCACGATATAGCCATCGAAACCCTTGCCCTTGAGCTCGGCCAGCAAGGTCTGCGCTTCGGCCGGCGTCGCCAGCGCCGGGTGGTAGACCCAGAACTTGCCGCTGCCGCGCAGCTCGCTGCTCTGCGTCTCCTTGAGCTGGCCCGCGCCGAGCTTGAGCGATGCCAGGCGTGCCTTCACGTGAGCCAGCTGGCGCGCCTCGAACGGCCCCCACTGGTAGCACGCCAGCGCCTCGGGCTTGGCTGCCGCGACCTTCGGAGCGGCCTCGACCGGGGCCGGCGGCACCGCTGCCAGCTTGGGCGCAGGCACGGGCTTGGCCTCCACCGGATTCGGGGCTGGCACTGCTACCTTTCCTGGCACAACCGCCGGCACGGCATCGAGCGAGGCCGGCAGCGCGGTCGGGGTCGCCGCGGCGGCCGGCGCGCTCGTCACCGCCTTCGCCGTCATGGCGACGGGGGCCGACGCGGCGACCCAGCCGGCCGGCAGCAGCTTGAGCGACTCCGGGCTGACTTCCTGGGCGTGGATATCGACCGTCGGGTGCGGCTTCAGCGCCCCGTACAATGCCGCCACCAGATTCAGCCCAACCACCAAGGCTAGAAACCACTTCATGATTCGCCCGCCACTTTTAACAATCCCATAAGGACCAGATTATCCACGATCCGCAGCGGTGCCGCGAGCCAGGGTGCCAGCCGCTCGGCATCGCCCCCGGTCAGCAGCAGTTCGGCCGGTCCACGTCCGGTGGTCTCGGCCAGACGGCGCCGCATGCGCTCGATCGCGCCGCACAAGGCGTCCACCGCGCCCGACGCCAGCGCATCCTGCGTGCCTTGCGGAAATGCCACCACCTGCCCCGGCACCCGGTTGAGGTTGGCGGTACCGCGCGCCAGGCTCTCCAGCATCAAGGCATGGCCGGGCAGGATCAGCCCGCCCAGATAATCACCCTCGGCGGTCAGCGCCTCCACCGTCAACGCGGTACCGGCGCAGGCCACCACCACGTCGCCGACGCTCAGCGCACGCGCCGCCAGCACCGCCAGCCAGCGGTCTGCCCCCTGCTCGCCCGGGTCACGGTAATGGTTGCATACTCCGCCACCGTCACGTTGCGACCTTACCCACTGCACCGGCTGCGGCACCGCCGCCTCCAGCGCCGCCGTCACCGCCGCACTCGCCACCGAGGCCGCGTGCACACTGCGAATGGGATACCCCGCCCAGACCGCGGCCAGGGTCGGGATGTCGGCGTGCGACACCGCCCCCTGCGCCAGCCAGTCGCGGCCATCGTGCAGCGCCCACTTCACCCGGGTATTGCCGGCGTCGATCAGCAGCTTCACGACAACGGCCTCAGGCTCACTTCACCGACGTGGAAGCGCTGCATTCCCGCCGCTGTTTCCACTTCCAACGCGCCGTCGTCGGCCACGCCACGGGCGATACCCTCGATCGGTTCGCCGTGCGAGAACGACAGGCGCACCGGACTGTCGCGGTGCGCCGACAACGCCAGCCACTCTTCGCGTACTGCGGCGAACCCCTGCCTGGCAAAGGCGTCGAGCACCTGCTGCAGTTCGTTGAGCAGCGCCGCCAGCAGGGCATTGCGCCCCACGCGTACACCAGTCTGATCCAGCGCCGCCACCGGCTGATCGACCTCGCCCGGCGACTGCAGGTTGAGGCCAATGCCGATTACCACCGCCGCCGGCCCCATCGCCTCGCCAGAGAGCTCGATCAGGATGCCGGCCAGCTTCTTGCCGTCGAGCAGCACATCGTTCGGCCACTTCAACATCACCGGCGCCCCCAGTGCGCGCAGCGCACGTGCCAGCGCCACGCCGACCGCCAGCGACAGGCCGGCGAGCCCCGCCAGCCCCTTGTCGAAGCGCCACAGCAGGGAGAAGGTCAGCCCCGCCCCCAAGCGCGCCTGCCAGCGCCGGCCAAGACGGCCGCGCCCGGCGCTCTGCAACTCGGCGGCCAGCACCAGGCCGTGCAGATCGCTGCTGGTGGCATGCTGCATCAGCTGGGAATTGGTCGAATCGATGCGCTCCGCCACCGCCACGGTGAGAGCCTCCGCCGCCGCTGGCGAGAGTCCGGCGCGGATCGCCGCCACATCCAGCCATTCGAACCCTTCGGCCAACTTGTAGCCCTGGCCGCGCACGCTGTACACCGTCAGTCCGAAATCGTTCTCGATGACGTGCACCGCCTGCCACACCAGGGTGCGCGACACCCCCAACTGCTGCGCGATCGCCTCGCCGGAATGAAAGCGGCCGTCGGACAGCGCCCTCAGCACCGCGAACGCGTATTGCTCGCTCACGCCTTGCCTTCGCTTTCGCGGATCTTCTGCAGCGTCGCGGTGGTCGAGGTGTCGAACAGGAACGGGATAGAATGCACTTGGCCGCCGCGTGCCAGCGTTTGAGCCGCGCCGACGATGCGGTCCGGGGTCCAGTCGCCCCCCTTCACCAGCACGTCGGGCTTGACCACCTCGATCAGCTCGGCCGGGGTATCGCTATCGAACCACGTCACCAGGCTGACGCTCTCCAGCGCCGCCAACACCGCGGCGCGGTTGTCCTGGGAATTGATCGGCCGGTCGTCGCCCTTGCCCAGGCGCTTGACCGAGGCATCGGTGTTGATCGCCACCACCAAGCCTGCCCCCAGCGCCGCCGCCTGCGCCAGATAGGTCACGTGGCCGCGATGCAGGATGTCGAAGCAGCCGTTGGTGAAGACCAGCGGGCGCGGCAGCGTCGCCAGCCGTTCGGTCAGCTGCTCCGGCGGACAAATCTTGTTTTCAAACAGGGGAGAGGGATAGCTCATGGATTTCCTTCAAACTGACCGGACGCGTCTACATCTGCGCGCCACGGCCTTGCGGCTCGACAAGTCAGTCAGGATACCATCCGTCACGGCGGCCCCCAAGCACCGCCTTGCCGGTAAAACGGCGGCGACCAGGGATGCATTCCGTCGCCCCAATACAAAAAGCCCAGCTCGTATGAGCTGGGCTTTCTTGAGGGGAGTCTGGCGGTGTCCTACTTTCACACGGCAATGCCGC